>JAZKYQ010000094.1:0-17892 GCA_045612205.1 Acutalibacteraceae bacterium | reverse complement strand
ATTTGTCATTGTGTAATAGTTTGTGGGATAACCTGATCCGATTCCCCAACCACCGAAGATAAAGCCGTTACCTATTGTACGGTAGTCAGTGCCTGTACCGTAAAGCCAGTTAACGGTATAGTAATAACCTGCTGACTGAAGGCTTTCACTTTTATCAAGATAAATGTGCTTCGGCCATGTAAATTTAGTATAAGTTGAGCCGGACTTCCATTTAGAATAGTAAACATCTGAACCATTCCAATAAGGAGTACCATACTTGTCAGCAGTTCTGTATGTACTGAGAGTCGCAGCCGCCTCAGCCTCTGTCGGAGCTACCCATACCCAACAGGTAAGGAGCATCAGTACTGACAGGAATACTGACATCGATTTTTTGAATGAATTGTTCTTCAAAATTAAAACCTCCTTAATGACTATAGCTATAGCCATTTTATATTCACATAAATTTTACATCTTTTAAACCTATATGTCAATAGCTATAATAGAAAAAAGCACTTTAAATAATTAAAAAGAATTATAACACGACTGAAAAGATTGCATAAAATTACCTTTACTTATTGAATTGAAACGGATTCTGTTGTACAATAGCATCATTCACACAAAACAACTATGTAAAGCTATATATAAATTGAAAGGATGTCCAATGAAAAGCAAAAACAATATCAACAACCTTGCACTTTCAGCAATGTTCCTTGCCCTTGCCTTTGTGCTCCCCTTTTTCACAGGTCAGATTCCGCAAATCGGTAATATGCTTCTGCCGATGCATATTCCTGTTATTCTCTGCGGTTACATCTGCGGCGGTCCCTGGGGACTTGCAACAGGCTTTATCGCTCCCCTTCTGCGCTCTTTCATCCTCGGCATGCCTACACTTTTTCCGAAAGCCGTTGCAATGGCCTTTGAGCTTGCAACCTACGGATTTATGTCGGGACTTCTTTATAAGCTTCTCCCAAAGAAAAAATCAAGCATATACATATCTCTGATCCTTTCGATGATTGCAGGCAGAATAATATGGGGAATTGTTCAGCTTGCCTGTGTAGGCTTCAGCTTTCAGAAGTTCGGATTATCTGTCTTCTGGACAAACGCCGTAGCAAACGCTATTCCGGGAATTATCGCTCAGCTGGTGCTGATTCCAATCATTGTTATCTTCATTGATAAGCATAATTTCACATCAAAGGATTAACTTAATAATTCAAAAGAGCCTACTGACAAAATCAGTTGGCTCTTTTTTTATAATATTACGCCCAGGGATTTTCGCTTTCGGGCTTTCTTATATCTGCAAGCAGATACTGCTCCCAAAGATACCATTTGCCGTCCTTTGCAAGGCGAAGCTGTACACTTCTGGGACTGTCCGCACCTCCCGATGTTACATAGAGAGTAGCATAACCTTCATTCTGATATGAATAAGGATTCTCACTTACGGTTATTGTGTAAGGCTCTGAAGGAAGATAAATATTCTCAGGTGTTGCACCTGAAAAATATGAACGGGGCACATAATCCTTCTCTCTGAATCGGTCAGCAATAAACTGCTTATCCATAACACTCAAAGGTCTCGGACCTCTTAAAAAATCGAGCATCTGCAAGGATAAATCCTTGTTATCAGGATAAAAGCAGAATGCAAGAATTGTAAGTGCAGCTGTATCGAATGGTGTGTCAAGCTTCGCTTCGGGAAGCGCTTTGAAGCCTTCAAGGGTTTCGGGTAAACTGATGAATGATATTGTTACGCTTTTGTTCGTGCCTGTCTGCACATTCTGCGGTGCAGAAGCAGGGTTGCTTTTAAGCTTATCAAAAAGTCCCATAATATTTCTCCTTTCTAAGCATTAAACGGTGTACAAAATATACACCGTTTAACTCATTAATTAAAAGCTTCTTCCGCCACCGCCGTGAGTTCTACCCGAAGAGCTTGTGTGAGTCGAGCTTGAACCCGAACCTGATCTTTCCTTCGGAATCGGTGATTTGTCAATGTTTCTGTACATAAAGTTATCATAGCGACTTGTGATAACAACATCTCCGACATAATCTGCAGCGTTTACCTGCATTTTAACTGTCTTAAGCTTTGAAGCCTGAATTTTAACAATAAAGAAAGCTAATGCGAAGCCGATAACCAGACAGGCAAAAATTCTATAAATCGGATTTGCCACCTGAATGTAACCTGCTGATTCATCAATAAAGGTGTTGAATGCACCGACATAATCGCCGTTTTTCAACGCAGGTATAATCATTTCAACGATTATATCGATATCCATATCGGAGAGTAAGCTTATTGCTTTACCGTGAGTTGATATCCATACGTTTCTGTTGCCGTCAAGCTTACCTGTGTTATAAACCACCATAAAACCGTCATCATTCTCACCGTAGCCGTAACCGTTGCAATCATAGAAATCATCAGCAAATGCTTCGGGGGTCTTACCCTCGTTACTGTCAACTGTAACAATCGCAACCTCAAGCGCATTTGCCGCACCAAGCTCCTCAAGTCTTGTAATAAGCTCAGCTTCCTGACTGTCTGTGAGCACGTCTGCATTATCTGCAACGAGAGGTAAGGTTCTGTCAGAGGGTATAAACTCAGTTGTTGCCTCAGTTGTTTCAACCGGAGAAGAAAGCACATCTGCCTTACTTAAAATCTCTTCCAAAGCTACAAGGTAGGCATAACCGCCCTCGTAATAAGTTTCCGGATAAGCAAAGGCATGCCAGAGTATGTCAGACTGAATGTCAGCTGTGATAAGATTCTCTGCATTACCGGCACAATAGAAGGAGTATTTGTTATCACCGTAATTATATGCAAGAGCAATACCGTTTTCCTTATCAGATTCTGCCTTATACAACTCTTCGCAGTAACCGTAAGTGTAGTCATCCGGTGCTGAATCAATGACTGCAAGAATTACGCCAAAATTATATGTATCTTCTATTTTCTGTGCATATGCTTCAAGGTCTGCAACCTGTTGTCCGAACATATTGGTTGAATCAAAAATATGCGTATCCGCAGCCGAAACAGAGACAACCATTGTAAGGCAAAGAAGAATCACAGTTAAAACAGCAAATATTTTGTTTTTCATCGTCTTTACCTCCTTACATATTTTCTATCGCCCAAATGACAGCATAAGCGACTGCACCCATAACAGGCGTAAGCATTCCGACCTTCTTCCAGAAGGCACCCTTATCAAGCGGAAGGTCACCGACAAATTTTCCTGTCTGACCGTTCATTGCAAAGGTGTATTTCTTTCCGTTCCATGTAGTGTTAAGAATCCAGACCGGATAAAGAGCGTAAGCATAAGAGCCGTTTGCGATATCAACCTGTGAATTTTTAGGATGAACAGCAGAATAACCTTCCGAGCGAACATTTCTACCGAGCGCTGCAACTACGCTTTGCTTAACTCTTTCATTAGCTCTGGGGATGCTTGTATCAATATCAACATCATACTTATCAGCAAGATAACCTGCAAGATACGCTGTGTTAAAGGGTACACCCTGGCTTACATCAAAGGGCTCAATTGATTCCATAAGAGCATCATCCATTTTGGATGATCCGTCAACAGGCACATTAAAAAAGTCCATATTACCGCTACGGAAGCAATTAAAATAATCCGTCTGAGTATATCTGTAATCACTGTCAGACCAAGTGAGGATTTTTTCAGCATTGAAATCTGCATTTGCAACCGCAGTACCTGTAAAGAGCCAGTGCGGCACATAAATTCCTTTGATTTCATCAATATGCTTCTGATCCTTAAAAATCTTCGGCACCATTTTCTTTGAAGCGATAAACTTATTTAAAGCCTCCTTGGCCGCCTTTTTGTCATATTTGAAGGGAATTATAAGATTTGGCTTCAGACCGCCTGCAAATTGACTTGTCATTACCACGGGGTTATCGCAGTAAGGACAGGTTGTGGCACCCGTTGTAGCGTCAGCAACAATTTCACCGCCGCAGGATTTACAGGTGTAAACGCTTATTCCGCCTATTTCATCAGGCTGCCACTCCGCCCCCTGACTGTTCCAGTTAAAATTGTCCTGACCTATATTTGCTGAGGTATCAGCAGCCTGCTGCATTGCCGGAATATCGAATTCGCTATCACAGTAAGGACACTTCATATTCTGTGTTCCCGCATTGAACTCTATTGCACCGCCGCAGCAAGGACATTTTTGTTCTAACAAGGTTGACATTTAATCAACTCCTTTTAAATAATTGTGCATAACATCGTAAAGCTCTGTTGTTATCCCGTAGGCATATTTTGGTATTTCCTGATTGCTGTTGTAAGAATAGCTGATATCTCCTGTTGAAACATAAACCGTTGTCACGGGAGCATCAAGGAGAAGCTCATCGCTGTCTTTCAGCTCGCCCCAAGAAAATATACTGTACTTTTTACAGATAGACCTTATTTCATTCAAGACGTCAACGGAAACTTCAACACGTTGAGAAAAATTCTTATCAGAGGTCATACTGCTGTACTCATAAAAGATTATTGCTACTGCGTTTTTTGATTCTCGTATTTCAAGAGATTCCCACAAGCCATCCATACCTCCGCCGCTTGAATAACGACAAAGCACGATTTCGTCTTCGGGACTTCTTACCATTCCCGTTTTATCAACAACAGTATTTGCAAAAATACCCTTTAAAATAAACACTGATATCACCAACAGAATAACAACTTCAATAATGATCAAAATTTTTGTTTTCAAGGTCTTTTAACCTCTGGGAGCACCGCAACCCATACAGAACTTACCTTCATTGACAGTTCCACAGCTTTCGCACTTCCATGTGGAAGATACAGGCTGTGCAAAGCTGGCATTATTCTGAGGCATCTGCTGATATCCGCCCTGAGGCGCATACATGTTCTGCTGAGGCTGAGCATAAGGATTCTGCTGCGCGTACATATTCTGCTGAGGCATCTGCTGACCGTAGGGATTCTGCTGATATCCACCCTGAGGTGCATACATGTTTTGCTGAGGCTGACCGTAAGGATTCTGCTGTGCATACATGTTCTGCTGGGGCTGACCGTAGGGATTCTGCTGAGCATAAGGATTCTGCTGATAGCCCATATTATTCATAGGCATACCACCCATATTGTTCATGCCCATTCCGCCTGTCATATTTACAGCGCCACCGACACCGAGAGCATTCATAATATCCATACCCATCTTCTGATAGCGGTTATATTCCATTGAGCCCATATCCTTAACACTGAAGGTATTGAGCTTTACTGTAAAATCATCGAAATAAGGATTGTTCACCATAAACTTAAGCTTGAAGTTATAGCTGAAGTTATATCTCGGAGGATTGTAGCTTACATTCTGTCCCTGTCCGTTCTGCATATAAATTTCATCTCTGTCCTCATCAATGTCAAGAGAGCAGGAAATAATCGAAGCTATAGGCATAACATCAGGGTTTTCCTCAGCCCAGTTGTTAGGAGTAAAGCTCGTTACAACAAAGTTTCTGTTCATTGCGTCAATATAAACCTTTTTGCTTTCACCAAAGGACATTGACGGATTGAATGCACGAAGAGCATTTTTGTTTTCTTCACGGTACTGGAGATGAGCCTTGATCTGCTCAAGAGTTGAACGTCTTCTGTCATCACAGAAGGGTGAAAGCTTTTTGGCACAGTTTTTACACATATTGCCGTCTTCAAGGTTTCTGTTTCCGAGCATTCCTATTTTATCGCCGCAGATGTCGCAGAATTTCTTATCAAAAAGTCCCATAATATTTTCTCCTTTAAATTAATTATTTAATATCGCTTTCGTCAAAGATGTCACCGCATTCGGGACAGAACTTCGGCGGATTGTGTGGGTCCTCGGGCTTCCAGCCGCATTTGTCACACTGATAAAGCGGTGCACCCTCAGGCTTTCTGCCGCCGCATTCAGAACAGAATTTACCTTTATTAACGTTACCGCAAGCACAAGTCCAACCCTCTGTCTGAACAGGTTTTGGACTTCCGCATTCAGTACAGAAATTACCGGTAGCAGTATTACCGCATGAGCATTTCCAACCGCCCTGTGCAGGTGTGGGGGCAGGAGCTGTCTGCTGCTGTGTCTGCTGAACTTGCTGTGCCTGCTGCTGTGCAACACCTGCGTTATACATATCCATCGGGTTAAAGCCGCCGCCTGCTCCCATAGCCATGTTCATACCCATAAAGCCCATCATAGCTCCGTTCGGGTTAGCTGCAGCGGATTCCATAGCCTTTGCTCTTGCAGCAGCCTCTCTGCCTGCCATCATAAAGGGATTCGAGCCGAGAGTTGCATCGTCCTCCATCTGCTGAATTACCGCTCTGTCTTCATCAGTAAGGCTGATGGGATTCATAGCGATAGAGGAAACGGAAATACCTCTCTTTTCTGTCCAGGTATATTTAAGAGCGTTATTTACGGCATTTTTAAGCTCCGCAGTATGTGCGGGAATCTGTGCGGGACGAAGCTCAAGCTCCGAAAGCTCTGCAAAGGCAGGCTGAAGAGCATCGATAAACTCAACCTTAAGCTGTCCGTCAATCTCTGCTCTTGTAAACTCATAGGTCGCATTTCCGCAGATTTCGGTATAGAAAAGAAGCGGATCGCTAATCTTATAGGAATAGATACCGTTACATCTTACCTGAACGGTACGGAAGAGATTAAGCCTTTTATTGACAACCTCAAATGAAAATGGATTGGGTGTTCCGAATTTATTGTCGAGTATTTCCTTTGTGTTGAAATAATAAACTCTCTGATCTTTCGGAGCTTCACCGCCATAAGTGAAACGCTTACCGATATTTTTGAAGGTAGCCTTTACACTTTCACCGAATGATCCTGCAAAAATGCTGGGCTCTGTTGATGCGTCGTAAGTAAATTCACCAGGCTCAGCACAAATCTCAACAACCTTACCCTGCTCAACGATAATCATACACTGACCGTCAGCAACGACAATGCCTGAGCCTGAAGTGATGACATTTACGTCTCCCTTGTAGTTAGATGAACGACCTGTTGTTTTCTTCTGTCCTTTTCTCATAAGAACATCGTTGGGCAATGACTCACAAACGAAAAACTCTTTCCATTGATCAGCCATTACGCCGCCTGATGCGCCAAAAGCAGCCTTAATAAGTCCCATAATACTTTCTCCTTTATAATTTATTTCTTTTTATATTCCTTTTGTGAATAAGGGTTTTTATTCTCCTTGGGTGGATCTCTGTAATTTCCTACCTTTGCAAGCGAACCGAAAATCACGACACGCAACACAACAAACACTATCCATAAAATAATGCTTGTAATGAACCACCACAGTGAAATCCCCTTCCAAAAATGCAAACCCAGAAAAATCCATGCCGGGACGGTCCATTCAAGATTAAAAATCAGACTGATTATCATCGAAAGAATAAAACCTTTACCTGATTTCTCTTTTTTCACTCTGAATCACCGTCCCGTGTGATTAATTATTTAACATTTACAGCTGACGCATTAAATCCGCCAAATATATTTCCATCGCTAGTTTTAATACCTGCACGCACTGCAAATGTGAACTTTGTACCACTCTTAAGGTTAGAGAAGCTCAAGGATTTTGTTGATGCATTCACAACCTTATAAAGCTTATATGAGCCGTTACCTGTCTTATAGAAAATCTGGTATCCGTCAGCACCTTTTACAGAATTCCAAGTAAGATTGATTTTACCTGTTGAAGAAGATGTAGCCTTAGCAGTTACAGCTGCAGGCTTAGTTGCAGTTGTAAAGCTTGTAAAATCTGACCACACAATTCCGCTTTCTGTCTTTATGTAAGGACGAATTGCGAATGTAAACTTTGCTCCTGCTTTAAGGTTTTTGAAGGTATGTGTAGTAGAAGAAGTTGCTTTAACGGTTACCTTCCAGCTTGAGCCTGACTTATAGTAAATTCTGTAACCGTCCACACCTTCAGAGGCTGTCCATGTGAGCTTGATTGCTGATGTATTCTGCGTTGCAGAAACCTTAGCGGGTGCAACAGCCTTTGTTGCTGTGTTGATAGTTGCAAATTCATCGGCCCAGATTACTGTGCCACCATCATTCTTATAAGCTCTGATGGCAAAATCATACTTTGTGCCGGCAGAAAGCTTCTTGATAACAGCAACTGTGTTCGCTACATGACCGAGCTTTTCCCAACTTCCTGAAACTTTCTTGTAAACTCTGTAGCCTGTTGCGCCTTCAACTGCGTTCCATGTAAGTGTAATTTCACCCGTTGACTGAGTTGCAGTAATTTTATCTGTTACTCCAAGTGCAGCAAGCTTTTCGCCATGTGTAAAAGTGAGTGTATCGCTGATTGCATCACAGTTTACACAGTCATATTTATAAACTGCAGGACTTTCTGTTGTTGCAGGAGAAACAAGGTGACCAGCATCTGTTATCTTTTCTGTGAATTCGTGAGCAACTACATCGATTTCTGTTTCCTCAGTTGCATTGCAGTTTTCAGCTGTACATTTTGCAATAGCCTTACCCTTTTTAGTACATGTAGGTTCATTAACAGTTTCCGGCATACCAAGGCTATGTCCTGTTGCTGAAATAGACATTGTTTCCTTATGTGTACAACCGGCTCTGATACAAGTGCCCTCGATTACACCGTCGTTCTCACAGGTAGCAGGAGTTTTTTCTGTCCAGCTATCATAGAGGTGACCAAGAGCTGAAACTGGCTTAATTGTAGTAGCGGTACATACTCTGTCGGTACAGGTGTAGGTATAATAGCCATCCTCTGTACATGTTGCTGTACAGCTTGTGGGATCATCATAATCAAAGCTGTGACCGGTTGCAGGTATTGTTATTGTCTTTGTTGCACTGCAGGTTATCTTGTTACCCTTACAGTCATACTTGCCGTCATATTCGCACTTATATTTGATATAACCGTCTGTTGTGCAGGTTGCAAGCTTGAGACCGCCTTCTCTCATAGGCACCTGAACCCACTTATGTTCACCTGTTGCACCGAAATATTCACCGCAGCCGTCACATACATAGCCGGTCTGACAGCTATACTCTGTTTCAGCGGGATGTTCGAGTGTGCCGGTGTTTTCAATAGAGCAAACTGTATGAAGCTCTTTTTCAAGCTGATGGTTGTTGGGGCATCTCTCATCGAGGCTGTGGGTATCGCAAGGCCACCAATGGTAATTTGCATCGTATTCGGTGTCCATAGCGTTGCCCCACGTGCAGCTATCGTCATATCCACAGGTAACGCATACGCTTTCACCTGCTCTGTAACCGTGGATTCCCTCATTGACAGTCTGATTACATCTGTAGCAATATCTCCAGTGACTGCTACCGTCGTAAGACCAGTCATAAGTGCCGTATATATGACCGAGTGAAGCAGCGGTTGAAGTCTTTGTTTCACCGCACTTTGTGCATCTTTCTGTCTTTGTACCTGAGGATGTACAGGTTGCAGTATTGCTGATAGTTGTGTATGCATGTGAGCAGGACTTATAAGCGTTGAATATAAATGTATGTTCTGTCTTGTCAATAACTGCATTGTTGTACAAAAGGTCAAAGCTTGTTGTGATAGTGTATTGACCGGGATTCTTGATGTTTGTGAGATTATATTCCTTTAAACCGGTACCGCCCTTGGTTGCTATAATTGTATTTGAGCTGTCACGTACAATAAAGCTGAACATTGTGCTGAAGCCCGCATCCGTCATATACTTGGGAAGAGGCTTTTCCTGATAAGCAATCACGCTGTTTGTACCGATGCGATAATCATCAAGAAGGCTTGTAACTCTGTCATCGGGAATTTCGGGAGTCTCTTTTATGAAATCATAAACAGTACAGATTGAAGTATCGTAGTTGTTTCTGAAGAAAATCTGTGGAGAAGAGCCGGGAGCATACATATAATTCTTATTGTCGTTTAAGATAACCTTATTTTCAATACCATCGGCAATCATACTGGACGTAATTTGCATATCGCCCTTTTTCAGGTTACCGCCGTCAAGACCATCGTAACGGAAGAGCACATTATCAATACCGCTTGTTCTGAACACACCGTTTCTGATGTTTATGTCGAAACGGTGTGTACTGCTGCTGAATATAGCGGCTCCGCCCTTACCTATAAATTCACCGCCGTTTATTTCAATTGAGCTGTCAGTCGAGGACTTTTTATCAAATACATATGATGTGTATGCACTTTTATAGGTTTTATCCTCAATAAAATGACCGCCTCTTGCGATGAATGTACCGCCGTTAACGGTAAGTGCAGCATCCTTGCCTACACTGAATACTGTACCGTAAACCTGAGTGCGTAAAGTACCTGTGAAAAGCTTACCGTTAACATAGTAAGCAGTTATCCAATCTGATCTTTCGTGACCGACCTCAAAGGTACCGCCGTCAATAGTAACATTGCCGTTGGTAACATTAAAAATGTTACAGATGGGAGAGGTTATATACTTCTTTGCCGAAACAAGAGAAGCATCATAATGCACCTTACCTGTCTGAGCATCACTTGTATCCTTGATGGTAAGTGAGCTGTTTGCATAATAAAAGCTGAATAAATACGGAAAGTGATTGCCTCCGAGGTATTGAGCATTCTCTTCTCCGATTGTAACCTCAGCGGTAATGGTACGGCCGTTAAGGTCAAGAGTTTTGTTGCCGGCTACAGCAAAAAGCCCGTAATCAAAATCCTCATAATCATCAAATTCTCTCGAAATGTCTCTGGTCAGCTTGATTTCAACCGGGTCAAAATTATTATGGTTCATAAGAGCATCTCTGAACTGTGACCAGCTTTCAACCTCAATCTTTTCTACTTCTGCCGCTGAGGATGAAAAGGCCGCAACCGTAATTGCACACACAAGAGTAAGAATGAGTGCTAAAAATTTTTTTGTGTTTCGCATGAATATTTCCTCCTTAAAATTATTACATAATTATATTGTATTTACATTTAATAAAAAGTCAACCTATTATCATATAAAATTTATACTCTATTACCAAATGCAACCAGACTTTATAAATTACTTGACTGTAACCGTAGCGGAAGTATATCCGCCATAGATGTTTCCGCCACTTGTCTTGATACCTGCACGAACAGCGAAAGTAAATTTCGCACCGCTCTTAAGGTTTGAGAAAGTGAAGCTCTTGCTTGAAGCTTTAACCGTTTTATAAAGCTTGTACGATCCGTTACCTGTCTTATAAAAAATCTGATAACCGTCAGCACCAGCAACCTGATTCCAGTTAAGAGTAATGTTACCGCTTGACTTTGACGAAGCCTTCACAGTTACAGAAGCCGGCTTTGTTGCAGTTGTAAACTCCGAATAAGAAGACCATACAACTCCACTGTCTGTCTTAATATAGGGACGGATTGCAAAGGTGAATTCAGCACCTGCTTTAAGATTTTTGAAGGTATGAGTGGTAGCTGCAGTAGCACTTACCGAAACCTTCCAACTGTTACCTGACTTGTAGTAAATTCTGTATCCCGTTGCACCGGGAACCTTGTTCCAGGTAAGCTTAATTGAACTTGTACTCTGCGTTGCAGTAATCTTTGAAGGCTTAAGAGCTTTGGTTGCTGTATTAATCGTTGAATAAGAATCAGCCCACTTGAAACTTCCGTCCTTTTTCCAGCCTGCACGCACGGCAAATGTATATTTTGTTCCTGCAGAAAGTTTCTCAACAGTTTTGGTCAAATTCTTTGTTGTTCCGAGAGAAGACCAATTACCGTTCACCATCTGATAAATCTTATAATCTTCTGCACCGGGAACAGGTGACCAAGTAAGAGTAACTGAGTTAGTACTCTGTGTTGCAGTCACGGTTGAAGGTTTACCGAGGGATACAACTTTATATGTAGCTGTGAGAGAAACGCTATTTCCGGGCATTGTAAATGTAAGCTTTGAGTTTGTCGGTTTACTGAGAGTTACACCGCTTGCAATCCACTTATCAAAGGCACAGTTTTCAGGTGCCTTGTCAGCTGTAACCGTGACCTGCTGACCTTTTGAAGCAAAGCTGAGTGAGCTTGTACCAAATGTTACATCAACAGCATATTCATCAGCCTTATCACTTACTGTAACCTTACATATTGTCTCACATTCCCCTGCTTTTGCAGTTATGTAAGCTTCACCTGCTGATTTTGCAGTAACTTTACCGTTAACCACCGTAGCAACACCTGTATCGGAAGTGCTCCATACAACTTTATCAGTTGAATTTAACGGAAGAACCTTTGCAACAAGTTCCTTGCTTTCGCCTTTCTTTATAAGAATAGCAGACTCATTAAGTATAATTTCTTCAGCAGGTATATCAGCGTCAACTACAGTAACACAAAGCTTATTGCTCATTGTTGTACCATTTACAACACAGTTGTAATATGCTGTACCGATTGTTGAATTTCCATCTATCTTAACAATAACTTTATTCGTATCATCAATTCTTGTAATAGAAATTCCGCTGACAGTATCACCGCTATACTTTGACCAACCGATTGTATCAATAGGTTTATCACCGAAATTACTTGAGTTAACAAGAGAAACTATTGCACTTGTACCTCTTGCAACAGTAATATTTGATGCGCCCGTTTCTGAGCGGAAGGATATCTCAGAGCTTCCGAAGCTGTATCTGCCATAGCCGTCTGCTCTTTCAACAGTAACATTATCCATTAAAACATTGTTATATCCGATTGTATGTTCAGCTGAAACTCTTGTTGTTTCTGAAGCCTGACCGTAAAGATAAACTGTTGTGTAATACGTGTCATCATTTAACGCCATACCCCTGAGAGTTGCATAAAGCTTTGCTGTTGAACCTGTGCCGCTATTAATACTCCAGTTTTTGCCGAGGATGCCGCTGAAATTAGTAGCGTTTTCGGGAATAGGCTTAACTGTGATTTTCACATATTCACCCGAACGGGCATATAATTTTTCGGCTTCAAGCTCAATGCCTGTTACATAAACTGTTTCTTTAATCTCAACAGCTGTGTAAAGAACCTTGGAGCCTGCCTTCTTTTCGTCAGTTTCCTTATAGCGTGTATGAACATAATACTTCTGTCCCTTTGTAAGACCTGTATATACTGCTCCGCTTGAAGGCTGTCTTGCTGTATCCCAATCAGGAACTGCTGCACTCTGTGTAAGAGCATACTGCTGATCGGCACTGTAGTTCTCAATCTTTATTTTTCCGCTTGAATAATCAACAGTAAGAGAAGGCTTCACGGGAGGTGCTCCATAATCCTGACTCTGTTTGGTTACGATAACTGTAGGACTGTAAACTCTTCCGTCATAACCGTCAACAGTAACCATAAGGCGAAGTTTTCTTCCGTCCATTGTGCTGTCCGGAGTATAAAGAAGTCCCATCTGCTCCTGATCGTCAATCCATCTGTTTGTACCGGCAGCCGCAGACTGCCAGGTGAATCTGACAGCAGAAGGATTGTCCTTGTATTCATCTGCTATAAGACCGTTAAGATTTGCACTTATAGCTTTACCTATGACTGTATCTGAAGTGAAGAAAACGCTACCGCTTGCCTTGATCTTTTCAAATTTTACTTCTGTATCAACTAAAGAAAAAGCGTATAAGCTGAGTTTATCTCTGTACGCAACCTTGGCGTCATTTATGTAAACATCAGTTTTACCGTTTTTCCATGATTCATCCTTCAGGGCAAACATGCAAAGTCCGCCTTTTTTGAAATTATTGCTTACATGAATTACCTGAGTAGTTCTGATATTAAAATATGACTCATTGCAAAATACACCACCGTTAATAACAGGTGTACCGGTTATAAGATGACCGTCACCGCACAAACGTAAAGTACCACCGTTAACAGTTACGTTAGCACTTTCTTGTGCATAAATTACATTGCCTGCACCCGAACCGTTGGGGTCAACTGAATAGCCGTTGATTGAACCGCCGTTGATTATAACATCACCTTTGATTGCCACAATAGGAGTACCTGTAACAATCTGATATGCATTTGCCATCTTATCCTGCAGATACTGTTCTTTTGCGCTGCCTGCATGAAGTGAACCGCCGTTTACCGTAAGCTTACCACCGTCAACCTCAAACAGATTTCTTGCTGCATAATTATAATAATGATTGGTATCCCAGAAAAGCACTGCCCAAAGATGAACGTCAAGCATATAACCGTTAAAACGAAGCTCACCTGAGCCTACCGTATCATCAATAGTTAGATCGGAGCCTTCAGGAATATAGAACATTCTTTTTGATGAAGGCAATGTAAAGTCAGTGCTCTCATCAACATTGGATTTATCTACAAACTCAAGCTTGTAACCGTGAAGATCAAGGGATTTTGTACCGTTAACTACAATATTCTTGAATGTATCCTTGCCAAGCTCATTTTCTCCGCGAATATCTTTATCAAGACGGATATTGTTATATTCGTCGCCTTCAATAGCTGATCGGAACGCTTCCCAGGTTCTTACAGCACGGCATCCGATATCCTCTTTCTCAATAAAGAATAAAAGTTTGTAACCCCAGTTCTGACCTTTAACGTTCGGGTTATATGTTGTATAGCTATGCGGAGTATAAAAACCGTTAGGTGTAGAAAGCTCCATCACCTTAACAGGAGTTGAGGAATCAAACCAATGGTATTTTTGAGGTAAAACTGTAAGCTCAAGAGCATAATTGTAGCCGTCTTCAACAATATTACCTGTACATTTTTCATAACTGTCAATGTTTTCAGAATAAGTGTTTGATTTGTACCATTCTGCTTTTGCATACATGCTGTCTTCACATTTAAAGCTTGGAAAATACGCTCCCGGACGAAGCAAGGTTTCTGTATAAGCCTGAATACTGTAAAGCTTCCCTGAAACCATGGCAGATGCTGTTGATGCAACAACCGACATAAGCATTGCTGCTATCAATGCAACAAATGCAATTTTAAATATTTTTTTCAT
Organism: Acutalibacteraceae bacterium; assembly: GCA_045612205.1. Taxonomy (GTDB): domain Bacteria; phylum Bacillota; class Clostridia; order Oscillospirales; family Acutalibacteraceae; genus UBA6857. The sequence goes on along the minus strand of JAZKYQ010000094.1, from coordinate 3,127 downwards.
AAAAATCCTCCTTGTCAAACGGCTTTAAGTTTAAATCATTTAATTACAATTGAATTAATAATCGCCTCAAGATCAGATGTGGGGAAGCCTGTTTCCTTATAGTAATATTCGTTAATTTCAAGCTCAAAACGTACATTGCGGAAGGCAACTGACTCATCGGGAATCTGATAGTAGCCGTAATAGTAGCAGTTATTCAAGCCATTGATTGCTACAGAAATGCGTCTTACATCAAAATCTCCAAATGTAAGGCTTTCCTCAACCTTCGCCTGACCTTCATATTCCTTTAGCAAGGAATCAACATAAGCATCAACACCTTCAAGGCCACCTCTGTTGTTGATTAAAAGCTCACCGATTCTTTTTCCGTCAGCATTGCGAAGATCCATAATCAGCTGAAACTGATCCTGACCTTCCTCGGTGTTGGCATCGTCAATGTAATAGCCGTATCCTTCGGGAATTACAAGCTCAAGATAGCTATTAGTAAGCTTAACAGGACCTGTCCCCTCTTCTTGTTCAACAATCGCCGCTTCAGTAGCGGTCGCTTCTGTTGTGGTTTCAGTTGTTCCTTCGCTTACGTCACCGTCATCTCCCCCGCCACAGGCAACAAGAGTAAAAAGCATAAGAACTGTAATTAAAACGCAAAAACCTTTCTTCATAATAATATCTCCTTTCAATTCTTTTCTGAGTATACTACTCCTGCTTACATTATACGTATTTACTCAATCATAAAAATCACCCCTTACCGTAAGTAAGGGGTGATATCAGTAAAAAAAGGGTGATGTTGCAAACATTGTTCCGTTTTGGAAATAAGCAACTGAATTTTATCAGGCAGTTAATATTGCATTGGCTTTTTCAATAAGCTCGTTTCTACCTGTAATACCAAGCTTGGCAAAAATGTGTGAGGTGTGTGTTTTCACAGTGTTTTCTGACAAATAAAGCTTCTCTGCAATTTCCTTGCGCTTACAGTTGTCAAGCAATAGTGTCAGGACTTCAACCTCACGACCGGTAAGCGGTTCAGTAATCTCCCAACATTCAAGAATATAGGAAACCTGTTCAGAAAGAGATTTTTCAGATTTATCTTCCGCCTCAATTTTTTCTTTTATCTCAATTGTATTCTCGATCTCAGGCTTATCATTAATCTCAGCTTCATTCAGTCCGACAGAATTTCTCATCACATAAGTGTTATTTAAACTTTTCAATTCATCGTAATCCTGCATAATGCTGAAAAGGAAGAGAAGCAGAAGCTCACTTGCAATGTATGAAATTGAAAGGATTTCAAACTCCGTAGGTATGAGTTGTTCAAGACCCCAGATAAGAATGTTAAGAAAAACAACCGTAATAAGCATTGAAGCATATTTATGTGATGTAATCTTCTTTTTGATTATTACATAAGCCACAACAGCTATCATTGAAGCAAAATAGGAAAGCAGATAGAAAAGATATGCTGTATGATACTTACCGTAGGTTTTAACAAGTCTTGCCACACCATCAATTATCTCAAGGGATACATCCTTGTAATACCAATCGGTATATCCCGGACTTGCTGCAAGGAAAAAGACAGCTGCACTTATACAAAGAAGCATTGCCGTTACACCCTTTGGTACCTTTATACGACAGACATCTATAACTGACATAAACATACAGAGTGGTAAAAACACCGAACCGAAATAAGAAATTCTGTTTGCAAGAAGAGCTTCTTCAAGCATGCGTGAAACAGAAATTGAAAAATAACCCACATTCACAAGAAAAACACTTATGAAAAGCAAAAACAACCATGTATCTCTTTTTTTAAAGAAAACAAGATAACCAATAACTAAAGCAAGGGCAACTATAGCAGTTATCCCGTAAATAATACTACTCATTTAATATCCTCCAAGAAATCGCTTTCAAGAGTATATCACATTTTTTCATATTAGTAAAGTATATCATAAGGAAATAAGCTGAAATGTCCATGAATTACTTATAAATAACAATAGAATCCTCCTGTGCAGCTGTTATGATCAGCTATACCACAGGAGGATTTTTTAATTATTAATTTTATGAACTTGTATCATTTTCAGAATGTGTCAATCAGACAATTCATTTTAAGCCTTTGCTTCGCAGTACATGCAACGGTAAACCCTGTTTTCCTTATCGGTAAGCATAAATACCTGTTCAAGCTCTTGCTCACAGGAAGTAATGCATCTGGGATTTTTGCACTTGAGAACACTGTGAAGTGTCTCAGGAAGATCTACGCTTCTTTTTTCAACAAGCTTGCTTTCACGGATAACATCAATTGTGATACCCGGATCAATATAACCGAGAGCTTCAAGGTTAATTTCAATGTTGCTGTCGATTTTAATGATATCCTTTTTGCCCATCTTTTTACTTGAAACGTTTTTGATGATTGCTATACTGCACTCGAGCTTATCTAAACCAAGGAGGTTGTAAATTCTCATCGCATTACCGGCGGTAATGTGGTCAATAACAATGCCTTCTTTAATTGAATCAATATGCATAACTGTTTCCCTCCTTAATCAACACTGAGCCCGAGAAGCTCCATAATAAGTGACATTCTCACGAACTTCCCGCAAAGCGCCTGTTCAAAATAGCAAGCTCTGGGATCATCGTCAACATCAGTTGAAATTTCATTAACTCTGGGAAGAGGATGAAGAACGACAAGATCATCCTTTGCTCTTTTTACAAGCTTTTCTCTTGTAAGAATGTAGCTGTCGCGAAGACGGATGTATTCTTCTTCGCTGAGGAAGCGTTCCTTCTGAACTCTTGTCATATAAAGAACATCAAGATCAGGAAGTACTGTTTCAAGATCAGTTGTCTGTACGTATTCGATACCGTTCTTCTGAAGAACATCCTTCTTGATATATGAAGGAAGCTTCAGTTCATCAGGAGAAATGAGTACGATTTTAACATTCTCATATCTTGAAAGAGCCTGAATAAGTGAATGTACGGTTCTGCCGAATTTAAGGTCTCCGCAAAGCCCGATTGTGAGGTTATCGAGTCTGCCTTTTTCGAGCTTGATTGTGAGAAGGTCGGTGAGTGTCTGGGTGGGGTGGTTGTGACCGCCGTCACCTGCGTTTATAACCGGAATCTCAGATTTCATAGCCGCAACAACCGGTGCACCTTCTTTGGG
>JAZKYQ010000093.1:0-24085 GCA_045612205.1 Acutalibacteraceae bacterium | reverse complement strand
CAGGAAATCGATCTTGTTTCCGACGACAACGTTGTTAATATGAGAGCAGTTCTTGAAGAAGCAGTTGCAACAGTTGACGAAGCTCTTATGGAAAAGTTCTTTGAAGGCGAGCCTCTCACTCAGGAGGAAATCATCGAGGGTCTTACAAAGGGCGTTGAGACCGGTGAGATCTGGCCCGTATATGCTTGCTCAGCTACAAAGGTTGACTCAGACAACCGTGACTTCTATAAGACCTTTGACGCTCTCAAGGCTGAGCTCGGCAACAAGCTTTGCCCTGTTGTTGTTCCCTATATGAACGGTCCCGTTTGCGAGGCATTCGTAAACCTCTGCTCAAACAGAGCCTTCAAGTATCCCAACGGCAGACCCCAGGAAATCGAGCTTGTTTCCGACGACAACATCGTTGCAATGAGAGCTGCCCGTGAAGAGGCAGCTGCTACAGTTGACGAAGAGCTTATGGAAAAGTTCTTTGAAGGCGAGCCTCTTACTGACGAGGAAATCATCCACGGCCTTACAAAGGGTGTTGAAACAGGTGAAATCTGGCCTGTTTACGCTTGCTCAGCAACAAAGGTTGACGGCTGTGATATGCTTCTTGACGCTATCGTTTACTCAGCTCCCTCACCCGATAAGGCAGATCCAGAAATCGCAACAACAGAAAGCGGCGACGAAATCGAAATCGAATGCAAGGCTGACGCTCCTCTTGCAGCAATCTGCTACAAGACAATCGCTGACCCCTTCGTTGGTAAGATGTCCTTTGTAAAGGTTCTTGCAGGTAAGATAACACACGAAACACCTGCATTCAACACAAGAACAGGCGAAACTCAGAGAATGGGTAAGCTTGTTGCAGTCAGCGGTATCAAGCAGGAAGACGTTAAGGAAATTTCAACAGGTGACATCGGTGTTATCACAAAGCTTTCAGGTCTTGCAACAGGTGACACACTCTGCACAGCAAAGAATCCCATCACTCTTGCACCCGTAAGCTTCCCTGCTCCCTCACTTTCAATGGCAGTTGTTGTCAAGAAGAAGGGCGAAGAGGATAAGGTTGCATCAGGTCTTCGTAAGATTATGGCAGAAGATCCCACTGTTTCCTTCGTATCAAACGACGAAACAAAGGAAATGGTTCTTTCAGGTCTTGGCGAACAGCATCTTGAGGTTGTTGTTTCAAAGCTCAAGGCAAAGTACGGCGTAGAAATCGACCTCAAGATCCCCAAGGTTGCTTACAGAGAAACAATCCGTAAGAGCTGTCAGGTTCAGGGTCGTCATAAGAAGCAGTCAGGCGGTTCAGGTCAGTTCGGTGATGTATTTATCCGCTTTGAGCCCCATGCAGAAGAAGGTCTTATCTTTGAAACAGAGGTTGTCGGCGGTTCAGTTCCCAAGAACTTCTTCCCCGCAGTTGAAAAGGGTCTCCAGGAAGCTATCCTCAAGGGACCTCTTGCAGGCTATCCCATGGTAGGTCTCAAGGCTGTTCTTTACGACGGTTCATACCATCCCGTTGACTCAAACGAAATGGCATTCAAGACCGCTGCAAAGATTGCTTACAAGAACGGTATGGCTCAGGCTAACCCCGTAATTCTTGAACCCATCGGTGAGCTTAAGGTTTATATGCCCGATGCAAACCTCGGTGATATTATGGGTGATATCACAAAGCGCCGTGGCCGTGTTCTCGGCATGGGCGCAGCAGAAGAACCCAAAATGCAGGAGCTCGTTGCTGAAGTTCCTATGGCTGAAATGGGCGATTTCTCAACAACACTCCGCTCCGTAACAGCAGGCAGAGGCTACTTCACTCTTGATTTTGCACGTTACGAAGACGCTCCTTCAATGGTTGCTCAGAAGGTTATTGGAGAAGCTAAGAAGGACGCTGAAGAATAATTCGGAATTCGGAATGCGGAATTCGGAATTGCGCCCGACACTTCGGGTGATATAAGGCTTCAGTCCGCAGAATAAAATATCAGGAGCTGTAAAAGACGAAGGTTTTTTACAGCTCCTTTTTTTGCCAGATGTTGAAAAGAGATTTACAGGTGTGATATAATAATTACTGAGAAAGGGTGACGGATATGCTTTATGTATTTTATGTGGCTTTGGCTCTTGTGTTTTTTGCACTTCAGCTGATTTTATGCTTCAAGGCAAAGAAGCTGATTGTTCGTCTTGTTCCCGTGATTATGATTCTGGAAGGTTATCTGATTGCGCTGCTTTTTGCTGAAGGATGTTTCGCAGGAGGAACAGGATTTATTGATGACGGAGCATTTGCCGGAGCAATTATTGCCATCGTAATGTCCTGTGCGGCTGTATGCGATGCAATTGCTTGGTTGATTTATGCGTTGAGGCGAAAGAAAACAGGTGAATAAAAAGATTTTCAGGAGATTTATCGTGGATAATAAAAACAAGCCAAGTAAAATAATGCTGTCACTTTGTATCTGTTTTGTGGCTGTTGCAATATTGTTGGCTTTTCTGCCAATACCCAACAAGGAATTTTTTATTATGATTATCGGAACAATAGGTGTTGTTTGCGGTATGATTTTTAACAGCATCAGGGTGAAAAACAGTTCGGCAGTAAAACGAACCTTCAATGCTGTGCATGTTGCCTTTGTGTTTTTTGTTATAGTCATTATGTTTATTATTGTTTTAATGAGCAGATAAAAAATCTACCCCACCGTTTTTAAAACGGTGGGGTCTGTTGTTGTGTTTGTCAGTTTATGCTATAAATCCGATAACCTGCTCAAGCTCAGCTTCATCAAAAAGAACAATTCCGTTTTCGAGCATTTTTATCATTTCTTCGGCCTTCTCGTCGCCGCTTTCCTTGATTTTGCCCTTGATCATCTTGAGCATCATGCCCATCATCATTTTGTACATGCCCTTGAGCTTGCTCATATCAAAGTCGCCGGGAAGGAAGAAGTAGGGCTCGGTGATAGCGTTCTTTGCCTTGGTTTCCTCGTTGGCTTTTTCGCCCTTCATCATACCCACACCGCAGATTGCCTTGATGTTGGAAAATGACTCTCTTACTTCCTTGAGGCCCTGGATTGCACCTGCCATAATCCAGCCGATAAAGATGATTTCCTCGTCAGCGGAAACCTCAGCTCTTTTTGTGTAATCCACGCAGGGAAGTCCTGTTTTTTCGCTTAAAAGCTCAGCGTATCTTTTTGATGAGCCTGTGTTTGAGCAATAAATAATTGTTGCCATTTTAATATCCTTTCTTTTTATGCGTTCTTACGCAACGGGGAGGTTAAAGCAGTGCATCTGAAGTGAGGAGAGCATACGAAGGGGCTCGGCTGCTTTGAATTCGGTGCCTTCTGCAAAGAGCTTCTGCTGAAGCATAATTGCTGCAAGAAGTGCAGGCTCTGCCTGAGAAACATGACACTTGATGCTGTCCATCTTGAGCTCTTCAAATTCGGTGATATCAATAAGAGTGTTTGGCTTGTCGGTGTAATAGAAGCCGACACCCTTTACTCTCCAGGTGTCCTCACGGAACTTTCCGTCAACAAAATCGGGATAGAAATTGCAAAGAGCATCCATTGCCGCAAATTTCACAGCGTTACCGATTTTGATGTGGTCGCTGTGGCATTCTGTTGCAAGGTTGGGGTCAGCGGTAAGCACATAGTCGGGCTTGATTTTTCTGATAACCTCAACGATTTTAAGAGAAATCTCTCTTTCGGATGCATCTGTCTTGTCGGCAAAGCCGAGGAAGCCTGCGCTCTTCATGCCGAGCTTCTTCTGTGCGGCAAGAGCCTCCTTCTGTCTTAAGGTCTGCACATCGTTTTCCTTGCCAAAGTATTCGGGCTCAGCGAATCTGTCATCGGTAACAGTGAGCTCGTAGCATTCAACACCGAGGGAGCGAAGATAAGCAATTGTTCCGCCTGCACCGATCTGATTGTCATCGGGATGCGGCTGGACGAAAAGCACACGCTTTGCCTTTGTGATGTCGGGGGGAGCACAGATAGCGTCAGCTGCGGCAGTTGCGGCAGTAAGCACGCTCTGGGTAAGCTCGTATTTGATTGAGCCGTTACGCTTTCTGAGGATGTTTTTGATTTTATTTTTCATATTTTCGCCTTCCTTTTATTTTCTGTACTTTTTAATTGTATATCAAATTACGCTCTGAGTCAACTCATAGTCACAAAAAACAGTTTCAACTTTTTTGCTGCAGCAGTCGGGAGAGTATACCCAACGGTCGATAAAGGAGTCGTTGTTGTAGTATTCCACAGGCTCGTTGGGATACTGAGCATCAAAGGAGTCAACGATAATGAGCTTGATTTTCATTCTTTCGGGGATGAGATTTTTGATGTAAACGCTTGCGTGCTGACCGGGAACAACACCGGGTACATATTCGGCAAGACCTGCAAGGTTTGGCTTGAGCTCAACGAAGATGCCGTAGCGCTCAACGGAGCGGACAATGCCCGGAACAGTTTCGCCTGCCTTGAAAAGTGCGGCATTTTCCTCCCAGGTGCCGAGAAGCTCCTTATATGAAAGGGTGACTCTGCCGTTTTCGTCAATTCCGCGGACAACGGCTTTTATTTTTTCACCCGTGGTAAATCTTGCCGAGGGGTGGGGAATGCGTGAAACGGAGATGCTGTCAATAGGCATAAGAGCAGAGATGCCTGCACCGATGTCAGCAAAAACACCGAAGGACTCCATGTGGGTCACAACGGCTTCGATAACCTGGCCGGGAACAAGCTTTGAAACGTACTCTCTCATGCAGTCAAGCTGAACTGCCTTTCGGCTGAGCACGGCACAGATTTCACCCTTTTCGTCAGTGGTGAAGTCGATGATTTTACACATAACGGGCTTGTTAACCCTTGAAATTATTGCAATATCTCTGACAGAGCCGTCCTCAATTCCGATTGCGCCTTCATTTCTCGGAATGATACCCTTCATTACACCAAGGTCAACGTGAAGGTTGTGATCCTTGTCACAGACTGTGGCACGGACCTCGAGGACTTTTCCGCTGTAGTAAGCTTCTTTGATTGCCGCCTTTGAGGAGAGGGCGTTTTTGTTTTCCAAGGTGCCGATGAGATGATTTTCAGGATAATACTTTTTCATTTTTTTAAAACCCTTTCTGTCTTACAATGTTTTTTTATTTATATGCTTATTTTTTGTTTTTTATCATTGATATTGATGTGTCTGATGTGATATAATTTATATGAATATACATTTATTTATCGTTATTCAGGAGGTGCCGTATATGGATATACAGGTAGGCGATGTGCTTGTGATGAAAAAAGCCCACCCTTGCGGAAACAAGAATTTTCTTGTTACCCGTACGGGAATGGATTTCAAGCTTGAATGTGAAAAATGCGGACATCTTGTGATGATTCCCAGACTCAAGGCAGAGAAAAACATTAAAAAAGTGATCCGTAACGGCGAAGAGATTTAAAGCAGTCAGTTGCCGGTAGTCAGCAGACAAAGCAGATACAAATCGTAATAAAAAATCCTTACTACTCACTACTTACTACTCACTACTACAATCTATCTTTGTCTTAAAAGGAGAAGGTTATGCTCAATAAACTTAAAGAAGTTGAAGGTCGCTTTGAAGAAATCAACGGTCAGCTTTATGATCCCGAGGTTGTATGCGACACTGAAAGATACAGTGCTCTTATGAAAGAGTTCAAGACTCTCACTCCCATTGTTGAAAAATACCGTGAATACAAGGATGCTCAGTCTGCCTTCGATGAGGCAAAGGAGCTTTTATATGAAAGCGGACTTGATAAGGATTTCAGAGAAATGGTTCAGCTTGAATATGATGAGGGTAAGGTGAAAACAGAGGCACTTCTGGAAGAGCTCAAGATTCTGCTTTTACCCAAGGACCCCAATGACAGCAAGAATGTTATTGTTGAAATCCGTGGCGGTGCAGGCGGTGAAGAATCTGCACTTTTCGCAGGTGTGCTTTTCAGAATGTACAGCATGTACGCAGAAAAAAAGAGATGGAAAACAGAAATTCTTTCCTCAAATCCCACAGAGCTTGGCGGCTTCAAGGAAATTTCCTTTATGATAAGCGGTGAGGGTGCCTATTCACGCTTTAAGTATGAAAGCGGTGTTCACCGTGTTCAGCGTGTTCCCGAAACGGAAACCCAGGGCAGAATCCACACCTCAACCTCAACCGTTGCAGTTCTTCCCGAGGCTGAGGATGTTGATATTGAAATCAATCCTGCAGATCTGCAGATCGACACCTACCGTTCAGGCGGTGCAGGCGGTCAGCACGTCAACAAGACCGAGTCAGCCATCAGAATCACTCACATTCCTACGGGAACAATTGTTGAGTGCCAGGACGAAAGAAGTCAGCATAAAAACAAGGATAAGGCGATGAAAATCCTTCGCTCAAGAATCCTTGAGGCTGAAAGAGAAAAGCAGCAGTCCTCCATTGCCGCTGAAAGAAGCGCTCAGGTCGGTACAGGTGACAGAAGTGAAAGAATCCGTACCTACAACTACCCCCAGGGCAGACTTTCTGACCACAGAATCGGACTTACACTTTACAAGCTTGAGCAGATTCTCTCAGGTGATCTTGATGAGGTAATTGACAGCCTTATCACTTATTTCACCGCAGAAAAGCTTAAAAATCAGAATTTATAAAGAGAAATAATATGGAAACAAAGATATATAAAATAACCTCTGCCGATGACGAGCAGTTAAAAGAGGTGGGGGAGATACTGAGAAGGGGCGGCCTTGCGGCAATTCCCACAGAAACCGTTTACGGTCTTGCGGGAAATGCTCTTGACGGAAAATGTGCAGAAAAGATTTATCTTGCAAAGGGCAGACCCTCGGATAATCCGCTGATTGTACACATCAGCCGTTTTGAACAGTGGGAGCCTCTTGTAAAGCACATACCCGACACGGCAAAGGCTCTTGCAGAAGCCTTCTGGCCGGGACCTCTTACTATGATTCTTCCAAAAAGCGAAATTGTTCCTCAGACAGTCTGCGGAAGGCTTTCCACCGTTGCGGTGAGAATGCCGCAGAATGAAATTGCCAAAGCTATAATTGAAAGTGCGGGAGTGCCTCTTGCGGCGCCTTCGGCAAACCTTTCGGGTAAGCCGAGTCCAACCTGTGCTTCTCACGTTATTGATGATATGACAGGCAGAATAGATGCTATTGTTGATTCCGGTGACTGCAGTGTCGGTGTTGAATCTACGGTGCTTTCTCTTGTAGCCGATGTGCCGACAATTTTAAGGCCCGGTAATGTCACTGCTGAAATGATTGCTCAGGTTGTGGGCGAGGTTCAGATTGACGATGCGGTTTTTGAAAAGCTCCGTGAGGGTCAGGAGGTTGCCTCTCCCGGAACAAAGTATAAGCATTACTCGCCCGATGCAGCTGTTGTGCTTGTTAAAGGTGAATTTGAAAAATACTGCGACTTCGTAAAGGAGAATGCTGAGGAAGGCACGGTTGCTCTTTGCTTTGAGGGTGAAGAGGAAAAAATCTGTGTGCCCTGCATCACCTACGGCAGAAAGGACGATCCTGCTTCTCAGGCAAAGCATATTTTTGATGCACTCAGAGCTGTTGACAAAATCGGTGCGAAGAAGGTGCTCGCACGCTTCCCCGAAAATGAGGGAGTCGGTCTTGCCGTATTCAACAGACTTTTGCGTGCCGCCGCTTTTAACATAATTGAGGTTTGAGGTGGTAAAATGAAAATATTCGGACTTACGGGTAAAACCGGTGCAGGAAAAAGCACCGTTGCCGAGCTGCTTAAAGAAAAAGGCTTCTTCATCATTGACGGTGATGTGGTTGCAAGAGAGATTGTTCTTCCCGGTAAGCCTGCCTTAGCGAAGCTTTGTGAGTCCTTCGGTGAAGAAATTCTTCTTGCCGATGGCTCTCTTGACAGAAAGGAGCTTGCAAAAAGAGCCTTCTGTACACCCGAAAACACTGCACTTTTAAATGAAATCACTCATCCTTTTATAAAAAGCAGATTTGAAGAGCTGATAAATGAAGCCTCGGAAAAAGGCTTTGAAAGGGTAATCATTGATGCTGCCGCACTTCTTGAAAGCGACTGCAAGGACCTTTGTCAGAAGATAATCGTTGTTCACGCTCCGTCGGATGTCCGTCTTGAACGGATACTTTCAAGAGATAAAATCACGAAGGAGCAGGCTCTTATCAGAATGAACGGTCAGAAGGATGATGAATACTATCTCAGTCAGGCTGATTATGTAATCAGAAATTACGGAGACTTCGATCTGAAAAAGGAGATTGAATTTTTATGCTGAAAAGCTCCGCTGTGAAAAAATCAGTTATAGCAATACTGGTTTTTGCAATTTTAATTTCTTTAGGCGTTGTAATTAAATACGGGAAATCGTCAACACTTAAGACATTATATCCTCGCCGTTACAGTGAATTTGTCGAAATATACGCTAAAGAAAATAACTTATCTGAGGAATTTGTTTATGCCGTCATCAAATGTGAAAGCGACTTTCAGACCGATGCTGTTTCTTATGTGAATGCAAAGGGGCTTATGCAGATAATGCCCGACACCTTTGAGTGGATTCAGTGGAGGCTCGGTGAGGAGCTTTCAGAGGAAATGCTCTTTGATGCAGAGACATCAATACGCTATGGGTGTTATCTTTACGGCTACCTTGTTGAAAAATTCGGAAGTGAGCGTACGGCAGTTGCGGCTTACCATGCAGGCTCGGCCTGTGTCCAGGATTGGCTTAGTGACGAAAGATACTCCGATGACGGAGAAAGCCTTAAAGAAATACCTTATCCCTCAACGGCAGCCTATGTTGAAAAGGTGATGAAGGTTAAAGCTTTATATACTGAACTTTATAAATAAGAAAGGAAATTTACCATGGAAAAAGAAAAAAATGCTGCAGAGCTTCTTAAGGAAGAGCTCTGCTTTGAAAAAGAACATTTTTCAGTTGCAATGACTGAGGAAGAATGCAGAAAGGCTGACGAATTCTGTGAAGGCTACAAGGATTTCCTCGCTACTGCAAAAACTGAAAGAGAATGCGTTGACTACGTAATTGAAAAGGCCGAAAAGAACGGCTTTGTTCCCTTTGATGTGAACAAGACCTACAAGGCAGGGGATAAGGTTTACCTCAACAACAGAGGTAAGGCAATCATCCTTGCAGTTATGGGTAAAAAGGGTGTAAGTGAGGGTGCAAAAATCGTTGCTTCTCACATTGACTCACCCCGTCTTGACCTTAAGCCCACACCTCTTTACGAGGACAGTGAAATGGCTTACTTCAAGACACATTACTATGGCGGTATCAGAAAGTACCAGTGGGTTGCAATTCCTCTTTCTCTTCACGGTGTGATGCTCAAGGCTGACGGCGAAAGCGTCACAATCAGCATCGGTGAAAAGGAAGGTGAGCCTAAGTTTGTTATCACAGACCTTCTTCCTCATCTCGGAAAGGAGCAGGCAAAGAGACCTCTTAGTGAAGGCATCAAGGGTGAAGAGCTCAACATTCTCATCGGCTCACGTCCCTTTAAGTCTGATTCCGGCAGTGAGCTTGTAAAGCTTAACATTCTCAAGATTCTCAACGAAAAATACGGCGTGAAGGAAAAGGATTTCATCTCTGCAGAGCTTGAGCTTGTTCCTGCTCTTCCCGTTTCCGATATCGGCTTTGACAGAAGCATGATCGGTGCTTACGGTCACGACGATAGAGTTTGCGCTTATCCTGCGCTTGAGGCTGTTATTAACTGCACAGAGCCTGAAAAGACAATCATCACTGTGCTTGCTGACAAGGAAGAAATCGGCAGTGACGGCAACACAGGTCTCAACTCAGCATATATGAAGTATTTCATCGAGGACCTTGCTGAAATGGAAGGTCTTAAGGGCAGACACGTGCTTTCAAAGTCAGAATGCCTTTCAGCTGACGTTAACGCTTGCTTTGATCCTACCTTCCCCTCAGTTCACGACAAGTACAACTGCTGCACACTCAACCACGGTGCGGTTATCACAAAGTACACCGGCTCAAGAGGTAAGTCAGGCACATCCGACGCTTCAGCAGAGTTCGTGGGCAAGGTAAGAAGAATCCTTGACAAGGCAAATGTTTCCTGGCAGATCGGTGAGCTCGGCAAGGTTGACGAGGGCGGCGGAGGAACCGTTGCAATGTATATTGCAAACCTCAACATTGACGTTGTTGACCTTGGCGTTCCCGTGCTTTCAATGCATGCACCCTACGAGGTTGTTTCAAAGTTCGACGTTTACAGCACCTACAGAGCCTGCTACGAGTTCTACGCTGATAAAACTGAATATAATTAACTGCCACCGGGTAGAAGATGTAAAAAAACAGCATCCGTTACACATCGTTAGGTCTTTGAAGATGTGTACACGGATGCTTTTATTTGGAGTTGAGTTATATGAAAATAAAAGTAAATTTCAAATATTTTACAAATGGCGAGATTTTTCTCTGGTTTTTGTCTGTTGGTGTAATTTTGTTTTTCTTTGCACTTTTCGACAGAGAGGGTTACGCTACGCTGATTGCTACGCTTATCGGGGTTACTTCGCTTATTTTTTCTGCCAAGGGTAATCCCGTCGGTCAGCTTCTGATGGTGATTTTCAGTGTGTTTTACGGTTGGATTTCTTACGGCTTTGCTTATTACGGTGAGATGATTACATATCTTGGTATGACGGCTCCTATGGCTTTCTTTGCTCTTGTGGCATGGCTTAAGCATCCTTATAAGGGTGACAGATCTGTTGTGAGGATTAACCGTATAAAAGTAAAAGAGATTTTGCTGATGCTTTTACTTTCAGCAGTTGTGACGGTGATTTTTTATTTTATCCTTGAGTTTTTTTGTACAGTGAACCTTATCCCGAGTACGGTTTCGGTAACTACGAGCTTTATTGCCGTTTATCTTACCTTCAGAAGAAGTCCGTTCTTTGCTCTTGCTTATGCGGCAAACGATGTGATACTCATTGTGCTGTGGGGCATGGCTTGTGGTGAGGATATTTCTTACATATCAGTTGTAGTGTGCTTTGCGGTTTTTCTCGTGAATGACATTTACGGCTTTTTAAACTGGAGAAGGATGGAGAAAGCACAGAAAACATAAAAGCAACAGCACTTTTTTCATGGTTCTTTTCAATGCGCGGACGGTTCTGTCGGTTTTACAGAAAGCAGTTTCCTTTTAATTTTTTTTAATTTCTTGTTTAAAATCTATTGACAATTGATAGTTTTGCAGATATAATAAACACATAATTCATAGACATATGTCGATTATTACGACATAATTTTTAAAAATGTTGCTTTTAATCAAATTATTGATGAGTGTGTTGCTTGTTCAGCTTGTTTGAGCTGTTTAATAAATAAAAGGTAATTCAGGAGGTATATGACTATGACAATGATCGCTTTTAAACACAGAAAAAAAGACAAGAAAAGAATTGAAAGAAAACTCAGAAAAGCCGGATTGAATTCAGAAAGGAACGAGACAGAGTATCGTTCCTGAGTAATTTTAAAAGGCCTGTCACGAGTGAAAAAACATCAGAGTGCGGGTTAACTCATTGTTAAAATTTATTTTAAGAAAAAAATATCTTGATAAAATAAACTTAACTTACAGATTCAGAGATTGAATGAGAATGATTTAACCTGCAAAGAAATGAGGAAAGACTATGAAATCAAATAAACGTTCAACAGCCGGCAAGCATCATATCGCTCTTGATATGGCCGCAATTCTTTATTCTTATACAAAAACGAAGGACTGGAATCAGACATTCCGAATTTCGGCGATTCTCAAAAATGAGGTAGATGAGGATGCTCTTAAAACTGCAGTCAGAAAATTGCGTTACCGTTTTCCGAGCTTTTATGTCCGTCTTTCTGACGGCTTTTTGTGGAAACGCTTCAAATCAGCACCTGTTGATGTTGATGAAATTGTTGTCAGCAACAGTGAGTTCTGTTCTCCCGTTGACGCTGAAACGAAATACGCTCCGCTTTTCAGAATCAATTACAGAAAAAACAGAATTTCTCTTGATATATTCCACGGTGTAACTGACGGAAGAGGTGCAGTTACCTATCTTAAAACTCTTCTTGCGGTGTATTTCGGAATTCTCGGAATAGAAATTCCTTCCACAAACGGAGTGCTGGATATCAGCGATGAGCCCACTCAGGAGGAGCTTACTGACGGCTATATAAAATTTTACGATAAAACAAAGGGCAAGCTTTCCAGAGCAGAAAAGGCTGCATATCAGCATTATATTGAGGAAGAGGATGCTGATTTTTCAATTATGCAGGGCAGGGTTTCGGTTTCTGAATTAAAAAAGGTTACAAAGAGATTCGGCGTTTCTGTTACGGAGTATCTTGCGGCGGTTTATTGCTACAGCTATTATCTTAATAAGGCTCAGGAAAGCAGAAAGCCGATAAAGATACAGTTCCCCGTTGATCTGAGAAATATTTTCGGACTTCAGACCTTGCGTAATTTTTCACTTGTTCAGACTATTACCTTGCCTGAGCGTAAGCAGTCCTATGAATTTGAAGAGGTGCTTGCGATAACGGTCAATGAGATTGCAAAGGCAAAGGATAAGGAGCTTCTGCAGAAAATGATAAACACAAACGCTGCCGATGCTCAGATGCTTATCACAAGATATTCGCCTTCAATTCTGAAAAAGCCTTTCATACTTGCAGGCTTTAAGCTTTACGGTGAAAGGCTTATGACTTCAGCGTTTTCAAATATCGGTGTAGTGAGCGTTCCTGAAGAAATGAAGGAATATGTTGAGTACTTTGATGCTACAATAGGTGCAACAAAGAAAAATGCCATCAATGCTACGGCAATCAGCTTCGGTGATAACGTTGTAGTAACCTTTTCTACCAAAAAGCCACGCAGAGAGGTTCAGGACACATTCTTCAGCCTTCTTGAAAAAGAGGGAATAAATGTTGAGCTTACAGTTTCATAACATTAAAAAGAGCAGGTTTTTCCCGTTAAGGAAACGCCTGCTCGTGATTTTTTCTTAAGCTTATTTTTTTAATGCTTTTACCGCTTCATCAACGCACTCTTCTGCAGTAAGACCTGTGCAGTTGAGGGTGATGTCGGCATATTTCTGATAGTAGGGGAGCCTTTGGGCGTAAAGCTCCTTTATGGTGGTGCCTTCCTTCATGGCAACACCTCTTGTTTTTATGTTGGAAAGCCTTTTTTCAAGCTCACTTACATCCACCTCAAGGAAAATTACCGTGCTTTCTGCTTTGAGCTTTTCCATTGCCTCTTTGCCGAAAACAGCACTTCCGCCCGTGGCAATTACGCAGTTTTCGAAGCTTTCACCGCAGATGATATCGTTTTCAAGCTCAAGGAAGCCTTCAGTGCCTCTTTCTGCAATTATTTCACAAAGGCTCTTGCCTGTCTTTTTCTGTATGGTGAGGTCGGTGTCGGTAAAGTCGCAGATAAGACTTTTTGCAAGGATAACACCTATGGTGCTTTTACCTGCGCCGGGCATTCCGATAAGGGTTATATTCTTCATTTTTTGCCGTCCTTTCAGTGTGTCTGACAGAATAATAACATATTTTTAACTTCTGTTCAAGGTTGAAAAAGTACAAAAATTGAAAATATGCATAAAAATCGCTTTTATGATGCATAAATATGCACAGATTAAAGTTTTGATATATTATTTTTTTATAAAAATTCCCGTTTTACTTGACAACAGGGGGTGAAATATATTACAATTATAAAAATATGAAATGTGTGGGTAATTATTTATTGCTTTTGCTCATATATTTCAAAAGAATAAAATCCAGAAAACGGAGGAAAAACACATGAAAAAGTTTTTAGCAGTTCTTCTTGCAGCTCTCATGCTCTTTGCTTTTGCAGCATGCGGCGGCAACAACGCAACAGACGGCAATGCAACAGACGGTAACGCTTCAGCAGGCGACGTAAGCGCTCTCAAGGCAGTTACTATGGGTACAGGCGGTACAGCAGGTACATACTACGCTTTCGGCGGTATCCTCGGCAACCAGATCAAGGCTTCCACAGGTATCAACGCAACTGTTGTTTCAACAGACGGTTCAAAGGCAAACATTCTCGGTATCGAAACAGGTAACTATCAGCTCGGTACTGTTCAGTCAGACGTTATGGCTTATGCTTACGCAGGTACAGGCACCTTCGCTGAAGAAGGCGCAATCGATTCCTTCCGCGTAATCGGCGGTCTTTATGCAGAAGCTGTTCAGCTCATCACAATGGACGCTGAAATCAAGAGCGTAGCTGACCTTGCAGGTAAGAAGGTTTCAATCGGTGCTCCCGGCTCAGGCGTTTACTTCAACGCTGTTGACGTTCTCGGTGCAGCAGGCCTCACAGAAGCAGACATCGTTCCTCAGTATCAGTCATTCGCTGACTCAGCTGACGCTCTCAAGGACGGCAAGATCGATGCAGCATTCATCGTAGCAGGCGCTCCCACACCCGCTATCCAGGAGCTCACAACATCAGCAAGCGCTTACCTCGTTCCCATCGACGGTGAAATCGCTGACAAGCTTATGGAAGTATCACCCTACTACACAGCTTACACTGTTCCCGCAGGCACATATGCAGGTCAGGAAGAAGATGTTACAACTGTAACAGTTAAGGCTACACTTATCGTAAGCGCAGCTCTTGCTGAAGAAGATGTATACAACATCACAAAGGCTATCTTCGATAATGTTGATGCTATCACTGCTGCTCACGCTAAGGGCGCAGAGCTTTCACTCGAAAATGCTACAAGCGGTATGGCTGCTCCCTTCCATGCAGGTGCTGCTAAGTATTTCGCAGAAAAAGGAATCACAGTTGAATCAAAGTAAGTTAATTACTGATTAAACAAACTATCGGCTGCAGTCGACAAAGCTGCAGCCAATTTTTAAGTTTACAGGAGGTTTATATGGCATTTTTAAAGAAAAAAACAGCCCCCGAAGTTGCTCCGGAAGCCATGGATCTCGATGACGTAATGAAAAAGTTTGACCGTGAGTCAAACACCCGTGTATGGGAAGGAGTCCCCAAGATTATTGTCAGCTGTATTCTTGCATCTTTTTCACTTTTTTGTATTTATGTGACATTTTTTGCAACATGGCTTGACCTCGTACGACTTTCATCCTTCGTAGCATGCATTGTGTTTATCGGTTTCCTTGTATTCCCTGCAAAGAAGGGCATTCAGAAGGTTAACTATATTCCCTGGTATGATATCATACTTATGCTTGCAGGAACAGCCTCGTTCCTTTATCTTACATTCAATGCTTCAGACATCATCATGCGATTTAAAATCACATCCTTTGAATTTGCAGTAGGTCTTGTTGCTATTCTTTGTCTTGCAGAGCTCTGCCGCAGAAGCGTAGGCCTGCCTATTCTTATTGTTGCAGGTGTTCTTGCAGTTTATGCGATTTTCTGGGGTTCAACAAACCCTGATATGATGGCTCGTATCACTGAATATGTAAGATATCTTTTCTATTCTGTTGAGGGCGTATTCTCAACACCTGTCAATGTATGCTCTAAATACATTGTTATGTTCATTATCTTCGGTGCATTCCTTGAACGTACCGGAATTGCAGACTTTTTCATCAATATTTCCAATTCGCTTGTTGGCCGTTTCTCAGGCGGACCTGCAAAGGTTGCTGTTGTTGCATCAGCACTTGAGGGTATGGTTTCAGGCTCATCCGTTGCAAATACAGTAGGTTCAGGTGCGGTTACAATTCCTCTTATGAAGAAAACCGGCTACAAGCCTGAATTCGCAGCAGCTGCTGAGGCTTCAGCTTCAACCGGCGGACAGATCATGCCTCCCATTATGGGTGCGGCTGCTTTCCTTATGGCTGAAACCGTCGGTGTGCCTTACTCAAACATCGTTGTAAAGGCTATCCTTCCTGCAGTTCTTTATTTCGCAGGCGTATTCATCACTGTTCATCTTGAGGCAAAGAAGGAAGGTCTCAGAGGTCTTACAAAGGAAGAGCTTCCCAGACTTATTCCTCTTCTTAAGAAGTCTTATCTTCTTCTTCCTCTTATTCTTCTTATCTGGCTTGTCGGTTCAAACACAAGATCAATCGCTTACGCTGCAGCTATTGCAATTGTTGCTGCTATTGCTGTAAGCATGTTTGACAAAGAGCACAGAATTACACCTAAGCGTCTTCTCGAAGCTCTTGCAGCAGGCGGTCAGGGTATGATTACTGTTGCGGCAGCTTGCGGTATAGCAGGTATCATTGCAGGTCTTATCGGTGTAACCGGTCTTGCAAATAAGCTCTTTACAGGTATCGTAGCTCTTGCAGGCGATCAGGTAATCGTTGCACTCTTCCTTACAATGCTTTGCTGTATTGTTCTTGGTATGGGTGTTCCCACAACAGCTAACTACTGCATCATGGCAGCAACCTGTGCTCCCATTCTCGTTCAGATGGGCGTTCCCATGATTGCGGCTCACTTCTTTGTATTCTACTTCGGTATCGTTGCCGACCTTACACCGCCCGTTGCTCTTGCAGCTTATGCGGGTGCGGCGATAGCTCAGGCCAACCCGATGAAGACGGCATTCACAGCTACGAAGCTTGCAATCGGTGCTTTCATCGTTCCTTACGTATTTGCACTTAATCCTGCAATGCTCTTCATCGATACAAACGCATGGGAAGTTGTTCTTATCATCATCACTTCCTTCGCAGGTATCTTCGGCGTTTCAGCGGCTCTCGAGGGTTACTTCCTCGGTCATATGTCCTGGTATGAGAGAGTTCTCAGCGTCGTCGGCGGTCTCCTTCTCATTTATCCCGGCATCGTAACAGACGCAATCGGTCTTGCTCTTGTTGCTCTTGTAATTGTAATTCAGTTCATCAAGAAAAAGAAAGACAAGACTCCTTCGCTTGCACAGGCATAATAAGTAAAATAATCAATCACCCGTCTTACGTGTAAAAGCGTAATGGTGGGTGATTTTTTGTCGGGCTGAAATAATTTCCGATTTTTGCTAATAGAATGTAATAACAGCTATAAAGGAGGAATTGTTATGAGCATGGAAGAGCTTGACGAAATAATAAAAAGCTACAGCGAAAAGCTTAAGCAGATGGGAGACGCTTATGGCGGTGAAGCACCGAGAGAAGAAGCTGAAAAGGCCTCTGAGAGCGAAAATGAGGAGACTTTACAGGAAGTGACAACGGAGTCGTTGGCAGAAGAAAACTACGCAAACAGCACCGAAACGGCAGAATCAGAGGGCGAAAACGGTGAACTTCGGGAAGAAGCTGCAGTTAACACTGAGCCGGCTGCAGGACCGCCTGTTGTCGCCTTCCCCGAGGGTGAGGCAACCTCTTCTGCAGATTTTTTTGCAAGGGTTTTCACAGGTGAGGGAGCCTATCCTGTAGCATCAGCAAAGGTTGTGGTTTACCGTGGTGATAACATTTATGCTTTTCTTGAAACAGACAAAGAGGGCAGCACCAAAAGAGTGAAGCTGCCCGCCTTTAAGCAGGAGAATTCTCTTGACCCTGATAGTGAAAACAGAAGTCTCGAGTATCTTGCCGATGTTTTTGCATCGGGCTTTACGGCACAGAAGGAACTGGTTGTAAGTGCGGTTGGCGGAAGTGAAATTGTACTCAATGTTCTGCTTGTGCCCGAAGAAGAAAGGTTGAATTGATATGGCAACGCCGATTATACCGACGAGTATAAGGGTGCATCTCGGGTCACCGAGGTCGGATGCGGAAAATGTTACAGTCAGCTTTTCCGATTACATCAAAAATGTGGCATCCTCGGAGATTTACTCAACCTGGCCCGAAGAGTCCCTCAGGGCAAATATTCTTGCTCAGGTTTCCTTTGCTCTTAACCGTATCTATACGGAATGGTATCCTTCAATGGGTTATGATTTCGATATAACGAATGACACAAATTTTGACCAGAAATTTATAAATGGCAGAAACATATATGAAAACATCAGTCAGCTCGTTGATGAGCTTTTCAACGATTACATCCGTAAGCAAGGCACGATAAATCCCTTTTTCGCTCAGTACTGTAACGGTACAACGGTGACCTGTGACGGTCTTTCCCAATGGGGGACTGTGCCGCTTGCACAGGAAGGGCTTACTGCCTTTGAAATACTTGAGAATTATTACGGGGATGATATTGAGCTTGTGGTGAATGCACCCTTGCAGGATAACCTGCCCTCTTATCCGGGTACACCTCTTAAGCAAGGCAGCTTAGATGAAAATGTAAGAAGGATGCAGCTGTATCTTAACAGAATTTCTGCAAACTATCCTTCAATTCCGAAGATAAATGTTATAAACGGACTTTTTGATGAGAACACGGAAAATGCCGTCAAAGCCTTTCAACGTATTTTTAATCTGACACCTGACGGGGTTATAGGTAAGGCAACCTGGTATAGAATTGTATATATCTATTCGGCTGTTACACGACTTGCTGAGCTTACGAGTGAGGGTGTGGGCTATGAGAATCTGCCGAAGCGGTTTGAGGGTGACCTGAGTGAAGGCGACAGCGGAGGTCAGGTTGTGACGCTTCAGTACTTCCTTGCCATTCTTGCCTTTTTTAATTCTATCATACCTCAGCCTGATATTGACGGAATTTACGGTCCTAAGACAAGAAGCTCCGTGCTTTCCTTTCAGCGCTTTGCAGGCCTGCCTCAGACGGGTGTTGTTGATAAATTCACCTGGGACAATATCTACGGAGCATATAAGGGTACCGTTGATTACCTTGAAAGCCGTGAGCTTATTGAAAGGGTGACAACAGAGCCATATCCGGGTGTTGTTTTAAGAAGAGGAGATGTAGGCCCTTCGGTGCTTACCTTCAAGAGGTATCTTAATTTTATCTCAAATTACTTTTTTGACATTATGAGCCTGCCTGAAAACGGTGTTTTTGACACACGTACTCAGAATGCGGTAAGACAGTTTCAGATGATTTTTTCTTTGCCGCAGACAGGGCAGGTTGATGAGCTGACCTGGAACACAATTGCTGATGTTTACAGAGTTTTGCGTGAGGGTCAGCAGAGGCTTGAAGGGCAGTATCCCGGTTATGATATTTCCTGATGAGGTGTTTTGGTGACAGAGAAAGAGAGAGTTATTTTTGAAATACAGCAATATCTTCGCAATATTGCAAAGTCGGAAAGTGATGCTCCTGCAATCATTCCCGACGGAATATTCTCCGAGGAAACATCGGAAGCGGTAAAAGCCTTTCAACGCAAAAAAGGCTTAGGTGTTACGGGTAAGGTTGATTTTGTTACCTTTGAGGCTCTTCGTGATGAAAGCGAAAGGGTTGTTTTTGAAGCATCCTTGCCTGTTCAGGTAACGGCAATAGGAAATGAGGATTTGCCCCTTATCTTCGGTGATGAAAATGAGCTTGTGGAAAAGCTCAAGATAATGCTTAATGCAGTTTCCGATGCTTGCGGCAATTTCCCTTCTCTTGAAAGAGACAGTGTTTTTGACAGAGATACCGAGAAAGCTGTCCGAAGGTGGCAGGCGGTAATTTTTGAACAGGAGACGGGTGAGGTTGACAAAATCACCTGGAACAGTCTTGCAACCTATTATCTTTTATAAAAAAATAACCGCGTACTACAACAGTAATACACGGTTATTCAGCTTTGAACCATAATTCTATTTTTTCTTTTATCAATTCCTCGGCTAAAGCTTTGGCTTCCTTATCTTTACCGGCGTTTAATTGGTGATTGGATTTTTCATAGACGATAAAGTTATGCTCAACGTTGTTAAGCTTCAGAGCCTCAATCAGCATTTCACTGCCTTCAAAAGGAGCAACGGTGTCCATTTTGCCGTGAGCAATGATTGTGGGCACGGTGCTTTTTGTAACATAGGAAACAGGTGAAACCTGTAAGAGGAGCTCTTTGTGAGCAATAAATGTTTCCGGGGTGAATTCAACACCGATAACCTTTGACATAAGCTCGCACATATATTTTTCGTTTCCAAGGGTGTTATTCTTGTAAAAAGAATCAATGGAAAGGTCGGTTACAGGTGCCGTTGCGATAACGCCGACAGGTCTGACAGGTGAAACATCACAGTATCTGTAAGAATAAAGCAGAGCAAGATGCCCTCCGGCAGAATGTCCGCAAATAACAACCTTGTTGATGTTTACCGAATAACCGGCTGCAAGATTTTTAATGTGATCGAGAGCTACTGTTATATCATCTATTATATTATATACATCGGTTTCGTTAAGAGTAACAAAACGGTAATTGAGCGAAGCAACGGCGTAATCAGGATTATTTGAAAGAGCTTTAAAGGTTCCCTTTAAAGTCTTTTTGTCACCGCTTACCCATCCGCCGCCATGGAGAAAGAGGATGAGGCCTGTTTCTGCACGGTTGTCAACGGGGAGAGTGAGGTCGAAGGTCTGATTAGGATCATTGCCGTAGGACACATCCTTGAAGGAGCAGATGACGGGATTAACATTTGTCGTCTGCTGAGTGGTTGTGATTGAGTCAACCGTTGATGAGTCCGGCTCGGGAAAACCGACGATATATACAGCGGAAAAGAAAAGTAACACACAAAGTAAAATTGCAACAATTCTTGAACGCATAATTACGCCTCGTTTTCATTTCCTGATTTTTTTTGAGAAAAGAAGCCTACCGGAAAAGGTAGGCTTTTATTTCGGTTTAATTAGTCAGCTGTGTAAGCCATGAGAGCTACCTGACGAGCGCGCTTGATAGCTGTTGTGAGCTCGCGCTGGTGACGTGCACATGTGCCTGTAACTCTGCGGGGAAGGATCTTAGCTCTGTCAGATGTGAACTTACGGAGCTTCTGAACATCCTTGTAATCGATTTCTTCAACCTTGTCTACACAGAATGCGCAAACCTTCTTGCGTGACTTTCTGTTGGGACGGTTGCCCTTTTCATATGCCATGATTCGTATCCTCCTGTTTTAATTTGTTAGAAAGGTAAATCTTCGTCGTCTGTGATTTCTTCAAAATCATTTGCAGAAGCTGTCTGATAAGAGGGAGCAACTGCAGGAGCTACCTGAGCAGCGGGTGTAACGGATGTACCGCTTTCAGCCTTTGAACCGCAGAAGCTTACTTCAGTAGCAACTACTTCAACAGCGTTTCTCTTTGCGCCGTTTGAGTCTTCGTAGTTTCTTGTCTGAATACGACCCTGAATTGCAATCATTGAGCCCTTCTGGAAATATCTGCAAACAAAGTTTGCTGTGCTTTCCCAAGCAACGATTGTGATGAAATCTGCCTGTCTCTGCTCGCCCTGTCTTACGAAGGAGCGGTCAACAGCGATTCTGAAGGTAGCAACGGATCTACCGGTTGGTGTTGTGCGAAGTTCGGGATCAGCCACAAGGCGACCCATAAGTGTTACGCAGTTAAGCATTTGATGCTTCCTCCTTACTTTCTGATTGTGAGAACGCGGAGAACGCCGTCAGTGATACCTGCAACACGCTCGAGCTCTGCGGGGAGAGAAGCTGCTGCTTCGTAGTTCATAAGAACATAAGCACCCTGAGTTTCATCGTTGATCTCGTAAGCAAGGTTACGCACGCCGTTCATGCCACCGAAAGGTTCAGCTGAAACAAGAGTGCCGTTAGCGCTGATGAGAGCCTGGAACTTCTCGCTGAGAGCTGCTGTAGCCTCTTCGCCCTTTGCAACTGAGAATACGAACATTGATTCATACTTGTTCATGTTATTTTACCTCCTTATGGTCTCTGGCCCCGAAACTCAATCCTTCGGAGCAAGGAAAATTATCGCAATACATACTGCGACAGTTACAAAGTATACCAATAAAAAGGGAATAAGTCAAGGGATTTATAAAAAAAGAACGCCGAAAACACATTTTCGACATTTTAACCTTTATTTTATCTGTGCTTGATTGCAAAGGTGTGAAAGATAACTAAAAAGCCCGTGAAATCAGTCACCAAAGCTCAGATGTATTTCAGCCTTACTACTCACTACTTACTACTTACTACTAAAAAATCCACAACCAAACGGCTGTGGATTTTTTCTTTTAAATTATTCTTCGATTTCTGCTTCTTCGTCTTCTTCGATTTCGAATTCGAGAACTGCACCGCAGCAGGGGCATTCAACTTCGCCTGCTTCGTCGATTTCGTCAAAACCGATGCAAACTGATTCCTCGCAAGCGGGGCAAACAACCTCGATGCAATCGTCGTCGCAGCAGCAATCACAATCATCGTCATCGCAGCAGCAATCGCAATCGTCATCTTCAAAGCACTCGTAAACGAATTCTTCAACGTCGCCGAGGTCTTCGTCAAGCTCTTCAACGTAATCTGTGAGATCCTCAAGATCCTCGTCGATGTCGCTGAGATCTGATGCGATTTCGTCAAGTGCGTCGATAATAGCGGCAAACATCTTGCCTTCCTTCTTATCGTCGTCGATATCAAGACCTTCCATAAGGCCTCTTAAGTAAGCTACTTTTTCTGAAACTGACATAGTAGTTAATTCCTTTCGTTTAATTAATGTGGGATTATAATTATTCGCCCTTTGAACGGCCGAGATACTCACCTGTTCTTGTGTCGATCTGGATCATTTCGCCTTCGTCGATGAAGAGGGGAACCTTTACTTCAGCGCCTGTTTCAAGAGTTGCGGGCTTTGTTGTGTTTGTTGCAGTGTCACCCTTGAAGCCGGGATCTGTCTTTGTAACAACAAGGTCAACAAAGTTGGGAGGTTCAACACCGAATACCTTGCCCTTGTAGGAAAGGATCTTACAAGTCATGTTTTCCTTAACAAACTTGAAGTTGTCTGAAAGCTCGCTTTCGTTGATGGGGATAAGCTCGTAGCTTTCAAGATCCATGAAGTAGTAAAGATCGCCGTCGCTGTAGGAATATTCCATATCCTTTCTTTCAACGAATGCTGTGGGGAACTTTTCACTGGGGTTGAAAGTTCTTTCAATAACTGAACCAGTGATAACATTCTTTACCTTTGCACGAACAAAAGCTGCGCCTTTGCCGGGCTTAACGTGCTGAAATTCCACAATCTGAAGAACGTTGCCATCCATTTCGAATGTAACGCCGTTTCTGAAATCACCTGCTGATACCATTTTTATATTCCTCCGAATACTAAAGATTATTTGTACTTCAACATTTTATACTAAAACTGTAAAATTTTCAAGTCTTTTTTGAAATTAGAGTGGATTTTGATGTATATATTATATAAATTCTTACAATTTTAATAAAAAAACGCCATTACTATTGGGTTTTATACTGATTTATGTTATGATTTAAGAAGAAAAGGTAAGATAAAATCAAGGAAGTGAAAAAATGAAAAAGCTTATTGCGGTTATACTTATTATATTATGTCTCTTTTTTCTTGCTTCATGCGGCAAAGCCGAAGAGCCTGTCACAACAACAAATCCTCTTGAGTCGACATTGCCGCTTACGGCAGTTGTCACCTTTCCCGAGGGCTACACGGTAAAGCAGATTGCCGAGCTTCTTGAAGAGAACAATGTCTGTACGGCACAGGAGTTCATTGACCTTGCAAATAATTCCTCTTATCTTAAAGGTCTTGAATACAGCTTTTTAAAGCAGATTCCTAATTACAAAGAACGCCCCTTTATGCTTGAGGGCTACATTTTTCCTGACACCTATGAGTTTTATACCAATGAGGGTGCACAGGCTGCTTTGACACGTTTTCTTGACAACACCGAGGAAAAGCTTACAGCCGAGTACAAGGCTCAGGCAGAAGCTACAGGCTACACGATGGATGAGATTCTTGCCATTGCCTCAATCATTCAGGAGGAGGCAGGTGATCCTCAGCATATGCCGAATGTTTCCTCGGTGCTTCATAATCGCCTCGAGGATGAGGCCTTCGGCATTCTTCAGTGCGATGTTACAATCAATTACATCAATGACTGTGTCAAGGATTCACCTTACATCAAGGCTGATGTTGACAAGGTTTCGGAAAATTACAACACCTATAAGTGCTACGGACTTCCGCTCGGACCTATCTGTAATCCCGGCACCCACGCTATTGAAGCGGCACTTTATCCGCCAAAGACGAATTATTATTTCTTCGTCACCGATGAGGACTGGAATTACTACTATGCCGAAACCTTTGAGGAACACGAGGTTAACTGCGAAATTGCAGGGATTTATTGAATGCAGAATGCAGAATTGCGATGAACAATTATAAATACAGATGTATTCTGCTAAATAAAAAAAACGCCACTTGGCGTTTCAGACTGTCGAAAAAGTCCAGCTTTTGCTGGGCTTTTTGTCATATATGTGGTATAATGTATATGGTGATGAAAATGTTAGAAGAAAAGCGAACAGGACAAAACAGAAACGATGGCGAGATAGTAAGTTTAGATTCACTT
>JAZKYQ010000092.1:0-7789 GCA_045612205.1 Acutalibacteraceae bacterium | reverse complement strand
AAGTTCCTTTTGCCTCTTACAACAAGAGAAAAGCTCGCTCTTCAGCAGAGTGCAGAATGCCTTAAGGAAATCATCAGAAACGTTAAGTATTAATTTTTCCGCATTAATCAGTCACGCAGAGAAAAGCTCTTTGCGTGGCGTCTTTTGTTGCGGACGACCAATGGTCGCCCCTACATTCCGTCGACCTGTGGTCGACAGTCGCCCATGGGGCGGCGCTACATTGCGGACTCACAATGCGTGCCTTACTACCTACTACTCACTACTACAGGAACGCCACATGGGACGTTTCCTACTGCACCGCTTCAGCGGTGCCCTCGGCCCTGACTGTCCACCTACTCCTCCGTCGGCGGAACATATTTCAGGTTGAGTGCTTTTTTTGTGAACTCGCTTACATCAAAGGTTGGCTCTCGTCGTTCTCCCGGAGGCTTTTTGCCTGTGCTTTTCACAGTGTCGGAATGTGTGGCTGAGCCGTAAATCTGCCAGTTGAGAAGCTGGGCATAGTGGTCGGCATAGGTCTTGCCCGTGGATTTCATGTATGCTGAAAGAGAGTCGATACGCTTGTCGGCATCGGCTGAACGCTCTTTTAATTTCGTGTATTCTTCATCAGTGAGAAAAACATTTCTGAATTCACCGTGAGGTGTTTTATCTGTGTGTTCATAAGAAGCAGAGCTTGCATCCCTCTTGTTGATCGGGGATGTTGTCTTTTCATTTTCATTTACATTTACATTTCTATTTGCATTTGTATTTCCATTTGTATTTGTATTTCTATTTCCATTGTCTGCATTTGCATGCAATTGCATATTTTCGTCTGCATTTGCTTCCCAACGCCTTTTAGCGTTTTCAGCTCTTTTTTTGCAGGTGGTTTCGTAATGCTCACGGTTGGTGTCGATGCTTTTTTTGATCTGCTTGAAAAGTACAAGCAGGGCTCTGTCTTCAAATTCGGTTTCCTCACAGTTTATGTCATATTCCATAACGGCAGTAAGCAGCTTTCCCTTTTCTTCGTCGGACAGAAGGGTGATAACCTCGTAATAATCGTGGTGCAGAATGAGTGCTTTATTTTTCATTTTTTCTCCTTTCTTTTATTTGTTATTCTTCATATGCGGATAAAAAAACAGAGGTATGGTGTCGCTTAAAACGAACAAATGTTCACCTCTGTAATTTAATTTTAGATGAATTTTTTGCCTTTGTCAATAGCTGCGGGAAATTTGTGCTTTTTTCAGTACGGATAATAGGGCAGAAGGTTTTTTTGCTGGTTTTTAATAAATTTTAATAAGCCTTTAATCAGGGGATTTTTGGCAAAATAATATGAAAAATAATTAAAAATCCCACTGTTTTGACTTGACATATTGTACATTTTGATTTAAAATATTGTGGATAGTATATTTGCATACTGTCGTTCGAGTAATATTACTGTAATTCTTTTGATGAGTTCCCGCAGATAAAGGGAACAACACAGCTAACAACAAGGCGTATGCCGTTATATATGGCAGAGCCGAATTTCAGAAAAAGGAGGTGCTGCTACTTTGGAAATGATTACAATTATTGTTGGAATTGTGTGCGCTGTTATCTTTGGCGTGGTCGGATTTGTTGCCGGTCAGGCTCACAGAAAAAAGACTGCAGAAGCACTTATCGGTTCAGCGAATGATGAAGCTGCAAGAATTGTCAACAACGCCGTGAACGAAGCGGAAACAAAGAAAAAGGAAGCAATTCTTGAAGCAAAGGATGAAATTCACAAATTCAGAAGTGAAGCCGAGCGTGAAATCCGTGAAAGAAGAAACGAGGTCCAGCGTCAGGAAAAGAGACTTATCCAGAAGGAAGAAAGTCTTGACAAAAAGATTGACAACCTTGAAAAGAAGGAAGAAGCGCTTGAAGAAAAAGTCAAGCAGGCAGAAAGCCAGCTTTCCGAAGCAGAAAGCATCAAAAGAAGTCAGTTAGAAATGCTTGAAAAAATATCGGGCTATACAAAAGAGCAGGCTAAGGTTGACCTTATTGCCACTCTTGAAGAAACTCTTAAGAGAGAAAAAGCCGTTAAGGTTATGGAATACGAGCAGATGATCCGTGAGGAATCCGATAACCTTGCAAGGGAGATTATCTCAACTGCAATTCAGCGCTGTGCCGCTGACCACGCATCTGAGGCAACGGTTTCCGTTGTTGCTCTTCCCAACGATGAAATGAAGGGTCGTATCATCGGCCGTGAGGGCAGAAACATCAGAACTCTTGAAACAATCACAGGTGTTGACCTCATCATTGATGACACACCCGAAGCAATCACACTTTCAAGCTTTGACCCTGTTCGCCGTGAGGTTGCAAGACTCACTCTTGAAAGACTCATCTCCGACGGACGTATCCATCCCGCACTTATCGAAAAGCTTCACGAAAAATCAAAGCGTGAGGTTGATCAGACAATCAAGCAGACCGGTGAAAGAGCAGTTATTGACGCAGGCGTGAACGGTGTTCATCCCGAGCTTGTCAAGCTTATCGGTCGCCTTAAGTACCGTACCAGCTACGGTCAGAATGTACTCAACCACTCACTTGAGGTTTCCTATATCGCAGGTCTTATGGCTGCTGAATTAGGTGTTGATGTAAAGCTTGCAAGAAGAGCAGGTCTTCTCCACGACATCGGTAAGGCTGTTGACCATCAGCAGGAAGGCTCACATATCGAGCTTGGTGTTGAATACGCAAAGAAGTATAAGGAAAACGACATTGTTGTCAATGCTATCCACGCTCACCACGGTGACGTTGAGCCCAAGAGCATCATCGCCTGTCTCGTTCAGGCAGCTGACGCAATTTCAGCCGCAAGACCCGGTGCAAGAAGAGAAAATCTTCAGAATTACATCAAGCGTCTTGAAACTCTCGAGCAGCTTTCCAAGTCCTTCAAGGGCGTTGACAATGCCTTTGCAATCCAGGCAGGCCGTGAGGTAAGAATCATTGTTAAGCCTGAGCTTGTAAGCGATGAAGAGATGGTTCTTCTTGCTCACAACATTGTTGAAAAGATTGAACAGGAGCTTGAATATCCCGGTCAGATCAAGGTCAACATGATCCGTGAAACAAGAGCAACTGACTATGCAAAATAATTAAAACAAAAACAGCTATTTCTTAGGAAATAGCTGTTTTTAAGTAGTAAGTAGTGAGTAGTAAGTAGTGAGGGCCAAGGGGCAAAGGGCCGAGCCCCTACGGATTTTTAATTGCTCATTGCGAATTGTTTAAAAAGGAGTAACTTATGAAAATTCTTTTTCAGGACAAGGATATAATCGTGGCAGTCAAGCCACCTGAAATTCTTTCCCAGGGAGACGAAAAGGGCAGAAAAAATGCCGTAGAAATCCTCTCGGAAATGACAGGCGGTGAGATCTTTCCCGTCCATCGCCTTGACAAGGGCGTTGGCGGAGTGATGGTCTTTGCAAAAAATTCCAAAGCCGCCGCAAGCCTCTCCTCTCAGGTCAGCGACAGAACAATGGAAAAGGTCTACCTCGCAACGCTTCACGGTGAAATCAGTGAGGACAGCGGCAGACTTGAGGATCTGCTCTTTTTCGACAGAAGCAAGAATAAGTCCTTCGTTGTCAAGCGTGAGAGAAGGGGAGTGAAGAAGGCAATCCTTGACTATGAGTGCCTTAGCAAGGGCGAGGGGAAGAGCCTTGTAAGGGTCAGCCTTCTTACGGGCAGAACCCATCAGATAAGGGTGCAGTTTTCCTCAAGGGGCTATCCGCTTTTCGGTGACAGGCGCTACGGTGCAAGGGACGAGGAGAAGAATATTGCCCTTTTTTCAAAGAAAATCAGCTTCATCCATCCCTCCACTAAAGAAAAGTTGACCTTTGAAGCGGAATAAATGCCTCTTAAGGCCGTTATAATCGGGAATAATCTTGACAATCAGCGTAATTTTTTATATAATATTAAACTGATAGTTTATATTCAAATACATTTTCGAAAGGATGAAATATAATGGCACAGGAAAAACTTCTTACCAGCGCCGGCTTTAAAGAACTTGAGGACGAGCTTGAAGAGCTCAGGGTTAAAGGCCGTCAGGAAATCAAAGAAAAAATTCAGGTAGCACTTTCCTTCGGTGACTTGTCCGAAAACAGTGAATACGACGAAGCAAGAGACGACCAGGCAAAGCTTGAAGCACGTATCAAGGAAATCGAAGAGACTCTTGCAACTGCAAAGATCATCGACGAGGATTCACTTTCCACAGATGTTATCCAGATGGGCTCAAAGGTAACAATCAAGGATATCGAATACGGTGATATTTACAAGTATCAGATCATCTCCTCATCCTCAACCTCAAAGGATAAGGGCGCTGACTACCTTACAAGTGACGAATCACCCGTTGCAAAGGCTATCATCGGCCACAAGGTAGGCGACATCGTTGATGTTGAAGCTCCTATGGGCATCATCAAGTACGAAATCATCGAAATCACAAAATAATTAAGCAGGGTGAATAAAATGGCACAGGAAAATAAGAATAACGCTCCTCAGCAGGAAGTGCAGCAGGACGTTAACGAATTAAGACAGGTAAGGGTCGACAAGCTTACTGCACTTCAGGAAGCAGGCAGCGATCCCTTTGTTATCACAAAGTACGATCAGACTCACCACAGTGCAGTTATCAAGGAAAACTTTGAAGAGCTCGAAGGCAAAACAGTACGTATTGCAGGCCGTATGATGTCAAAGCGTATTATGGGTAAGGCATCCTTCTGCAATGTTCAGGACCTTAAGGGTAACATTCAGTCCTACGTTGCCCGTGACAGCCTTGGCGAAGAAGAGTACAAGGGCTTCAAGAAGCTTGACATCGGTGACATCATCGGTATTGAGGGCTCTGTTTTCAGAACAAAGACAGGCGAAATCTCAATCCACGCTGAAAAGATCACCCTTCTTACAAAGTCACTTCTTCCTCTTCCCGAAAAGTTCCACGGTCTTACCAACACAGACACAAGATACCGTCAGCGTTATGTTGACCTTATTATGAATCAGGAGTCAAAGCAGACTCTCATCAACCGTTCAAGAATCATCCGTGAGGTAAGAAACTACCTTGACGGTCAGGGCTTCCTTGAGGTTGAAACACCTATGCTTGTTTCAAACGCAGGCGGTGCTGCAGCACGTCCCTTTGAAACACATTTCAACGCACTTGACGAGGACTTCAAGCTTCGTATTTCTCTTGAGCTTTATCTTAAGAGACTTATCGTAGGCGGTCTTGAAAGAGTATACGAAATCGGCAGAGTTTTCCGTAACGAAGGTCTTGACACACGTCACAACCCCGAGTTCACACTTATGGAGCTTTATCAGGCATACACTGATTACCACGGTATGATGGATCTTACAGAAAATCTTTACCGTCACGTTGCTCAGGCAGTTCTCGGCACAACAAAGATTGTTTACAACGGCGTTGAGATGGATCTCGGCAAGCCCTTTGAAAGAATCACAATGCTTGATGCAGTCAAGAAGTACACAGGCATTGATTTCAACGAAATCAAGACTGACGAGGAAGCAAAGGCTCTTGCAAAGGAAAAGGGCGTTGAATTTGAAAAGAGACACAAGAAGGGCGACATCCTCAACCTCTTCTTCGAGGAATTTGTTGAGCACCACCTCATTCAGCCCACCTTCCTTATGGACCATCCCGTTGAGATTTCACCTCTTACAAAGCGTAAGCCTGAAAATCCCGACTACGTTGAACGCTTCGAGTTCTTCATGAACGGCTGGGAAATGGCAAACGCATACTCCGAGCTCAACGATCCCATTGATCAGCGTGAGCGCTTCAAGGCTCAGGAAGAGCTTCTCAAGCAGGGTGACGAGGAAGCAAACACCACCGACGAGGACTTCATGACAGCTCTCGAATACGGTATGGCACCCACCGGCGGTATCGGCTTCGGTATCGACAGAATGGTAATGCTCCTTACCGACTCCTCTGCTATCAGAGATGTACTTCTGTTCCCCACGATGAAGAGCTTGGACAAGTAAAAGTGTCAATAAGCCCTATTTTACTAGGCTTTTGAGGGGTATAAAACTCCAAAAACTTACTACAAACTTACTACAATCGATGCAAAAAACGTGCAGAGAATATAGTTCTTTAAATTTTTGTAGTAAGCTTACAACAAAATATCAGAGACTGTTATAAGATTTAATTCTGAAAACAGTCTCTTTTATGATGTCAAAGATTACATACCGTCAGATTGGTGATTATTTAATCCCGAATCTCAAACTGCCAACCGAAGGGACAAAAGTTACTCTCGGCAAGTGGGGTATGATGTATAAATCTTATCTTGAAAAACATAAGAAGGTGCTTTTTAGCTTGTTGCTTGGTCAAGGCAAGCTATATCAGCACTGTGCCGAAGTAGAAAAGCAAGCAATCGAAATGTATGACCTTCTGATTGAGCAGATGAAAGCGGCAGAAGGTGTCACAGAGCAACTTAAAGAACAAGACCAGCTTGAATGGGTGCAAAGGATGGGCAACATTCAGCAACGAGCTAATGATATTGTTTGCAGTGAGTTAATTTACACATAAAAGATAAGGCAGTGAGATTTATTCTCTCTGCCTTTTTCGGTAGCTTGTTTTATAATATTTTTTCCATTCCTATCTTCTGTGGAACAAGCCCTTGTGTTTCGTAAAACCTCATTGCAGACGTATTGCAACTCCACACATTAAGTGTGAGATTATAGCATCCGTTTTCTTTCGCAAGGATAACGGCCGCTTCATACAGCTTTTTGCCGATGTGTTTTCCTCTGTGTTTTTCATCAACACAGAGGTCATCAATATACAAGGTTTTTATATCTGTCAAAACAGAATTGTTTATGTGTTGTTGATAAATGCAGAAGCAATATCCCATCACTTCGTCATTTTCATCTACCGAAACAAGTATAGGGCGTCCGGTATCCTTCAACAGTTCTTTTAACTCAGAATCTGAATATTTTCTACCGATTCTGAAAATGTCGGGTCTGCCATTGTGGTGTACCAAATCAACCTGCGACAAGAGTTTACCAATTTTCGGAATATCTTTTTCAGTTGCGAATCTTATCATTTTTTGCACCTCGTCAAAGAATGTCAGCTAAATCGAGAATACTGAACTTTCATTATATTGGTAAGACATTATCACAAATGGAGGTTTAATATGTACAATGTTATAGAAAATCTGTATTGTTACAATGTGTTTTTCTCGTCAAAAAGATGTTAAAATCTCGTTAACAATATTGACTATTTGTTGATCGAGGCGTATATTTAAAGTGTATAAATATCGGTGAATGTTTCATCGGTTTAAATCGTCAGATTGAAAGATTTTATCCCATAAAACAAAGGGTCAGATTTGCGGGACAGATTTCTTGCGTCGGGCGATAATACAAAAAAATAAAAGGGATATTCCCTTTCTCTTGTATAGTTGTACAGGAGAAAACATCTTGATAAGGAGATGAATGAAAGGTGAAAAACAAAACATTTAAAAAATCATTATCAGTAATTATGGCAGTATTTATGCTTATGTCATGTTGGGTGTGGGTAGCTCCGACAGAGGCAGAAGCACATGCGACTCTCAGCACATACAGAACTGCTGATAAATACGGTACACCATATTGGGACGGTAGCAATATTTATTATTCCAAGTGGAAGTCTGGCTCAACTTATACTAAATTTACATGGCCGAAGCACATTTATCTTGATAAAAGTGAAAGTCTTCAGTCAGCAGGTTATTACTATACCGTTAACTGGCTTTACGGTACAGGCACTGACTACCGTACAATAGGTAACGGCTTTATCTTCGGTGGTTGGGGAATCGGATCAGGTTATCCCACAAACTATTACACAATGACAAAT
>JAZKYQ010000091.1:0-10320 GCA_045612205.1 Acutalibacteraceae bacterium | reverse complement strand
TCCCTGCTTACCCTTGAGCATATCTGAAAGGCTCTTAAGAGGTCTGTTGTTGGGGCCTGTAACGGGTCTGCCTCTTCTGCCGTTGTCGATAAGTGCGTCAACTGCTTCCTGAAGCATTCTCTTTTCGTTTCTGATGATGATATTGGGAGCACCAAGCTCAAGAAGCTTCTTGAGACGGTTGTTTCTGTTGATAACACGACGGTAAAGGTCGTTAAGGTCACTTGTTGCAAAGCGTCCGCCGTCAAGCTGAACCATAGGACGGATATCGGGAGGAATAACGGGAACAACATCAAGAATCATCCATTCAGGTCTGTTGCCTGAAGCCTTGAATGCTTCAACAACCTCAAGACGCTTGAGGATTCTTGTCTTCTTCTGTCCGCTTGCTGTTGAAAGCTCCTCACGAAGCTGAGCATTAAGCTCTTCAAGATTGATTTCTGAAAGAAGCTCCTTGATAGCCTCAGCACCCATACCTACCTTGAATTCTGTGTCATTGTAATAGTATTCCTTGAGCTCCTCGTAGCGCTTTTCGGTGATAACTGTACCCTTGTCAATGTCCTTGTCGGTGATTGAGCCGGGATTGATAACAACGTAAGCTGAGAAGTAAAGAACTCTTTCAAGCTCCTTGGGAGAAATGTCAAGGATGAGGCCCATTCTTGAAGGGATACCCTTGAAGTACCAGATGTGTGAAACGGGAGAAGCAAGCTCAATGTGACCCATACGTTCACGACGAACCTTTGCCTTTGTGATTTCAACACCGCACTTGTCACAGATCTTGCCCTTGTGGCGGATTCTCTTATACTTACCGCAGAAGCATTCCCAGTCCTTGAGAGGTCCGAAGATTCTTTCGCAGAAAAGACCGTCCTTCTCGGGCTTGAGAGTTCTGTAGTTTATAGTTTCAGGCTTTGTTACCTCGCCGTAAGACCATTCTCTGATCTTTTCCGGTGAAGCCAGACCTATTTTAATTGATTCGAATGAAATATTTTCCATATATTTAAGTCAGCCCTTTCCTGTTTAATTTACCGTGCCTGATACACGGCATCTAACTTTGTGGATTATATAAGCGGTATTGCCGCCATGGAGATTTCTCTCCATGGTTAGCAATTACATATTGTCTTCATCGGGAACGAAGCCGTTGCCGAAGCCTGCGTCGTTGATGGTGGGATTCATCTCATTGAAGAAAGCATCAACATCAAAGCTGTCGTCTTCGTCCTCAAAAGCTGACTCCATATCGCCTTCATCATCACCGAAGTCGAGATCAAGCTCATCGTTATCATCGGAATCGTCAAGGCTGAGGTCGTCCTCATCTTCGTGTGTTTCCTCGTGAGTGTGATTGTGCTTGATATGGCTCTTAACGCTGTAGAAGCTGTCATCACCGTCAATGTTCTGCTTAAGGTCAATTTCATTGTCATCAGCATCAAGCACCTTGACATCAAGACCAAGGCTCTGAAGCTCCTTGACAAGAACCTTAAAGGATTCGGGAACACCTGCCTGAGGCACGTTTTCACCGTTAACGATTGCTTCATATGTCTTGACACGACCGACAACGTCGTCTGACTTAACGGTAAGAATTTCCTGAAGGGTATAAGCTGCACCGTAAGCTTCAAGTGCCCAAACTTCCATTTCACCGAAACGCTGACCACCGAACTGAGCTTTACCGCCGAGAGGCTGCTGAGTAACGAGTGAGTAAGGACCTGTGGAACGTGCGTGCATCTTATGGTCAACAAGATGATGAAGCTTAAGGTAGTACATAACGCCGACTGTAACTTCACCGTCGAAGCGGTCACCTGTACGTCCGTCATAAAGCACTGACTTACCTGTTTCGCTGATATCTGCCATCTTGAGAGCTTCTCTGATGTCATCCTCATGAGCACCGTCGAATACGGGAGTCATGATCTTCATACCGAGCTGACGGCATGCGAAGCCGAGGTGAACCTCGAGAACCTGACCGATGTTCATACGTGAGGGAACACCGAGGGGGTTAAGAACGATATCAAGAGGTGTACCGTCCTCAAGGAAGGGCATATCCTCCTGGGGAAGAACGCGGGAAACAACACCCTTGTTACCGTGACGACCTGCCATCTTATCGCCGACCTGAATCTTACGCTTCTGAGCAATGTAGCAGCGTACAACCTTGTTGACACCGGGTGAAAGCTCGTCACTGTTTTCTCTTGTGAATTCCTCAACGTTAACAACGATACCGTATTCACCGTGGGGAACACGAAGTGAGGTATCTCTTACTTCTCTTGCCTTTTCACCGAAGATAGCTCTTAAGAGTCTTTCTTCAGCTGTAAGCTCTGTTTCACCCTTGGGTGTAACCTTACCTACAAGGATGTCGCCTGAGTGAACCTCGGCACCTACACGGATGATACCTCTTTCGTCGAGGTCCTTGAGTGCGTCACCGACGTTGGGAATGTCGTTTGTGATTTCTTCGGGTCCGAGCTTTGTGTCTCTTGCTTCAAGCTCGTACTTTTCGATGTGGATTGATGTATAAACGTCGTCACGAACGAGCTTTTCGTTGATGAGAACGGCGTCTTCGTAGTTGTAGCCTTCCCAGGTCATGAAGCCGATAAGGGCGTTCTTACCGAGTGAAAGCTCACCGTTATCTGTTGCAGGACCGTCTGCGATAACCTGATTTTCAGCAACGTGCTGACCAACCTTTACAACGGGCTTCTGATTGATACATGTGCCCTGGTTGGAGCGCATGAACTTGATGAGGCTGTAGGTATCTACTCTGCCGTCAACGTTCATGATGTCGATTATGTCAGCGCTTACATAAGTAACTGTACCTGCAGTCTTTGCAAGAACACAAACACCTGAGTCAGTAGCTGACTTATATTCCATACCTGTACCGACCATAGGTGAATCACAGGTAAGAAGAGGAACTGCCTGACGCTGCATGTTCGCACCCATAAGTGCACGGTTTGCGTCGTCGTTTTCAAGGAAGGGAATAAGAGCAGTAGCAACTGAAACAACCATCTTAGGTGAAACGTCCATATAATCTGCTCTTGCAGGGTCAATTTCAAGGAATTCGTCACGGTGACGTGCGTTAACCTTGTTTCTTACGAAGCGGCCTTCGCTGTCAAGAGCTTCGTTAGCCTGAACAACTGTGAACTCGTCTTCAACGTCTGCGGTCATATATTCATAGGTATCAAGCACAACGCCTGTTTCCTTGTTGATAGGACGGAAGGGAGCCTCAATGAAGCCGTATTCGTTGATTCTTGCGAAGGTAGCAAGATATGAGATAAGACCGATGTTGGGACCTTCAGGAGTTTCGATGGGACACATTCTGCCGTAGTGTGAATAGTGAACGTCTCGAACGTCGAAGCCTGCACGGTCACGTGAAAGACCGCCGGGACCAAGAGCTGAAAGTCTTCTCTTATGTGTAAGCTCTGCAAGGGGGTTGTTCTGGTCCATGAACTGTGAAAGGGGTGATGAACCGAAGAACTCTCTTACAGCTGCGATAACGGGTCTTGTGTTGATAAGAGCCTGAGGAGTAACCTTGTCGATTTCCTGAGCCTGAAGGGTCATTCTTTCCTTGATTACTCTTTCCATTCTTGCAAAACCAACATGGAACTGATTCTGAAGAAGCTCACCTACAGATCTGATACGACGGTTACCGAGGTGGTCAATGTCGTCAGCTGTACCAACGCCCTTTGCAAGGCAGTTAAGGTAGTTGATTGAAGCAAGGATATCATCAACGATGATTGTCTTGGGAATGAGCTC
Source organism: Acutalibacteraceae bacterium (assembly GCA_045612205.1). GTDB lineage: Bacteria > Bacillota > Clostridia > Oscillospirales > Acutalibacteraceae > UBA6857. The sequence goes on along the minus strand of JAZKYQ010000091.1, from coordinate 6,597 downwards.
GTTAGCCTTTGATTCAAGGTAAGCGAGGATTTCGTCTCTTTCCATGCCCTCGATTTCTGAAAGCACGTCCATAAGAACGGTATATCTTACATTTTCATTGATGCCGATTTCCTTGAGCTCTTCTCTTTCGAAGCCGGGAAGATAGGGAAGAATATCAACCATCTGGTTGGAGATAACCTTTACGGGCTCTTCCTGACCTTCAACGATAACATAGGCAACCTTTGCACCTGCCTGCTCGATTTCGAAAGCTCTTTCTTTTGTAACAAGCTCGCCTTCTTCAGCGATGATTTCACCTGTGAGGTCGTTGATGATGGGCTGAGCAAGTCTGAAGCCGCGGATTCTGTCGGAGATAGCGAGCTTCTTGTTGTATTTGTAACGGCCTACTCTTGAAAGGTCATATCTTCTTTCATCGAAGAACATACCTTCAATGTGGCTCTGTGCACTTGCAAGTGTGGGGGGTTCACCGGGACGAAGCTTCTTGTAGATTTCGATAAGAGCTTCCTCGGTGTTGCTTGTGTTATCCTTTTCAAGTGTTGCCTCGATTCTTTCATCGTAGCCGAAGAAATCACGGATATCGTTATCCTTTGAGTAACCGAGAACACGGATAAGTGTTGTGATGGGGATCTTTCTGTTCTTATCAATTCTTACATAGAAAAGGTCGTTCTGGTCTGTTTCGTATTCAAGCCAGGCACCTCTTCCGGGAATGATTGTTGAAGTGAAAAGCTTTTTACCTGTCACGTTGTGTGTCATATCGAAATAAACACCGGGTGAACGAACAAGCTGAGAAACGATAACTCTTTCGGCACCGTTGATAATAAAGGTACCGCTGTCTGTCATAAGGGGGAAGTCGCCCATATAAACTTCACTTTCAAGGGCTGTTCCGGTCTGGTTGTTGTAAAGTCTTGCAACAAGACGCATGGGAGCTGCGTAAGTGGTATCTCTTTCCTTACACTCCTTAACGGTATACTTGGGACGGCTTTCATCAAGACTGTAGTCTACGAAGGACAGAACAAGGTTTCCGCTGTAATCAGTGATTTCCGACATATCTCTGAGTACTTCCTTAAGACCGGTATCAATGAACCATCTGTAGGAATCCTTCTGTACCTGGATGAGGTTGGGCATTGACATGACTTCTTCAATCTTGCCGAAGCTCTTCCTCGTGTTTGTACCAAGCATTACATCAGTAACATTAAGCATTGGCTTTCACTCCATATCTTTATTATTTACCCTCTCGGGGCATTGGTCTGCTGTCTCACTCCGACACGGGAGGCATCGGAAATGAATTTTAAAAAATGTATTGACATTTTTTTGTTTTAATGGTAATATGCATTCAAGGAAGAAAAGAAAGAAATACTTCCACACATAATTTTCCATTATAAGTTATGAAATTGTATCACACCTGGCATTGCTATGTCAAGTGGTTTTTTATTAAAAAGGCAAGTTTTATAAGAAAAATACCGCTTTTTTTAAAGAAAAAGGCGATTTTTTTATTTTCAGAAGCGTTACCACTCCCCTTTTTGGTTGTAAAAGCAAAAAAATCAACCTCACCCGAGGATCACTCCAAGGGTGAGGTTTTTGTTGTTATGGGGTTGTTTTGCCAAACAAACACAAGGCTTAGTGTGCAAATTTAGAAAACATTGAGCTTTTCAAAAAGTTTTTTGATAAGATTAATAAAATCCAAAATGAGTTGATATAATTTTTCTGCAAAGCTGCTTTCACTATCAGCATTACCGTCTTCATTATCAACATCCTCACTATCGTCAGGAAGCTCCGCTGCTATTGTGTCTGTTGCATCACAGTCAGTACACTTTGCAGTTTTTGTACCGTCCTCATTATCGGTGTAGTCACCCCAGGTGTGAGCTTCGGGATTACTTACATAACTGCAGAAGGTGCAGTCAAGCTTATGAGTACCGTCTGCGAGATCAGCATATTCTCCGCTGTGGTTGCCATCAAGGCAGTCAGCAATTTTTTTGCAGGTTTCTATAACAGGTGCAACAAACTCATCAAAATCCTGCTGATTGGTAAGCTCGCCTTCACTAAGCTGATCCATTAAAGCATCCCAAGCATCTTCAATTCCTTCAATGATACCGGGATTATCGTTTGCAAAGTCATCTAACTCTTGTACATTATAATTTGAAGCAAGAGTAATAAGAGCATCTGTAAATTCAAAAGAATCAACTATAACTACAGTTTCTCCGTCTGAAATAGACTTTTCCATCATAGCATTGGGATAACCAAAAATCAGAACTGCAGTAGGAATATTGTCAATGTTTTGGTCAATCCAATCCTTTGTCGGTTCTGCATCAAAGTTATTTTCCGAACCAAAATCAGTTATTATTCTGTCACTGAACTTAATGCAGGACTCTTCTGCATAATCTGCATAGCGATATACATCGTCCGGATTCTCATAAACGCTTATCATATAACCTAAATACTTTGAGCACTCACGCACAAATACATCCTTACCTGTCTGATTAAGCACAGCATCATCAATAAAGATCTCTGTTTCATCACAAGCAGTACATTTGTTTATTGTAAGACCATAATCGGTTGAAGTGTAATAATCAAAGGTGTGCTCCTGTTCAGCTTCATCAACAAAGCCGCAGAATTCACAAATCATACTGTGGGTTCCGTTGTCGTTATTTTTATATGCTATCTGCTTGTGTTCAACCTTAATACATTCAACGACCTCTCTCAAAAAAGCAATAAAATCTTCTGCAGCGGCTTGTGTTTCTTCATATGTATAGGCTGTAATGTCTTCACTACAAGCATTGTACATATCATTGAAAATGCTATATTTTTCATCAAGAATGCTCTCTGTACTTTCAGGAAGTGTATCAGGAAGACCATCAAATTCTTCTGTTGTATCATCATCAATTTCAAACAACAGTTCATACATATTGATAGCTACAAAAGCCTGGTCAGCAACCATAGTATATTCACCTGAGGCAAACTTTCCTTTGATTTCAGCTATAATACCCTCTAATATATCATTAATTTCTGCAATTCGTTCGGGATGTTCTTCAAGATACTCTTCTTCAAGCTCAGATTCAGGATAAACTCGAAGTGCTATTTCAAGCTTGGCATCCATAAGATCTCCGATATCGGTAAAAACATAACCCTCATATTCTTCATATCCTTCAATAGTTTCCTCAATAGGATAATAAATATTATAACGGTAAAGATCAAATTTAGTATAAGTCCAATAAAGATCATTAAAAATCATATCAGAGTCCGAGGCAAACGCCAACGGCATACACAATGCAACCATTATAATTGCTAAAATAACTGATAATACTTTTTTCATTTTTCTTTTCTCCTTTCAATTAACCATACAGGTTGTTAAATAGATTATATCACCGGTATTTACCAAATTCAATATTAATTATCTTTTTCGTCGTAATTAATAAATATCGCTTAACTTTTTTAAACAAATCAACCTCACCCGAGGATCACTCCAAGGGTGAGGTTTTTGTTGTTATGGGGTTGTTTTTCCAAATAAATACAAGGGTTAGTGTGTGAATTGTGTTTACGCAAAAAGATTTTTGAAAAAATTTGCAATGCTTTCAAAAAAGCTCTTTATCTTTGCAAATATGTTTGTAAAGAAGTTTGCGGGCTCCTCATCGCCTTCGGGTTCATCTGAAGGCAATTCAGGCTCATCCACAATTATCTTTGAGCCTTCATCAACAACAGTATCTTCTGCATCGCAAAGCTTACATTCCGCTGTTTTTGTACCGTCAGCAAATACTGTAGCATCACCATTAGAAATATATTTGCCCCATACATGCTTTTCGCTTGTCTCAGCAACGCAGAAGCTACATTCTGCCTTATGAGTTCCGTCTCCGTTATCAATGTAAGCACCGTAATTATGCTTTTCAGCTATGCAGTTTGAAAGCTCAATAAAGAAGTCAGCCGCGCCTGTCATCGCTTCAGTGTATTCTTCTTCTGTAACCGAGCTACGATCTTCTTCTATCCTTCTCATTATAGCTTCATATTTTTCCACCGAAGCATAAAGGTCGTCGGAGTTTCTTAAAACCAATTCTTCACAACGTGTATTATACTCCTCATCGGTAAAGCTGGCAGCAACGAGATTGAGATAATATTCACCTTCAGCAAAAACAATTCCGTCAAAAAGAATAGGGTTTTCATATTCTGCAAGTATAGCTTCAATTTTTATATTGTTTGAAACTAAAATTTCAGTCATTTCATCAACATAAACCTGCTCACCTTCATGATGATTAAAAATAGAATAATTATATTCTGAAGAGTATAAATCACCTAAACCATTACTCTCAATGTACTCTGCCAACTCTGTAGTTGCATCTTCAAAGGCAATCCATACTTTTTCCCCAATTTCATCATCAACATATACATTATCATTATATGCCGTCCATGAAACATATGCTTTATCAAACGCAGTGTAATCTGCTCTTTTTAAAACAACTTCTTTGCCGCAAAGCTGACAAACATAATAACCGTCACCCAACACATTGGGTCTTACCATTGATTCTGCGTTAAACTCGTGCTCACACTCCCCTTCAGCAAAAGCCATGGGTACACATGTTGCGATCATCATAACCGCTAAAATTACTGCTAATACTTTTTTCATTTTTAAAACTCCTTTCATTATGTAACAAAATGTTACATTTAGATTGTAACAAACTGTTACAATAAAGTCAAGACTTTTTTCAAAAAGGAGCTGAAACAGTGAAAGGATTAAGAGTTATCCGAAAGCAACGCAACCTCAACCAACAAAAGGTCGCCATGGACCTTAACATTTCACGTGAAGCTCTCTCTCATTATGAAAACGGCAAACGTGAGCCAAGCCTTGAAATGCTCCGAAAGCTTTCAGTTTATTTCAATGTTTCAATAGATTTTCTTATTAACGGTGAAGAGTTTAAAAAGAGATGAAGACAGACCTTTCAAATTTGCGGAAAGTCTGTCTTTTGTTATTTGCATTAATGTCAAGGTGCAAGCTGTCGAATTTTTCGATATTACCGCACGAGAACGGCAGGAGCAAGCCCCTGCCCTACAGCCCTCGGCCTTTGGCCCTTTCCCCTTACTACTTACTACTGACTACTTGCTACTTACTACTTTTAATATTTTCCCTCTTGATTATTCTGCAGGAAATCTATATAATAGAAAAGTAACTTTTCATTATAAAAGGAGAGGTAAATATGGATTATCTTAAGACAAAAGAAAAAGCAAAGACCGACCTTAAAATTCTCACAGATTTTGCTACAGACAGCATCAAGCACATCTGTGATTCCTTCGGCCCCCGTCCCTGCGGTGAGGAAAGCGAAAAAAAGGCTCTTGAGTACATGTATGATCAGCTCAAGCCCTACTGTGACAAAATCTGGATTGAAAACTTCAAATGTCATCCCGATGCATTTATGTCCTTCGTTCCCGTTGCAGGTGCTTGCTGTGCCACCGCAACCGCAACAAACCTTCTTTCAGTAAAGAAGAATAATAAAAAGGCTGCTCTCGGCTCACTTGCTCTTCTCGGAACAGGTATTGCAGGCCTTGTGGGAGAATTCCTCTTCTACAAACAGCCTCTTGATCCCTTCTTCAAGGAAAAGGAAAGCGGTAATGTTATCGCAGTAAGAGAAGCAAAGGGCGAAACAAAGCGCAGAATCATCCTTTCAGGTCATATCGACTCTGCTCCCGAATGGACCTATACATATAAGCTCGGATCCCACGGTGCAATTTATGTTGCCGCTCCCGCAATTGTCGGCCTTCTTTACACTGCCGCAACTGCCGCTGCTGCAATCAAGAGCAAGAAGCCCTGCCTTAAAAACAAGCTTGCCCTCGGTCAGCTTGCTTTCCTTCCTGCTTATGCAGGTCTCTTCGGCTTCACTAATCCCAAGAGCTATGTTGACGGCGCAAATGACGACCTTACAGGCTGTTATGTAAGTGCCGCAGTTATCAAGTACCTTGCCGACAACGATATCCGCTTTGAAAACACAGAGGTTATCTGTATGCCTGCAGGCGGTGAGGAATGCGGTCTTCGCGGTTCAAAGGCTTTCTTTGAAGCTCACCCCGAATATAAAAACGACGGCATTGAAACAGTATTCATCAGCTTCGACACAATCCGTGACGAGGATTATATGATGATTTACGAAAAAGATATGACAGGTATGGTTCAGAACGACAAGAGAGTGTGTGACCTTCTCAAAAATGCTGCTGCAAAGTGCGGAATTGATGTTCCCGTTGGTGCAATCCCCCTCGGCTCAACTGATGCTGCTGCCGCTTCCGAGGCAGGCATTGCCGCTGCTTCACTTGTTGCAATGGATCCCGCTCCTGCAAGATACTATCACACAAGACTTGACAAGGCTGATATCCTTGTTCCCGAAACAATTGAAAAGGTAATTGATATCGCCCTTCAGACAGTATTTGATTTTGACGAAAAGGGCATCTGATTATAACGAGAAAAAAGCACGATGCAAATGCACCGTGCTCAGACTGTCGAAAAAACCGTGTTTCGCAATCAAGCGAGACACGGTTTTCTGTCTGTATTGTCGAATATTTGGAATAAAGTGGATAAAAAGGTGTAAAAGTCACGGAAATTCTCGTTTTTGAACTTCCACATTGCCATTT
>JAZKYQ010000090.1:0-4263 GCA_045612205.1 Acutalibacteraceae bacterium | reverse complement strand
CGTGCATTGTGAAAAGTGCGGTATGGTTGCTGTTCCTTACAGTGAGCTTCCTCTTAAGCTTCCCAAGGTTGAAAACTTTGAGCCCGGTCAGGACGGTGAAAGCCCTCTTGCCAAGATCGACGATTTCGTAAACTGCACTTGTCCCAAGTGTGGCGGTGCTGCAAAGAGAGAAACAGATACTATGCCTCAGTGGGCAGGTTCTTCATGGTACTTCCTTCGTTATATCGATCCTCATAATGATAATGAGCTTGCAAATATGGATAAGCTTAAGTACTGGATGCCTGTTGACTGGTATAACGGCGGTATGGAGCACGTTACACGTCATCTTATCTACTCACGTTTCTGGCACAAGTTCCTTTACGATATCGGTGCAGTTCCTTGTGAAGAGCCTTATGCAAAGAGAACTGCTCAGGGCCTTATCCTTGGTCCCGACGGTGTTAAGATGAGTAAGTCACGCGGTAACGTTATTGATCCTAATGAGGTTGTTGACGTTTACGGTGGAGACGTGCTTCGTACTTATGTTCTCTTTATGGGTGACTATGAGCAGGCTGCTCCCTGGTCAGAAAGCTCAGTTAAGGGCTGTAAGAGATTTGTTGACAGAATCTGGAACCTTCAGGAAATCCTTGTTGACGGAGACGAATTCTCAAAGGAGCTTTCATCTTCATTCCACAAGACAATCAAGAAGGTAAGTGAGGATATTGAAGCTCTCAAGTACAATACTGCAATTGCTGCTCTTATGACACTTCTCAATACAATTTATGCAAAGGGCGCAATCAATAAAGCAGAACTTAAGGCTCTTCTTCTTCTTGTAAATCCTTTTGCACCTCACGTTACTGAAGAGGTAAATGAAATTGTATTCCCCGGAAGCGGTATGCTTGCTTCAACACAGTGGCCGACCTTTGATGAAGCTAAGTGTGTTGATGATGAGATTGAAATCGTTGTTCAGCTCAACGGTAAGGTAAGAGCAAAGCTCAATGTTCCTGCTGATGTTGAACAGGCTGATGCAATAGCTATGGCTAAGGCTGACGAAAAGATTGCTGCTGAAATTGCCGGCAAAACCATCGTTAAAGAGCTTTATGTTAAGGGCAGACTTGTAAATATTGTCGTAAAATAAGAAAAATACTTATTTAAACTATTGACAAGTCAATTTTAATATTGTATAATAGCTGATGTATCCGTTTGGAAATATACCCCTGCTACAGGTAAGGGAGGGAAATATAAATGAGTCAGGTAAAAGTTAAAGAGAACGAGTCACTCGACAGCGCTCTCAGACGTTTTAAGAGACAGACTTCACGCGATGGTATCATTCAGGAAGTTCGTAAAAGAGAACACTACGAAAAGCCGTCAGTAGCAAGAAAAAAGAAGTCTGAAGCTGCTCGTAAGCGCAAATTTAAGTAATTACAAAAATCACCCACGGACTACCATGGGTGATTTTTATCTTATAGTCAATAATAAGAAGGGATATGATTGTGTGGTTGAACAGTTAAAAGGCTTTCTGAAAAAAGGCCAAGCAGCACTTATAATGAGTGAGGAGAATATTTCATATTTCACATCGTTTCATTCTTCAAACGGTTATCTTGTTGTAACTGATGAAAAATCATATTTTCTCACTGATTCAAGATATGTTGAAGCGGCAAGGGATAATATCAAAACTGTTGATGAGGTGCTTCTTCTCAAGTCTATGAAGGATGACTTGTATAACCTTATTGATAAGCTTGGTGTGAAAAAGCTTCATATCGAAAGCAGCAGAATTTCTGTTGAAAAATATAAGCAGATTAAAAGTGCAACAGCTTTAAGACAGTGTGTTATTGCAGACGGAAAGCTTGATGAAGCAATCAGTGAAATCCGTATTAAAAAGAACGCTGATGAAAAAAGCAAAATCATAACTGCGCAGCGTATTGCCGAAAAAGCTTTTGATCATATTCTTTCATTCATTTCCACGGAAAAGACCGAGAGAGAAATTGCCCTTGAGCTTGATTATTTTATGCTCAGAAACGGTGCTGATGCACTTTCGTTTGAAACTATCGCCGTCAGCGGTAAAAACAGTTCGAAGCCTCACGGTGTTCCGTCTGATAAAAAAATAGAAAACGGCGATTTTATAACAATGGACTTTGGTGCGGTCGTTGATTTTTATCACAGCGATATGACAAGAACTGTCGCCGTAGGTGAGGTTTCATCAAAGCAGATAGAGGTTTATGAAACCGTTCTTGAGGCACAACTCAAGGCAATCAGTGTAATAAAAGAGGGGATTGCGTGCAAAGATGCTGACAAAGCGGCACGTGATATAATTACACAAAAAGGCTACGGAGAATATTTCGGCCACGGACTCGGTCACGGTGTAGGTGTTGAAATTCATGAAGCCCCTTCATTGAACCCGAGCAGTAATGGTATTCTTCATGTCGGAAACATTGTAACTGTTGAGCCAGGTATTTATCTTCCCGGTGAATTCGGTGTAAGAATAGAGGATATGGGAGCTGTTACAGAAAACGGTTTTGATAATTTCACAACATGTGAAAAGAAGCTGATTGTGCTTTAATAAATTTTAGAAAAGGAAGTGCCGTAATGACACTTTATGAAAACACACAGGAACAGGAAAAAGCTCTGCTTGTCAGTGTTGACACCGGAGATTTTGATGCAGAGGTTTCAATTGATGAGCTTGCCGAGCTTGCAGACACTGCAGGTGCTCTTGTTGTCGGCAAGGTTATTCAGAAGCGTGAAGCTCCTGAGAAAGCAACCTTTGTAGGTGTAGGTAAGCTGGCAGAAATTATAGCATTCTGCCATAATGAAGAGGTTAACCTTATTATTGTTGACAGTGAGCTTTCACCTTCGCAGCAGCGAAACCTGGAAAAGCTTACCAATGTACGTGTAATCGACCGTACTATGCTTATTCTTGATATATTTGCCATGCGAGCAAGAACCGCTGAAGGTAAGCTTCAGGTTGAGCTTGCTCAGCTTCGCTATCAGCTCCCAAGGCTTGCAGGTCAGGGCGTTGCTCTTTCCCGTCTTGGTGGCGGTATCGGTACAAGAGGTCCCGGTGAAACAAAGCTCGAAAGCGACAAACGACATATCAGAAGAAGAATTCAGAAACTTGAAGAAGAGCTCGAGGCTCTTGAAAAAAGACGTAATCAGATGCGTAAGCGCCGTGAAAAGGACGGTGTTCAGACTGTTGCCATCGTAGGTTATACCAATGCCGGTAAATCAACGCTTATGAATGCTCTTACAGATGCCGGTGTCCTTGCTCAAAACAAGCTTTTTGCCACTCTTGATCCTACTTCAAGAGCGCTAATTCTTCCTGACGGAAGACAGGTTATGCTTGTCGATACTGTAGGACTTATCAGGAGACTTCCGCATAAGCTTGTTGAAGCATTCAAATCTACCCTTGAAGAAGCTGCTGCTGCAACTGTTATTCTCAATGTGTGCGATGCTTCAGATGAACATGCTTCAGAGCATCTTGAGGTTACAAATAGGCTTCTTTCAGAGCTTGGCTGTGAAAATAAGCCTGTAATTTCCGTTATGAATAAGTGTGATCTTGTAGGCGATATTTATTCAATGCCTACCTTCGGAAAAACAGTTATGATATCAGCTCTTAACGAAAAGGGCTTTGACGAGCTTCTTGAAGCTATTCTTAAGGAGCTTCCGCCAACTAGAAAAGAAGCTGAATTTATGATACCTTTTTCTGCTGGGGCTTTTGCAGCAAAAATCAGAAAAGAAGGCGTTGTTCACGAAGAAGAATATCGTCCTGAAGGCTTATATATGAGAGCTGTTGTTGATATTATTCTTCTTGAGGAAGGGAAGAGCTTTCTTGTGTAACTTCTGAATTTATCTCAGAAGAAAATCCGTGCATAAATCCGCCAAGCTCAACCGAGCATATGTCTCCGCCTATGATTTTTCCGTTACAGGTAAGAAGATTTCCTCTTATAACGCCTTTGGAATTTTCATATCCCGGGTAGTTTGTGATTTCATAGCTCCAGGATTTAACCCGAACACCCTTGAATTTTTCAAGATCAAAGTTCTGCTTTTTCTGCAGCTCATTGTATTCGGTGTATGTTTCATCAAATTCCGCAGGTATGACAGTTTCCTTTACTTCAATCGGATCCTCGGAAATTATCCAACCGAATTGCTTAAAAAAAGCCTTTCTGTCTTCTGCGGTTTCTCCGTTGAGAGAAATGACTTTAAAGTTGCCTACTGTGGCTGTGCGGTTTGATGAAACGGCAATTGTACCGCCGATTACTAAAAATACAGCTACAAAAATTACAGACATTA
>JAZKYQ010000089.1:0-12244 GCA_045612205.1 Acutalibacteraceae bacterium | reverse complement strand
TAGGAAGCGGGACCTGCTGCCATATTATCGGGGTGAAGTGTTCTACCTGTACCACCGCCGGATGCTACGGAGAAGTACTTAACGCCATTTTCGTTACACCACTTCTTGTATGTACCTGCAACGGGGTGCTGGAATCTTGTGGGGTTAGTGGAGTTACCAGTGATGGAAACGCCTACGTTCTCAAGACGCATGATTGCAACGCCTTCTGGAACGTTATCGGAGCCGTAGCACTTAACGTCTGCTCTGGGGCCATTGGAGAAGGGCTTTTCTTCAAGAACTGTAACGGTTTCGGTATAGGGATCGAACTGTGTTCTTACGTATGTGAAGCCGTTGATTCTGGAGATGATGTATGCTGCGTCCTTACCAAGACCGTTAAGGATAACGCGGAGGGGCTTTGTTCTAACCTTGTTTGCGTTAAGGGCGATCTTGATAGCGCCTTCTGCTGCTGCGAAGGACTCGTGACCTGCGAGGAAGCAGAAGCACTCTGTGCTATCGGTGAGGAGCATTGCGCCGAGGTTACCGTGGCCAAGACCAACCTTACGGTTCTCTGCTACGGAGCCGGGGATACAGAATGCCTGAAGACCGATACCGATTGCTGCTGCAGCGTCTGCTGCCTTTGTGCAACCCTTCTTAATTGCGATTGCTGCGCCTACTGTGTATGCCCACTTTGCGTTCTCGAAGCAGATGGGCTGTGTTTCTTCTACAATTTTGTAAGGATCGATGCCGTAGCTATCGCAGATCTCCTTACACTCGTCGATGGAGTTAATACCGTATTCCTTGAGAGCGGCGAGAATTTTCGCTTCTCTTCTCTCGTAACCTTCAAATTTTGCCATTATACACTACCTCCTCAATTACTCTTTACGGGGGTCAATGTACTTTGCAGCATCATTGAATCTACCGTATGTACCCTTAGCCTTTTCGTATGCCTCGTTAGGCTCCATGCCCTTCTTGATGAAGTCGGTCATCTTGCCGAGAGAAACGAATTCGTAGCCAATTACTTCATTGTTTTCATCGAGAGCCATTCTTGTGCAGTAGCCCTCTGTCATTTCAAGGTATCTTACGCCCTTTGCCTTAGTACCGTACATAGTACCAACCATGGAACGCTCGCCCTTACCAAGGTCTTCCATACCAGCGCCGATTACAAGACCGCCCTCAGAGAATGCAGACTGGGAACGACCGTAAACGATCTGAAGGAAGAGCTCTCTCATAGCTGTGTTGATAGCGTCACAAACAAGGTCTGTGTTGAGAGCCTCGAGAAGTGTCTTGCCGGGAAGGATTTCACTGGCCATAGCAGCTGAGTGAGTCATACCTGAACAGCCGATTGTTTCAACGAGAGCTTCCTCGATGATGCCGTTCTTTACGTTGAGGGAGAGCTTACAAGCGCCCTGCTGAGGAGCACACCAGCCCACACCGTGTGTGAAAGCGGAGATGTCCTTGATTTCATAAGCCTTTGTCCACAGACCTTCCTGAGGAATGGGTGCGGGGCCATGGTTCGGTCCTTTTTTGACCATACACATTTGTTCAACTTCATGTGAATAATTCATGATGTTCATTAGCTCCTTTCGGATATTATTATTGGTTTACATTTTACCGCTTAATATAATAACAAATTTTTCGACCCTTTTCAATAGTCAGAGCATATATTTTTTGAATATTGCTATTATTTTTTAGGATGGAGAAGTGGAGAGGGCCGAAGGTCAAGCGCCTAGAGATGAGGACAGAACAATTTAATGGAAACTGACATATGTAAATTTAAAGCAGGCTTCGTACTTAAGCACGAAGCCTGCCGGATTTTGTTGTAATTTTCTGAAATATTGATTTTTTAACATCACACGCAATTCCGCAATTTTATGGAAAAGTGAGATGAATTTGTGGTAAAACAACTGAACTAAATTATCTAATTAAGCTTTCAAATAAAGTATTCCATTTTTACTTTTGTAAGAAATAAAAACTTATATAGGCTCAAATCCATTCTTTTTCAACTGCTCTAAAACCTTCGCTTTCTCACTTTCAGGAAGTTTTATTTTAAGTCCTCTTAAAAGAACTGCGGCATCAAACAGTTTTTTTACTTCTTTACCTTCTTTATAGTAAACATACATTGTGGTGTCTTCGTGTATAATTGGAACCTGATAGAAATCTCCGTCTTCATAAAGCAGATAATATCCATAGTCGCCAACATATACTCTACCGAAGTCTAACTGCATTGAATATTTACCGCTACCAGTTAATCCAAACCAATTTCTTATACACTCATCAGCCTTATCTTTTGAATTAAACACAATACTTGGACTATAACTATATAATCTATCAACCAAAAGACTACTTAAAGATGTTTTCTTACCTGAAAGACCCAATTCTATTGATGAACCATATTTGATGGACATTTTGTTATCTTCACTTGTTGTAACTTTAAGTTGCGTTATAGAAACTGAATTTTCTATCCAGGAACATACAAAGCCGAAAGCATCCAATGCAACAGGTACATTTTCAAGCATATTACTAGCATCAGTTGACAATTCCATCATTGCGCTAGTAAAGCCTAAAAATGGGTGTATTTCTTTTATATTCATATTGGTATCTTTTAAAACTTTATTCTTGGGGATATCGTACGCCACTGTCGTAAATTTACGTTTTTTATCTGGACTTGAAATAATTTTACCTGTTACTTTAACTTTCGTTTTATCTTCATTATATTCATATTTAAGCTCAACTTCTTCGCCATCTAAATATCCATCATTATCCGTATCACAATTATTCTTATCAAGCTTGATGTCTACACCAGCAAATGTAACTAAATTATCTTCATAATAATCAGGAATACCATCACCATCGGAGTCAGTCTCAATATCAATCTTTTGGCTAATATTGTCATAAATTGACGATAACTCCTTAGCATCTGAAGCCATATAGAATGCTCCACCCGTACGTGTAGCTAAAGGCTTTAAATAATCATTGAAATATGAAGTACTATTGCCTAATCCAACAGTATAAATCTTAACATCATTTGCGAGAGCACTATTTATCACACTATTATGCTTGCTATAATCGTGAGCTTGTCCATCAGTAAAAACAACTACTACTTTTAAAGTGCTTTCAACGTTAGTTGAAAACTGAGAAAGTGCTCTTTCAATACCACCATACATATAAGTTGTGCCACGCGAATCAAAGATACCACTTATATTGTAATCGCCACTATTTTTGTATGTAAACTTCAATTTATCTTTTAGTACTTCTTTACCTTCCTCGCTACATTCAATTAAACCATTTGTGATATTGTCTATTACTCCATCAAATTTAACAATACCTATCTTAGCATTAGTATTTGCCTTATCAATGAAAGTCCTTGCTACTTCAAGTCTTTTGTGTTCAGGATCCATACCACCTGTAAATGTACCAGTTGATGAACTATATCCATAATCACCACCTAAACTACCAGAGTCATCGATTACAAGAACTATCTCGACATTGCTAAAATTCTTACCAGAATCCCAGACATCTATCCAAGAAAAACTTTCTTCATAAACTGTTCTATCTAAAAGAATATACTTAGAAAAATGAGTTGTTGAAGCCTTGGCAACATTACCTTCTACTTCAGTATCCAACGCTTCTAATAACTGCTTATCTTCATTAAAATAATAAATGGTTGGATCTGATTTAGAATTCAATTTTGCCTCATCAAACTCAAACTTTAAAATAGCCTCATCAAAACTTCCTTCCACCTTAAACTCAAAAGGCTTTCCTAAATATCCAGGCATATCAGTCGGAAACAAGTCGGCATCTTCTACTACATTTATACTTAATGAGTCAACTTGATTACCTGTTAAACAAATATCAACAAAAGCTCTGATATCATCTGAATTATCAACACAAGTTGCAGTTATATCGAAAGTTGTTTGAGCAACGAGCGGATCTGATCCCAATTCCACCTCTTTTTTGTCGGAGGCACCATCCATGTCTGTATCCTCAAGACAGGGGTCTGTTCCTAACTTGATTTCTTCTTGATCTGATAATCCATCGCCATCTGTATCCTTACTTGTAGGATTTGAATTGATTTCAGCTTCTAATTTATTGCTTAAACCATCAGAATCACTATCTTCATCTCCATCTTCAACCAAATTCCCATCAGTATCTTTGTTATTAGGATCTAATGCGAGTATCATTATTTCAATATAATCTGTTAAACCATCGCCATCAGTATCATCCTTAGTTACATTTGTAGCAAAGAAATCTTCGATAACATCGATAAGCCCATCATTATCGGTATCAGTTTTATCTGTCACATATATCCAACGAGCATATAAAACATAATCACTATTTATTGCCTCAGCAAAATTGAATACTTCATCATATTTATCAGATGTATACCAACCAACAAACGCATACCCTTCTCTTTCGTCAACCTCAGGTATAGCTACATATTCCCCAGCTTTAACCTTCTGTTTCTCGGCTTCAAGAGCACCTTCATAGTTAAGATCAAATGTTACTGTATAATAATCATCTTCATCAGGTTCTTCAGGCTCTGCGGGAGCCTCCTTCTCAACAACAGACGCAATTGCTACAACGGCTGCATAGTTTTCGCCGATTTTAACAAGCTCGCAGTCAAGTCCGGGAAGGAAAATTGAAAGGAGTCGGTAAACAAGAGGGAAGACGCGGCCGAGAATCATTTCAAGGACGGTTCTTACATTTTCGTTTGTAACGTTGCTGAGATCTGTAGCTTCAGCTGAAAATTCTGCTGTAACCTTGCCCCTTACGGGAACCTCACCGAGTGAAACTGATTTTCTTTTGGCATTCGCAAGTGGAGTTGTGAATACGCTGAGCCAGAGCTCGCCTTCAGCATATCCGTAGTTTTCAACCTGGATGGTTGCGTTGATTGTATCACCGGGTTCTGCTTCATAAGCGTCAATAGTGATAGTCGGACGTGCTGCTGCTTTGGGCTCAGTTGCTTCTTCAGCTGCCACAGCAACACCTGTGCCTGATACCATTGTGAAAAGCATCAGAATTGAAAGTAAAAGCGCTATCAATTTTTTTGTGGTTTTCATAAGTTTTTCTCCTTTTCATTAAATTTTACATAGTTTTGCTGAGTATCTGATTTTTTTACTTATCACCTACCTCGTTAACAAAATATTAACTTAACAAATTGATTTTATCACTGCAACCTGACAAATTCAACTATTTTTTTCTTTTTTAAGAATTTTTTATATAAAATTTGTACATAACACACAAAAAAACAACAGAGCAGTTATTACCGCTCTGTCAAATTGAATTTAAACCTGATTAATCTCATCCAGGCTCTTCTGTCTTCTGTCCTCAAGTGCCTTTGTGATTTCCTTGTGCTTCTTTCCAGAAAGCTTATAGAATATCATCGGAATAATCGATAACAGTGAGAAAATCCCCGGGAAAAGCGCAAACATATAAATAAGGCTCTTTTTAGCCTCTATCGGCATAAGCTCGGGTGTGTCGGCAAACTTTGTGTAGCCTACGTAAATGAGGAAAAGGTTAGTAAGATAGTTTGTGCAGTTCTGGATGATTCTTGAAAGCGTGCTCTTGAGCGCACTTACGGTGGCCTCGTTTCTTTCACCGAATTTATATTCACCGTAGTCGTAAACCGCCATCTGAATAAGTCCCGGAATTGTGTTGTAGAAGCCCGTTGTAAGACCGTGAAGAGCATACCACAGAACAACCATTATGAATATGTGCTCCGGTGACTTTTCTTCATAGGGATAAATCGAAAGGAACATCGCCATATAGCAAACAAAAGTGCCGAGCTTCATGCCGATGTAAAGAAGCTTGTCATCTACCCATTTGCGTATTACAGGTGCAAGGAAAAGTGAAATTCCCGTTGTAACGGCAGAAGCAAGCGAAGCAAAGGATAAAAGCGCCGCATAGTTACCGTCGGTGTAATTATATGTAAACTCAATGGGTGTGCCTTCAAATAATGTAAGGTGGAAGGTTTCCGTTCTGAAGCAGGCAATGAAGGCATAGGTCATAAGACTATAGCCTATACCAAAACCAAGGCCGAGAATTTCGGAAATCATATAAAGTATAAGTGGCTTGTTTTTTATAATTCTGCCGTAAACCTCACGAAGCTTAGGCGTTTCAACCACGGGCGGCTCTGTGATGCGTTCCTTTGTGGCAACAATGTTCCAGAAGGCAAGAGGAACGGATGCGATTACAACAAAGCTGTAGCTGTAGAAATATCTCTCAGCTTCGGAGAGATTCGGCAACAGCATGGGAAGAAAAGCGGCAATGTATGTGCCTGTTGAGCCGATGGTTGAGCCGAGAATGCTGTCCATGGCGGCAATGTAGCCACGCTCCATATTGTTGGTGGTTCTTCTTGCATTAAGAGCCGTAAGAGCCGCATCATAGAAGGTTTTGAAGGCATCGTTAAGAAAGAAAAGGCTTACAAGCCAGATAACCTTGAAGGTATCCCCTGCCTGAGGAAAGAAATCCTTGACAGGCAGAGTCTGTAGGATAAGCACAAGGTTGTAGGGAATAAGCATAAGCATTATCCAGGGCTTGAAGCGACCCCACGAACCGAAGGTTCTTCGGCTTTTGTCAAGAAAGGATGAAACGATAACATCGTTTGCAATGTCCCAGAAGCCGAGGATAAATATAATTGTACTGTAGGTTGCAAAGGCCTTCTCACTAAGACCGAGGAAGGTTGAAGCCACAAGCGCACCGAAAAATCCCGACATTGCACCGTGAACCTTCGAAACGGCCGTGCTTGAGCCGTAGGCAACGTACTCCTTAAGAGTTATTTTTTCATTAACATCTGTTGCAACATTATTTTTTATTTTCCACATATTTCTCTGTTTCTCCTAATTATTAATCAGCTTTCCCAAGGCATATCCTTTTTGGGATCATCATTTTTCTTCTTTTTAATCCTTGTCATCCTGAACCGGGTGACAAGAAATGCCGCTGTTGAAGCTACGGCTATCACTGCAAGAATTATTCTTGTGTAATCTATACGGACAATCTCTGTTGTTACCCAACCGTCATCCGTTTCTTCGGTAATAACCACTTCCTCTGAAGGAGTAAGGGAAGAAATCACATTATCGCTCACTGCTTCTTCATAGACGATAACATCACTTGCCGAAACTGAAGTATCTGCTTCAGAATCAGGAACTGCCACATTGGCTGTAACGGAAGAATCAACGATGCCGTTTTCCACAACTCCATAGCCGAAGACCGTTTCAGCTCTGTCAACCACAATCACCATAGGTATGCCTGTGTTTTCCGTGAAGCTGACAAGAAAGTCATTCACAAGCTCCTCTGTTAAATCTAAATCCGTATAATCAATAATTCGGGACTTCTTTTCCTCAATCGGTGCCGCCTCGCTCCTGAACACGGAATCATAGCCTCTTTCGGTGATACTGCTTTCCATTGCCGCAACCACCTGTGCAAGGTTTGTGTCAAGGGAGTAAGCATAATACGTGTCGTTTATGTACTCATTGAGATACTCGCCGTACTCGGTATATTCACCGAACATCTCGTTGACCTCGCTTCTTATATTGTCCCCTACCCAGGCAATTGTGTAATAACCGTCAGCTTGATCATTTGTAAGAAACACAAGAAGAATGTTATCCTCATAGCCGTCATAAGCACCGAAGACTTCCTCGTATGTGCTGTCAGCGTAATCCTGCATAACTGCTTCATCATAAACAATTCCTATCTCATAAGAATACAAAGGCTCACCGTTTACAGCAACATTGTATCCGTCAGGCTCACCGAAGTTATAGACAAGTGCAACGAAAAGAAAAACTGCAACAAAAATAAGAGTACCACAGCCGCCACCGCCATAATATGTACGGCGAAAGGGTCTGTGAAAAAACGGTCCGTGATGATGATGCGGACCTCTGCCAAAATTGCCACCAAAGCTTCCGCCATGATTGCCGCCAAAGGAGCCACCCGAAAAGCCTCCGCCACCTCCGAAGGAGCCGCCGCCAAATCCGCCGCCTGAGCTTCCGCCGCCACCGGGTCCTGCCATAAAAACACGTCCTTTCTTTATACAAAGCAAATAAAAAATCAAATTTACTCATCATTTTATTGTGTATTTTTATTATATCCTATAGCTTTGATTCCGTCAATACATTTGAAATTTTTAACACGCGAAACATTCAATCAAAGCAAAAGCAGATATCATTAAGTAAGCTCATACTTAAAAATATCTGCCTTTATCATTTTACTTTTCGGTCTGTGCTTAAATTGAGCAAAGCCTCAATTATAACTGCCGCTGAGAGCTTACTCAGTTCTTCTTCTGGTAGCTCTTGCAGAAATGGGGAACTGACATTGAGTCAGGACCTGTCTTTTCGTGAGTAACCTCAATCTTCTGAAGCTTACACTTATCACATTCCACATGGTATGCACATTCATTAACTGTACACTTAACGCCTTCGTTATGCATAACGACACCTCCCTTTTTCTGATGACAAGTTTCCTCGTCATTACTTTTATTATGTCAAAGGGAGGTGTTTTTTATTCAATTTTTTAAAAGATAAAAATTTTCTTAATCAGCAATCAGATTATTTGAAAACATCGATGATTCTGTAAACAAAATCAATAAAGGTCTTTACGATGTTATAGATTATACCTGCAAGGTTCTTTACACCGTACTGATCAAGAACATCTGATGTTTCCTTATCAAGAACTGAATCAATTGCGGGATCGTGATCTGCATCAGCGTAAGGAGCTTCAGCATCGTATTCTGCCTTTTCACCGTTCATAAGAGTGAACTCAAAGGTTCTTTCACCGATAAGTGTAACTGACTCAATAACATAGCTGAGTGTTACCTCAAAGTTCTTCACACTGCCTTCGGGAATCTCGCCCTTGATGAGATAGCTTCCGCTCTGTCCGGGCTTGAGAACCATAGGACCGTTTGCAATTTCAAGATCGATGCCGTGAACGTTGACTGCAAGGATTGAAATAAGCTTTTCCTTTGAAAGGTTTGTTACAACAAGCTTTGTTGCATCAGAGGTGAGATAACCCTCTGTACCCTTGTCGAAGGTTGCAAAAATGCTGTGAGACATATTTGTTGTTGCGTGGAACTGAGGATACTGCTCAAAGGAATGCACATCATAGCTTTCATCATTGAGAAGAAGAGTGTACATAAGTGATTTTGTGTATTCATCCCAATAGGTCATACCGTGGTGGTAATCCTCAATAAGCCATGTATGCTCGGGAAGGTAACAGGTTGAAGCATCAACTGTCATTGAGGGTGAAACCTGTTAGAAGCCTGTGTCAACAATTTGAGTGTATCCGTCGCTGAAGCGCTTACCCATAGGAGCACAAGTTGCACCTGATGATGAATTGGTTGTGATAATAGCATCAGATGAAACGGGCATACCTGTTACAATCTGAACATCATAGCCTGAAAGAATGTAAACGTTTGTGCCTGCCTCCTGAGCCTTTTTGAAGCCCTTTGCGAAATAGAGGTCGCCTTCGGGAGACATAATCTCATAGTGCATATAGTCACTCTTTGCAATAAGAGCTGCACTTTCCTCTTCGTCAAGAAGCTCTGATTTGAGATCATCGTAATATTCTACGGGAATGAAATCCCACATGCTGCCCCAGGTGCCCATTACAGGCATTACATAGGGAACAAGAGCAGTTGCAAGGTCATCAAGGAAGCCGAGCCAGCCTGCTTCAACAAGGTAATGGAGATCCTCTTCAATAAGGAAGCCGTGCTCAATGAAAACAAGAAGAGCAACTTCACCGAAATCAAAGCCTTCTCTTTGTGAATTGAAGGCATCATAAGCAATACCTGCACCGCCGAGAGCAGGAACGGTGAGAACAGCATTATTTACCTTTGCTTCTGTGCCGTAAAGGGAAAGGTATGTACCTGTAATCTGACCGCCGTGGGAAACTGCAAGAATGTTTACCTTATCCTTACCTGTGTACTCAATTACATCAGCGATGAACTGCTTAAGGTCAGCAGCAAGCTCAACAACGCTCTTTCTGAAATCGCAGGTGAACACGAAGCAATTTTCAGCGCCCACATTTGCAATAACATCCTCCATCATATGACTTTCAGCCTGATGTCTGCCTTCGGGATATTTTTCACGAAGAGTTGCATAACAGCATTCCTCGGGAGTGTTGACATAATTTTTAAGCTCATAAACACTTGAGCCGTCGGGATTGGTTGCCATATCACCGAAAATTCTCTGGAAGCCTTCACCGAGTCTTTTTGCAATGGGATCAACATTACCTGCAAGAAGGAATGTACCCATATCAGCAACTATACCGCCGAGATTTTCCTCAACCTCAGGCATAGCCTGACCGAAAGCATCGCCCCATACGTGAACAACTTCACCTGTTTCCTCGTCGATTCTGTAAAGCTCACTTGATGAGTAGCCGGGAACCATAATCACGGGATACTCTGTCAGCTCTTTGATTTCATAAGCGCCGAAAACGCCTACAGAACAAACCGAAAAGAGCATAAGAGCTGTAAGTAAAACTGCCATTAATTTTTTCATTTTGCATTATCTCCTTTTTATGTTTTTTAACACCTGTTATATTAACATATTGTAAATAAAACTTCAAGGGTTTTGAGACAAAAAAATATGATGTTCCGCAAAAAAAACAGAACATCATACCCTTGAGCTTACTTCAATAATTATTTATCTTCCTTTTTCTTAAGCTTAGGAAGAACAAGGCTGACAACTATTCCCAGCACAGCTGCAACTGCTATACCGGCAGGGATCACGTAATCAGAAAGTCCGTCACCTGTTTCGGGAGTTACGGTTGAAGCAATAATTTCCTTTTCACTTGAGGCAAAGACCTGAAGCACAACCGCACCGACGCTGAGAAGCATAAGAGCCGCCATAACAACACAGATTATCTTCACCATTTTTCTGTTCATCATTTTCATTTCACCTCTGAAAGTTTTATCTGGGTAACATTCTATCATTTATCTTCCCTTTCGTCAACCTTTTTCACGCAAACTCACACCGACTTGTGCCCATAATGAGCAAATTTAGCTTTTTATGTTGAAATTACATTCAAAGAGGTATATAATGATATAGTTAAATTAACACACGAAAGGGGCATTCCCATGAAGAAAACCACAAAAATTGTCGGTGCCGCTCTTGCAGCTGCCGCAGTAGGCAATGCTATTCACGCCGCAACCTACAAGCCTGAAAAAAGAGATATTCCCGCTCTTCCCACAGAGCCTATCAATGTTGAAAGATACCGTAAGAATCTTTCTAACGCTATCAGATTCAAGACACTTTCAAACAGAGATTCATCTCTTGTTGACTGGAAGGAATTTGAAAAATTCCACAAGTATCTCGATGAAGCCTACCCCCTGATCACAAAGACTCTTGAAAAGGAAATCGTTCCTCCTGCAAACCTCATTTACCGCTGGAAGGGAAAAAGAGCCGACCTTAAGCCTATCGCTCTTCTTGCTCATCAGGATGTTGTTCCCGTTTCAAAGGGAACAGAGCAGGACTGGGAGCACGCTCCCTTTGAAGGCTATGATGACGGTGAATTCATCTGGGGCCGCGGCTCACTTGACATGAAAAATCACCTTATCGCTGTTATGGAATCCGTTGAAGCACTTCTTGAGGACGGCTTCGAGCCTGAAAGAGACGTTTACCTTCTCTTCGGTGACAATGAAGAGGTTGTTGCAAACGCAGAAAACGGTGCCTTTGACATTATGACAACCCTTAAAAACAGAGGCATTATGCTTGAAAGCGTTATCGACGAGGGCGGTGCCATCATCCCCATCAACGTTCCCGGTGTGCTTCCAAATAAGCACCTTGTAGGTATCGGTGTTGCCGAGAAGGGTTATGCTGACATTGAAATTGCCGTAAACGGTAAAGGCGGTCACTCATCACAGCCTCCCAAACACAACGCTCTCGGTCAGCTTGCCTGTGCAATCAAGGAAATTGAGGACCATCAGTTCAAATCATCCTTCAATCAGCTTATGGATGACCTTGTGGATGCAATCGGCAGAGAATGCACTTATCCCGTGCGTCTTATCACCTGCAACCTTCCCCTTCTCAAGCCCATTCTTCTTCAGGGCTTCAAGTCAATCCCCTTCGGAGCTTGCTTTGTAAGAACAACCACAGCCGTAACAATGGCAAGCGGAAGCCCTGCAGCTAACGTTCTCCCCCAGAGAGCAACTGCAACAATCAACTTCCGTGCAATGCCCGGCACAACAAAGCAGGATCTTGTTGACCACATCCGTAAGGTTGTTTCAAACAAGGATATCGAAATCAATGTTCTCAACTCAAAAGAGGCTTCA
>JAZKYQ010000088.1:0-27651 GCA_045612205.1 Acutalibacteraceae bacterium | reverse complement strand
CCTTCGAGTTGTTTCTGAGCTATCCTCTCGTTCCCCTCGCAGAATGCTTGCATATATTATCACCTCTTTTTGTTTTTGTCAACAGTTTTTTACAAACTTTTTTGTACTTTTTTACCAATATCCTTCACTTTCTGTATACCCACCCGGGTGTGTTTGTGTCCCCTCGTTTACCATGCACTATATCTTGGGGTTAGTGCCTCTTTTTGGCTTTTTTATCTATATGAGGTAGGGTGGGAATTCAGAATGCGGAATTCGGAATGCGGAATTAATGTCGCGGGATAGGATATTTTCTGCTGTAAGTGTTATTCCGCGAAAAAAGATGCGTCGCTTTTGCAACTTCCTCATTTGATCTTGTAGCGCCGCCCCTCGGGCGGCTCCATTATCTCTCCTTTAATATTTACTTCTCTTTCAGTCGCCCACGGGGCGACGCTACAGCTCTATACTTATTGTATATATGAAAACAGCACACCATAAAAGTGTGCTGTTAGAATTAATATAACGCATCGGCAACAAACCTCACAATATATTCTCCGTCATATTCCGAAAGCTCTATATCATAACTTATCCTGGGTGCACCGTAATTTATTGATAAGCCTAATTCATTTTCACCTCTCTCAAGATTTTCAAGTCGCTCATTTGACTTAACAGATTCGATAAGCTCACCGCAAAGCTTTTCAAAAACAGTTCTTGCATCTTCTTCATCAGAGCATTCTATAAGAAAAATATACTTATGCACTCTATTTCTGCAGAACATTTCAGTCAGCATAAACGCTCTTTTGGTAGCATAAACCGTCATCGGGTGTTTTTCATATTCTGCTTTATATGTGTTTTCCGTATTCCCCGTTAGATTGCTGTAATTACCCTTTTCAATCGGTTTGCCGAAAAGCTCCGCAACATCGGACATTGTACTATCCCATGTAAGTCCCGAAGTTAAGAAGCATACTTCTTCTTTTTTCATTTCCGAAGGCATACTGAAGATATTGTCAACAACAAGCGACCAAATATTACTAAAAACAAGAGGAGCCATAATTATTGCCAATATAATTGAAACTATCTTTCTCTTCTTTTTCATTCTTACACCACCTTTTTTTAAATTATATCAATTAACGATACGACCTTCAACGATAATGACGAAAATGTAATAAAGCTGTAATAAAACTGTAATAGATACACAAAAAACCTTACAGCTTTCCTAACTGTAAGGTCTTTACTTAAGTTCATTCCACCGCTTTATACACCAGCGGATTTTCGTAATCCTCGTAAGTCTTTCCCCTATCATAAAGCTTATTATAATCCTTTATAAGCCACAGATATCTGTCACCCTTGGAATCCTTATATATATAAACATAATTACTTATATGGTCGTATGAACCGTCACCGTTTGGATAATCAGCATAGAAATCCTCAAGGAAAACCTTTTCGGCATCCTCGGGCAGACCACCTTCGATTCTGACAAAGGTTTCATCAAAATAAGTCACCGAGCTGTAATCCTCCGAAATAATCACCTCAGGCTCTCCCGATGAAGCCCACGAGGCAAGACCGATAAAAATAACAATAGCCATTGCCAATATGATAACACTTTTGAGAAGCAGACCAAGGCAACCGCCCATACCGGGCTTCATATCCCTTTCTATCTGCTGTTCTTTTTTTCTGAAAATCTCCGCTCTTTCGGTCGGCGTTACATCATAAAAACCTTTTATAAGCTTTGAAACATATCTTTCAGAGGAATAAAACTTCAATACCGTATACTTCGGGACAAAAAGGAAAAGATCAGGCAGAAGAAGCCTCCAATCAATAAAAAGCAAAAACTTTTTCTGCAGCTTCAGATATTCCTTTCGGTTGGTGATTTCAACATCGACCACCTTGAGATTGCCGTTACTTGTTTCAGCCTGGGAGAAAACATAGGCAACGGGCATCATATCAAAAACATCATCAGCAATTATTCCGTCACAAGACGAATAAACACCGTCGCTTAAAACGACCTCGCAGTCCTCCTCTGTTTCCGTAAGCTCATAGGTAACCTTTGTCATCACCGCCATTTCGGGAAGCTTATCCACAAATTTCTTCGTAAGCTTAAAAATGACCTTTTCTCCGAGCTTGGTCGGTTTTTCAACATCCTTGAACTCATCACCGAAATCAGGCATACGGTGCTCGAGGGTAAACCTCTTCCGCTGACCGAAAAAAGGTAATTCAATCTCGCTCATAGGCTCAAGAGTATAGCTGCGGTTTTCATAGCTAAGAATCACCTTGCTGTATTCATCTGTATTTCTGAAGGTTATAAACATAGCTTTTTTCTCCTTAAAAGATGATAATTTTCTTCCTATATATAATTGAAAGGCGTTTACCTTTCTTTCACAGCGTCGTTATAAATCTTTTTCATCCCGTCAAGCAGAAGATTCTCATCGTAAATCACTTCTGTTTCGCAACATGAAGCAATTTCCTTACTGTAGCCGCCTGTTACAACAACCGTTACCTGCTCTTCGCCCATTTCCTTTTTCATTCTGCTCACAAGGCCGTCAAGCATTGCCGCTGTGCCGAAGACGATTCCGCTTTGCATACATTCAACCGTATTTCTGCCGATCACCCTTTCAGGCTCAGTAAGGCTGATTGAAGGAAGCAGAGATGCTTTCTCTGCAAGGGCATCAAGGGAAATTTTCACTCCCGGAGAAATCGTGCAGCCGCAGAAGTAGCCCTTCTCATTTATAACAAGAAGCTTTGTGGCTGTGCCGAGATCAGCAACAATGCAAGGTAAAGGATATTTGCTTATTGCTCCTATGCAGCCTGCAATCAGATCAGCACCGAGATAAGACACAGGAAGTATTTCAACCTTCAGGTTACCGTTATGCTTTTCACCGACAACAATCGGTTCAACATCGGTTACCGCCGTGAGAGCCTTTGAAAAATTCTCTGTTACCTCGGGCACAACACTTGAAATCACGGCACCGTTAAACTTCTTACCGGAAATACCCTGGGATTCAATAATATCAAAAAGCTCATGAGTATACTTCTCACAGCTTTTTTCCTTGACAGTGACCAATTTGTCGGCAAAAACAAGCACATCATCCTCATAAGCACCGATTGTAATACTTGTGTTACCGATATCAGCAACAAGAATCATTTCATTACCTCCTGAAAAGTCAAGGGACTGCTCTTCACATTACGGTGCAGATACAGTCCCATTTTACATTATTTTATGTTTAGCTTACAACTACCTTACAAGAAGCCATGTAATTACCGTCAGCAGTTGCGACTCTGACCTGACATTCACCCTTACCTACAAGGAAGACCTGACCGCTCTGACTGACAATAGCAACAGCAGTATTTGTTGAAGACCATGTTACATCTTTGTTGGTGGCTGTTGCGGGAACAACTGTTGCAGTAAGATATTCGATTGTACCGAGCTTACCGTTAATGGATGATTTGCTGAGCTTTACACCACCGACTCTTGAGGGATCTGATGTGGTAGTATCCTCATAAATAGTCAACAGACAAGCTGCTGAATATCCGCCATCCTTTGTCTTACAGTAAATTGTTGTTGTACCTGTTTTCTTCGCTGTAACAATGCCGTTCTGATCAACTGTTGCGACCGCTGTGTTCATTGAAGTCCACACAACAGCCTTATTGGTTGCATTTGCAGGGATGACCGTTGCAGTAAGCTTACCCCTTGTACCAAGCTCAAGTCTTGCCTTTGTATGGCTGATCTTTACGCCTGTTACCGCAAGAGGATTAACCTTGATTGTACAGCTTGCAGTAAGACCGCCGCTTACGGTTTTACAGGTAATAACTGCACTTGCATTGGGAGTAAGAGCCTTGATAACACCTGTTGAAGAAACTGACTCAACCTTAGGATTGCTCGAAGTCCAGGTTACTCTCTTATCCGTTGCATTTTCAGGATATACTGTAGCCTTGAGCTGATATGTCTTACCGTAGTTCATTTTTCCGCCGGAAGTGTTAAGCTTGACTGATGTAGGCTTCACGGCAACAACCTTTACGGTGCAGGTTGCCGACTTTCCGCCCTCATAGCTTGAGCAGGTGATAACTGCTGTGCCCGGCTTGACAGCAAGAACTCTGCCGCTTGCACTGACCTTTACAACAGATGTATCCGATGAATGCCACAAAACCTTTTTGATTGAAGCGTTATCGGGCTTCACTGTGGCAGTAAGCTGGCCGTAGGTTCCGGCATACATTGTGCCTGATTTTTTGCTGAGTGTAACGGAAGTAACCTTCACAACAGGCTTTACGGTAACTGTACAAGAGGCCTTGAAGCCGCCGTCCTTTGTTGTACAGGTAATAACTGCCGTACCTGTCTTGACGCCTGTTACCTTACCGTTCTGATCAACTGTTGCAACAGCCTTGTTGGATGTTGACCAGGTTACCTTCTTGTTTGTTGCGTCTGAGGGAAGAACTGTGCTTGTGAGAGTTCCCGTGTAACCGACATAAACAGAGCCTTTGGTGTAATTAAGCTTCACACCGGTTGCCTTTACAATAACCGTAACATTACAGGTGGCTATAACTCTGGGGTTATCCACACTGCGGCAGGTGATTGTTGCCTTGCCTGCACCGACTGCTTTTACGATGCCGTCTTTATCAATAGTAAGAACCTTTGTGTTTGAGCTTGTCCAGGTAACACCCTTGAAGGTTGCGTTTTCAGGGAATACAGCACATGTGATGCGATAGGTTCCGCCCTTGACAACCGTACCCTGTGCTCTGCTCAGAGCAAGAGAGGTTACCTCAACCTTTTTGAGAACAGTGATTGTGCATTTAGCTTCAATTCCGCCAAGCACGGTTTTTGCAGTGATGACTGCACTACCTGAGCCTACAGCTGTAACCTTACCTGTCTTGTCAACAACGGCAACCTTTGAGTTGCTTGAAGTCCAGGTGACATTCTTGTTGTGAGCATTTGAGGGAAGAACTGTAGCAGTAAGCTTTGTGCTCTGGGTAACATAAAGTGAAGCTGATGTTTTATTAAGCTTAACTGATGTAGGCTTTGCAAAAACCTTGATTGTGCAATAAGCATTATATCCGCCGTCAACGGTTGTACAGGTAATAACAGCTTCACCTGCACCTACGCATTCAACAACACCCTTACTGCTTACCGTAACTGCTGAGGGATTGCTGCTGGTCCACTTGACGGATTTGTTTGTTGCCGTTGAAGGATAAATATCAGCAATAAGTGTACCCTTTGTGCCGACATAAACCGAGGCAGAGCTTACACTCAGACGAAGACCTGCAACGGTTTTGCCTACGCCTACAATGCTTGTGGGGAATCTTCTTGCCCACTCTCTCTGCATTGTCTCGGAGGGATGGATACCGTCAATTGTATATTCGGGAAAGAATGCCGAAGGATCCTTCGGGTTTGCAGAAAAATCGTTAAGATCGAAATATCCGTCGTGCTCTGTTGTGGTTGAAAGCCATTTGTTGACATTCTGAGCAATAGCCCAGTCAGCTTCAAATTCCTCATCTGTTCTCACATATTTTGCGCCCGTGCCGAAATAGTCACGTGTCGAACCCTTCCAGGGAGTGATGCTAAGAGCAATAACCTTTACCCCTGCGTCGTGACACATCCGGAAAAGCTTTCTGTAGCCAAGAGCAATCTGCTGCCATGTGGGCTGCTTGATGTCGGGATACATTTCCATAATATCTGAGCAAACAGGATGAATAATATCATTGGCACCGATTTTCACAACAACATACTTTACATTAGGCTGAGCAAGAACGTCTCTCTGGAAGCGGTCAAGAAGTGATTCACCGAAAATGAGAGAGCCGTAGCCGAGTCCGTCACCGAGAAGTCGGTTACCAATTATACCCTTACCTGAAACACCGACATTTGTAATGCCCTTTGAATTAATAACCTCTGAAAGATATAAAGGAAATTCATTTGAAACAGTTGAGTCACCGACTACAACCACGGAATATGCATTTTCGTCGGAAAGAACATCCATACCGGCAATACAGGGAACAACCTTGATGAAGCTGTAAGCAAGCTTTAAGTCAAGCTCACTGCCTGTGATTTTAACAAGGTACTCCATCAGCTCCTGACTGTCCATCATTGTGCCGAGATCCATTGAATCCTTGCTTGTATAGTCACCACTTACCGCAAGATAGGTTTCACCGCCCGAAAGACCCATAGTCTTGATTTCGGTGAAATCCTCAATATAGATGCTGATTGCAATATCCTCACCTGCAACAACATCGTATGTAACGGGGTCAGAATAGTATTCCTTGCCTGCAGGCACGGAAACAAACTGCTGACCCTCATTGAAGGTTACGATTTTGACCGTATCGGGATCAATCTTTGAGCCGCCGAGACTTTTTGCAACGGTAACTCTTGTAAGCTTCATTGCGTTATCTCCGTACTGATTGGTCACACGGATGCGAAGCTTTGAGCCGCTTGCTGTGGGAGTAATTACGGTTCTTGAGGTAACATTACCGATATATGCGGCAATGTTCTGATAGCCGTCAATACCGATTTCTGTCGGAGCGGTACCCCAGGCAGTAATCCATTTTGAATCCTCACTTGCAGCCGATGCACCAAAGGCTGTCATGCAAAGCACAACAGCGATAAGCATTAACGCTGTAATTAACCCCTTTACTGTTTTCTTCATATTAATCAATCCTTTCGAAAAAGCAAATATACTCTTTTTCATAATACATTATATTGACCTAAAAGTCAAGGCAGACAACAATATATATTGTTTTAACGCCTTTTTATTTCTGCTTTCTTCTCATCTGAGGTGCAGAAGCCGGCTTTTTTCCTCCCGTAGCCGTTTTCTTTCTGACAGGAGCCTTTGCTGCGGTTGCTCCCGCAGGCTTTTTCTGTTGGGTGCTTCTTCTTTTTACTGAGGGCTGACCTTGAGCGGAAGGTGCTCTTCTCTTCTGAGAGGGAGCAGGCTTACCTTTCCTTGCCCCGGTATTTCCCGAAGGCTTCTTACCACCGAAGATAACGGCTTTTTTGAACCTTTCCGTCAGCACCTCAAAGGACGACGGCAAGGGATCAAAGCTCTTCTTTCTGTCCTCATCCAGGAAATCCTTAAGATCAAGTACAAAACGAAGCACGGCAATCGCCGCAGCAATAAAGGTGATAACCATCACCACCACAGAGCCTACAACCTTTTTTATACCTGTGACTATAAGTCCGCCAAGGCTGAGATTAACAGCTTGCTTTGCAACAACATTTATGGTTGTTATTTTCTGCCCTGCATAATAAATATCAGCCTGAGTGATAACCTCACCCTCTTTGACAGGAGCAACTATGCTTTCGGGAGCGCCACCGTCGGCAAAGTCGAACATCACCGAGGCAGGAGTTGCCGCTGCAGGAACAAGAGCAGAAATCTCCTTTTCGGGAACAAGCTCAACCTTATCAACACCCTTACCTGCAATTACATCAACATTTGCAAGAACCTGGTCATGATTTGCTATAACCTTGAAGCGGATATTTTCATATACCCAGTCAAGCATAAGCTGAGCATCGGTCATCGATGTGTTTTCTTCATAACCGTCATCGTCAATATCCTCATATTTACCGCCCATTATAACGGTAAGATAGGAATAACCGTCAGCACTTGAAACTGCGGCAATACATTCACCTGCAAGGTCAGTGCTTGTATGCTTAGCACCAACAACGGAGCTGTGGTAGTAATCGTAAACAGAAGCGTTGAGCATCTCATTTGAGGAAAAATATGTTCTTTCCTCGTTTTTATCCGTTGCCTTGAGGGTTATTTCATCCTTTGAAAAGGCTTCACTGAAAGCAGGAAGACTTACAGCATATTTGATAATCTTTGCAACGTCTCGTGCCGTTGTGTACTGCCCTTCTTCATCAAAGCCGTGGATGTTTCTGACTGATGTGGCACTGCAGCCAATTCTTTCGGCAAGACTCTGCATCTCGGCAACAAGCTTTTCCTGCGTACCTGCAACATCGTAAGCGATTATACTCAGAGCATCGTTTGCACTGCTTATAACAAGGCAGTCAAAAAGCTCCTTTTTTGAAACGGTTTCCCCTTTTTTATAAAGGGCTGTCGACATTCCGTAAACACCGTCAAATACACTCAGGTGCTTGTCTGTGATGGTTATGCTTCCGTCAAGGTTACCCCATTTTTCAAGAGCAACACAGGCTGCAAGAACCTTGGCATAGCCTGCAAGAGGAACCTGCTTATTACTGTCCTTATCAAAAAGCACCGTTGACTGGTCAAGATTTTCCATATAATAAATCTGTGAGCCGAGCCTTGAGGTAACGGCTCCCGAATCGATCAAAGCCGACACGCAGGGTAAAGTAAAGACTGTTATGGTTAAAAATACAAGAAAAAAGGAAATTAGCTTTTTCATTTATGTTCACTCCGGTTGACAAGTTTTTGAATTTATGTTTTAATTATTATGTAAGACAGTTATACAGCTTTTTAAGCTTTCTGTTTATTATAACAATTTTGTAAGAAAAAGTATATACCTTAATAAAAATTAAATCCGAATATTCTTTAAATTTTTTAATAAATTCAACCTAAGGAAAGGACCGACAAAATTATGATATATGTAACCGGTGATACTCACGGAATCTTTTCCCGCTTTGACGATCCGAGACTCAGAAAGCTCGGAAGCGGAGACACACTCATCATCTGCGGTGACTTCGGCTTTTTATGGAACGGCTCAAAGGAAGAAATCAACATTCTTCGTAAGCTCAGCAAAAAGAAGTACAACATCTGCTTTGTTGGCGGCACTCACGAAAACTTTGACCTTCTTTCAAAAATCAAAATCAAAAAATGGAACGGCGGAAAGGTTCACCACATCGGCGGAAACATTTTCCATCTTATGAGAGGTCAGGTTTTCACCATTGAGGACAAAACTGTTTTCACCATGGGCGGCGGCGAAAGCCCCGATATTGATATCCGCTTTGAAACAGAGACCTGGTCAGATCTTGAAATTCCCACAAGAGAGGAGCTTATCGAAGGCGTTGACAACCTTCAGAAATACGGCGGCAAGGTGGACATCATCATATCCCACGAGCCTCCTGCAAAAATCAAGGACTTCCTTCTTCTCAACACAGGCACAAACGCAAGCATCACCGCTATCAACACTTACCTTGAGGACGTAAGCCGTACCTGTAAATTCAGTCATTGGTACTTCGGCTCACTTCATATGGATAAGTTCATCTCAAACACTCACATCTGCGTTTTCAACAACATCATCAACGCAAAGACCGGTGAGATTGTAAGAAGATAAAACAAAATACCGACTGCAGGTCAGGCTTCAGGCACGGCTTGCAGTTTATTTTTATCCCGGAAGCAGAATTTTACTATCCATAATTTTGTTTTTCTCTTGTATCTTGCAAAATAAACTGTTATAATGTATAAGCACAATTTTTACTCCGAAAGGAAATGATACACATGACATACCGTGAAAAATACGAAAAATGGTTAGGCTTTGACGAAGACACCGCAAAGGAGCTTTCCTCAATCACCGACGAAAAGGAAATCGAGGACAGATTCTATAAGGATATCGCCTTTGGTACAGGCGGTCTTCGCGGCATTATGGGCGCAGGCTCTAACCGTATGAACAAATATACAATCGGTAAGGCAACCCTCGGCATTGCAAATTACCTCAGAAGCCGTAAGGACGGTGAAATCAAGGTTGCTCTTGCTTACGACTCAAGAAACAACTCAGCTTACTTCGCATCCGTTGCAGCAGGTATCTTTGCAAAGTGCGGCTTCAAGGTTTTCCTTTACGAAACCCTCGTTCCCGTTCCCGTGCTTTCCTTCACGACTGCTTTCCTCGGCTGTGATGCAGGCGTTATGATCACCGCTTCTCACAACCCCAAGGAATATAACGGCTACAAGGTTTACGACGAAAAGGGCTGTCAGCTTTGCACAGAGGATGCAAATGCGGCAATCGGCTTCATCAATCAGATTGAAGACTACCTTTCAATCCCCTTCGGAAGCGACAAGGATGAAAACATTGCTCTCATCGGTGAGGATGTTCTTTCAGAATTTCTCAAGAAGGTCAGGGAGCAGTCCGTTTACGAGGAAGAAAGCGACCTTAAGATCGTCTACACTCCCCTTCACGGCACAGGTAACATCCCTGTAAGAAGAATGATTGACAAAATGAATGTCACAATCGTAAAAGAGCAGGAATTACCCGACGGCAACTTCTCAACCGTAAGAAGTCCCAATCCCGAGGAAAAGGATGCACTTACAATCGCTATTGAAAAGGCTAAAGAAATCGGCGGTGACCTTGTTCTCGGCACAGACCCCGACTGCGACAGAGTGGGCATTGCTGTCAAGCACGGTGATGATTATGTACTCTTCACAGGCAATCAGACAGGTGCTCTTCTTGTAAACTTCATCCTTACAATGAAGAAGGACAACTTATCCTCAAAGTCAACTCTTATCAAGACCATCGTTACAAGTGAGCTTGGCGCTGAAATCGGCAAGAGCTTCGGTCTTCAGGTGGAAGATACCCTCACAGGCTTCAAGTACATCGGTGACAAAATCAACAAGTACGAGGAAAGCGGCGAAAAGGAGTTCATCATCGGCTACGAGGAATCCTACGGCTATCTTGTAGGTACTCATGCAAGAGATAAGGACGCTGTTGTTTCCTCAATGCTCATCTGTCAGATGGCTGCATGGTACAAGAACAAGGGTATGACTCTTGTTGACGGTCTTAATGAAATCTATGAAAAATACGGCTACTACCTTGATAAGCTCGACTCCTTCACCCTCAGGGGTAAGGACGGAGCTGAAAGAATCGCAGAGCTTATGGTTATCTTCCGCGAAAACGGCACAAAGATGTTTGACGGTGTCAAGGAGGTTATCGACTACAGTGTAGGCATCAACGACCTTCCCAAGGAAAATGTTCTCAAGTTCCTCTTCACAGACGGAACCTGGATGGCAGTAAGACCCTCAGGCACAGAGCCAAAAATCAAGGTTTACTATTCCGTAAGACAGGATTCAAAGGACCTTGCCGAAAAGAGACTTGAAGAAATCAGAAGGGTTATCCTTGAAACAATCAACTGAAAAGGATTTTAAATTATGAAAATTCAGACCTATGTTGAAAACGTTCTTCAGCCGAAGCTTCAGGGCGACGGCGGTTGGATTGAATTTGTTAAATATGAAAACGGCATCCTCACGGTAATTTTCCGTGGGGAATGCTCTAAGTGTCTCATTCTTCACCGTTGCGTAGCCTGGATTGAGGAAGAGATTAAAAGAGACCTCAGGCTCACAGTCAGGCTTGAGGCAATCCGCAAAAAGCCTTATTTCCAGGACACATAAGAAGGGAGCGTAATTTTATGGCACATATAAAGGTTGTAAGACGCTCTATGCGTCCCGAGGAATGGACAGACCTTCGCTTTGGCTGGCTGAAAAGACACATCTACGAAGAAAAGTGGGAAATCGAAAACCTTCTTATCCGTGATGCCCGTCAGACAAGCGAAATGAACTTTGAGTATTACAGTGAGGACTACAGACCGCTTAAAAAGGGCGATATGTACTTCACTCCCGACGGCACAGCCTTCATCAAGGCAGATGTTACTGTCCCCGAGCACCTCAAGGGCAAGGAGCTTTGGTTCACTCTTAAAACTGCGGCAGAAATCTGTGTAAAGGTCAACGGCAAATATATCGGCGGTGTTGACCCCAACAGAGAGAGAATGCTCCTCTCCCCTTACATAAACGAAAATGAAGTGCTTCATTTTGATATGATGGGCTACAACCGTTCAAAGCCCGACGACGAAAGAAATCCCGAATCCCTTTCCGTAAGAGGCTGCCGTCAGATTTTTGAGGGAGCTTATCTTGCAGTGGTTAATCACGAGGTTCAGGAGCTTGTCTGGGACTTTGAAATCCTTCTCGATATTGCAAAAAGTGAGCTTTTCAACGAGGACTACAGAGCCTTCCTTAACAAGGAGCTTAACAATGCGATGAATCTCATCGACTTTGACAGCGAAAAGCTTGACGGTGTAGCTGAAGCAAAGAAATATGTTGACGAGGTAATCTACGCCAACGATACCTACAAGGGCAGCGGCGATGTGACGCTTATTGCTCACTCTCACCTTGATGTTGCTTACTATTGGAGAAAAATCCACGCAGTGCAGAAAAATCTCCGTACTGTCCTCATTCAGCTTCGTCTGATGGACAAGTATCCCGACTTCAAATACACCCACACTCAGCCTTATGTTTACGAAACCCTTGAGAAGTATTATCCCGAGGTTTTCGAAGAACTCAAGGAAAAGGTTGCAAAGGGTCAGTTTGAGCCCGTCGGTGCAATGTATGTTGAGCCTGACTGCAATGTTCCCTCTGCGGAATCACTTATCCGTCAGTGCCTTTACGGTCAGCTTACCTACAAGAGAATGTTCGGCAAGACCGTAAACAATGCGTGGCTTCCCGACGTTTTCGGTAACAGCTGGATTTTACCGCAGATTCTCAAAAAGAGCGGTGTTGATTACTTTGTTTCCAACAAAATGTCCACCTGGAACGATACAAACCGCTTCCCTCACAACAACTTCAGATGGAAGGGTATTGACGGAACGGACGTTCTTGCCTGTGTACCCCCTACCCACTTTATCACCTGGAATATGCCCTCACAGATTCAGGAAAACTGGGAGGCATATATCGACAAGGACAGTGGCGGAAAAACTCTTAATATGTTCGGCTACGGTGACGGTGGTTCAGGCTGCACGGAAGAAATGATTGAGCTTATGCACCGCTTTGACAAGCTTTCAATTATGCCCAAGTGCGAGCACGTTGGCGGAAGCGAATTCCTTGAAAAGAACCTCAGGGACAACGACAGCCTTGAAACCTGGGACGGTGAGCTTTACCTTGAAATGCACCGAGGAACCTTCACCACAAAGAGCGATCTCAAGAAGGCTAACCGCAGACTCGAATATAAGTTCCGTAACGCTGAAATCCTCTGCCTTATAAGAAACGAGGACAGACAAGCCGAGATAACCGAGCTTTACAAGAAGTTCCTTGTCAATCAGTTCCACGATATTCTCCCCGGCTCTCACATTCATCCCGTTTTTGAGGATGCTATGCAGGAGTATGCCGAGATTGAAAAAGAGCTTGACAAGATAATCGGCAACAGCGGAAAATACTTCAACACCCTCAACTTAAGCCGTGATGCTTTAACCTTTGTTGAAAACAAAAAGGGCACATCCACAAGATACGGCAAAAAGGGTAACTGGCTTATTCCCAAGCTTCCTGCGATGAAATCAGGCACATTAAGAAGTCAGAAGCACGGCACAGACTGGCTTAAGGAAAAGTCAGAATACTGCTTTGAAACGCCCTTTTATAACATCAGCTTTAATCCCGACGGCTCAATAAAAAGCCTTACCGAAAAGAAGGACGGCAGAGAATGGGTTGACGGTGACTTCAACAAGCTCAAGGTTTACACCGATTATCCCGGTAACTATGACGCATGGGACATTCTCCCCAACTATAAGGACAAGCAGATTGATGTTGAAACTGTTTCAACTCTTACTCTCAAGGAGCTTGACGGTGAATGTGCATCCCTTGAAGCAACGCTGAAAATTGAAAATGCCACCTGGAAAATGACAGTAAGACTTTTCCGTCAGTCAAGAGGCATTGAGGTTGAAAATAACGTTGACTGGACAAACATCAAGCACAGACTTGCAAAGGCTGAATTCTCCTGCAATGTGCTTTCACGAAAGGGGCTTTGTGACACCTCAGCAGGCTACATTGAAAGAGACACCCACAGAAACACCACCTGGCAGCAGGCAAGGTTTGAGTGCTGTCATCACAAATGGTGCGACCTTTCAGAAGCCGGTGGCGGCGTGGCAATCATCAACGACGGCAAATACGGTGTCGGCTACGAGGAAAACAAGATGAGTCTTTCACTTCTTCGTGCAACAATCCGTCCCGATGTGACCTCCGACATGGGAAATCACAGCTTCTGCTATATGATTTATCCTCACGAGGGTGATGCCGTTACCGCAAGGGTAAACAACCTCGCATTGCAATACAACTCTCCCCTTGTCAAGTGCGACGGTGAATGGACTCTTCCCACCTTTGAGCCTCTTTACCTTCAGAGTGCGAAGAAATCCGAGGACGGCAGTATGACTGTTATCCGCCTTAGCGAGCAGGACGGAAAAAGAGGAAAAATCAACCTCAAAAAGAATGTCAAGCTTCTCAATATGCTTGAAGAAGTAATCGGCGAAAGCGATGTTATCGAATACAAGCCCTTTGAGATTATTACTCTTGGCATCAACTGATGAATACGACAAAATCCCCCGGCAAAAGCCGAGGGATTTACTATTTCACTTTACATCTTTTTTATCATTTACTGAAGAACACATTCCTGCTGACGGACAGCCTGAGCAGCCACATCCGCAGCCACAGCCCTTACCGTTTTTCTTATCCTTACGGATTTTCATAAAAGCCGCAACAAGAACGAGAGCGAGAATTGCTCCGACAATTATTGTGCCGAGATTCTGCAATAAAAATTCCATCATAAAAATCACCTTATTTCTTAACGCTCTTTCTTGCAGGTCTTGCCATCATAAACATAATCACGGCAACAACAAGCACTGCGGCAATAAGACCGACAAGATTCATTTCACCTGTAAAGAGAAGTCCGAACTGATATATAACAAGTGAAACAGCATAAGCAAAAATGCACTGATAGGAAATTGCGAAAGCAGTCCACTTCCAGTTGTTCATTTCTCTTTTAATTGCACCCATAGCGGCAAAGCAAGGAGCACAAAGAAGGTTG
Organism: Acutalibacteraceae bacterium; assembly: GCA_045612205.1. Lineage (GTDB taxonomy): Bacteria > Bacillota > Clostridia > Oscillospirales > Acutalibacteraceae > UBA6857. Next base: position 12,945 of record JAZKYQ010000088.1, on the reverse strand, counting down.
AACACAAGGAAGGAATAGCCTGCAACAGGTGTAAAGAGACCTCTCATAGCGGCCCAGATTTCGTTACCTGCCTCTGAAACCTCAGCGTTACCGAGAAGCACACCAAAGGTTGAAACAACATTTTCCTTTGCGATAAGACCGGTGATTGTTGCAACGGCACTCTGCCAGTTGCCAAAGCCGATAGGAGCAAAAATCCACGCAAAGATGTTACCGATTGAAGCAAGAACTGAATTGTTGAGGTCATCAATCATACCGAAGCGTCCGTCCTCAAAGCCGAAGGACTGAAGGAACCAGAGAACTACAGTTGAAAGAAGGATAACCGTACCTGCCTTCTTTATGAATGACCAGCCTCTCTCCCAGGTGGAACGAAGAACGTTCTTGACAGGAGGCAAATGATAAGCAGGAAGCTCCATTACAAAGGGAGCAACATCACCTGCAAAAATGCTTGTTTTCTTGAGCATGATGCCTGAAACAATTATTGCACCGATTCCCATAAAATAAGCGCTGGGAGCAACCCATGCCGCTTCACCGAAAAGAGCACCTGCAATAAGTGCGATGATAGGAAGCTTAGCTGAGCAGGGAATAAATGTAGTTGTCATAATTGTCATTTTACGGTCACGGTCACTTTCGATTGTTCTTGACGCCATAATACCGGGAACACCGCAGCCTGTGCCCACAAGAATGGGAATAAACGACTTACCTGAAAGGCCGAACTTTCTGAAAAGCTTATCAAGAACAAAAGCAATTCTTGACATATATCCGCAGCCTTCAAGGAAAGCAAGGAAAAGGAAAAGCACAAAAATCTGAGGCACAAAGCCTAAAACCGCACCTACACCGCCGACAATACCGTCAAGGATAAGTCCCTGAAGCCAATCAGCGCAATTGATTTTTGTAAGCAGAGCTTCAACAAAAACGGGAACACCGGGAATGCTCATTCCGAAAAGGCTCCAGCCTTCACCGAAGACACCGTCATTCATCCAGTCTGTCACCCATGTGCCCACAGTTGAAACTGAAACATAATAAATAAGGAAGATAACTGCAGCAAAAATGGGAAGAGCAAGGAAACGGTCAGTTACAACCTTGTCAATCTTATCGGAAACGGTAAGTCCGTTTTTGTTCTTCTTTTTATAGCAGTCAACAAGAATTCGTGCTATGTAATCGTATCTTTCGTTTGTGATGATTGCTTCGGAGTCATCGTCAAACTCCTCTTCAACGTGGCGGATATCCTTTTCAATGTGAGCAACAATATCCTTACTGATACCGAGCTTTTCGATAACCTTTCCGTCTCTTTCAAAAAGCTTCACGGCATACCATCTCTGCTCCTCATCGGGAAGGTCGTGAAGAATTGCCTCTTCAATGTGAGCAAGAGCATGCTCAACCTCACCTGAGAAGTTGTGCTGAGGAACCTTTCTTCCTCTTTCAGCCGCTTTTCTTACAAGCTCGATTGCCTCGTCAAGGCCTTCACTTTTAAGAGCTGAAATCTCAACGAATTTGCATCCGAGATGAACGGAAAGCTTGTCAATGTCAATCTTGTCACCGTTTCTTCTTACAACGTCCATCATATTGATTGCAACAACTACGGGAATACCGAGCTCACAAAGCTGAGTTGTAAGATAGAGATTTCTTTCAAGGTTTGTTCCGTCAACAAGGTTGAGAATCGCATCAGGCTTTTCATCAACAAGGAAGTTTCTTGCCACAACCTCTTCAAGAGTGTAGGGAGAAAGAGAATAAATACCGGGAAGGTCAACAACTGTAATGTCAGCGCTTTTCTTCACCTTACCCTCCTTCTTCTCAACGGTTACACCCGGCCAGTTGCCTACAAACTGATTTGAGCCTGTAAGAGCATTGAAGAGTGTCGTTTTACCGCTGTTAGGATTACCTGCAAGTGCAACCTTTATACTCATCTGATTTCCTCCACTTCGATCATATCTGCGTCAGCCTTTCTCAAGGAAAGCTCATAACCTCTTACAAAAAGCTCCATCGGATCACCGAGAGGTGCAACCTTTCTTACATAAATCTCAACGCCTTTTGTAATACCCATATCCATAATTCTGCGCTTGATTGCGCCTTCACCGCCAACCTTGAGCACCTTCGCTCTATGGCCGACCTTAACATCTTTAAGTGTCATAGTCTTACTCCTTCAAAGTTATCATCAGCAGTTAGTTTGAACTAACTATGCATTCTGAAAAATCAGTTAGTTTGCACTAACCTTACATATAATATATCCAAACTCCAATTTTGTCAAGAGATTTTTTGAAATTTTTTCCATATTTTTTACTATTGAAAAGAAAGGAATAATATGTTAGTATTATAAAAAATGAAAAGGAGCTTTAAATACATGGTAAAGCATATGATAATCTGGAAAATAAAAGAAGAAGCCGAAAACAAAGAGGACATCAAGGCCAATGTAAAAAAAGAGCTTGAAGCTCTTGTGGGAAAAATCGACGGACTTATTGAAATGCACATCATCACCGACGGCCTCCTCTCCTCCTCGGGTGACCTTATGATGGATTCACTTTTTGAAAGTGAGGAAGCACTCAAGGCTTATCAGAAGCATCCCTCTCATCAGCACGTGGCAAATACCTTTGTCCGACCCAATATGTGCCAGAGACTTTCAATGGATTACATCTTATAAGTAGCGAGTAGAGATTAGTCAGTAGTCAGGACGCGTGAGAACGTGGTTCCTGACTTTTCGTTTATTGCCGCAAAAAAAAGGTCACAGAGAACGATTTTCTCCGCGACCTTAATTGTGAATTATGTTTTGTGAATTACCGGGAAACCACACGGGGTCTCCCCTACGAATTTTTATCCCGTCAACCTGTGGTCGACAACGCTACGGTGCAGACACGGCACAGCCTGTCCTTCCCTTACGACTTACTACTCACTACTTACTACTTACTACTCACTACTTTACAAATACACCGCTCTGAACCTTACGGTGCTCAATGAGCTGTAAACCCTCTGTGAGCCTACTTTTACGTAAGATCTTACAGCAAAGGTGTAATAGGTGTTATATTTCATGCTTGAAACAGAGATACCTCTTTTACTGCTGTCAAAGTCGTGAAGAAGCTCATAGGAGGTGTCGTCAAGCTTGTAATATACCTGATAGCCATCAGCTCTGTCAACAGCCTTCCAGGTCACCTTCGTGCTGAGATTGAATATAGTATCATAGGAAAGCTTGGGCGCTTCAGGCTTTGTTGCCGTGGTAATGCTGCGGTACTCACCCTTGACCTTTCCACCGCTTGTTTTTATGAAGGGTCTTACGGCATAGGTGTATTTTTGTGCCGAAGGAAGCCCCGAGAAGGTCTTGCTTGTACCTGTTACCGTAGAAAGCTCTTTCCAGCCTGACGAATTCTTCTGATAAAGTATGTATCCGTCGGCATTTTTAACGGCAGGCCAGGACAATTTTATTGATGAGGTTGTCTGACTTACGGTTATCTTGGAAGGAGCAGCAGTTGCCGTAGCTGTGTCAACAGTTGCATAAGACGGTGCCCACGTAACCTTGTTCGAGCTTTTTGCATATGCCTTTACGGCAAAGCTGTATCTTGTACCCGATGAAAGAGATGAGACACTTGCCGTTGTTTTTGTTGTGTTTGTTATTGTCTTCCACGAGCCGTTCTTCTTCTGATAAACTCTGTAGCCTGTTGCACCGGGCACGGCTGTCCATGTAAGCTTGACTGAAGAAGCTGTTGACGAGACGGAAATCTTGGCAGTTTTTCCCAGAACACTCTTTTCGCTGACAGTAAAATAAACCGTATTGCCTGCAACGGATGTAAAGCTGTTGTTTGAATAAATCCTTGCACTGTAATTACCTGCTGAAAGGTTCACCTTTCCTGAATTGACGGTAAGATTGCTATAGATTTTATCAAGCTTTCCGTCACGGTAAATTTCAAGATTATAGCTTGATGTGTTTGCACTTTTTGTCCAGGATAAGGTTACACTTCCCACATTTCCCGTGGCAGTAATTGTCGATGCGGAAGGAGCTGTCTTTTTCACAACCTTAAAAATCTGTGCCGCACTGTCAGCCTTAGTCCTTATCTGCATTTTTGTTCCGTTATTATAAGCTCCGTTCTCAACACACAGCACGCTGTCCGTTGCATTAGGGGAAACATAAAGACTTGATCCCGAACCGTAAAAGCCCCATTTCTGCTTTTTTTCATCAGCGTAGGTGCTTACAACTACATTTGCCGTATTACCGTTACTGAGACTTCCTATATCAAGAGCTTTTCCGTTAAGGCAGCTGATGATTTTATAGGAATTACCCGAAAGAGCAGTAAACTTCCACATCTGATTGGCAGTGCCGCTGAAGGTTTCAAGAACAACATTGCTTCCCTTTGAATCTACGGAAATGGCTTTGTTGCTTTTGGTGTTAACGATGGCACCGTAAAAGCTGCTGCCGAGATTATGCTTGCTTTCAAAGTTTTTCCAGCTTGTGTCGTTTTTGACCTGCTCATAGTTAGGCGCGTGAACAAAATAAGTGATATCGGTTATACTGCAGCTTCTGCCCCAGCTGATTTCACAGCAAGGCTTACCGCCCACCTGAGCAACATTGCACTCTGCAATGGTAAACCTCAGTCCGCTGACAGAAAGCACGATACCCGAGTGAGTGTTGTTTTTGAGTCTTACAAGGTCACCGGGCTGAATCTCGTAACGCTTTCTTTCAATCTCGGGCAAGGTTGACTGCCTTATGCCGAAAACCTTGTAAAAGATTCGCGCAGCAAAGCCGTGACACTGATAGCCCTCATCAAAGTAGTTGCAGTCATAGCCACCGATACCTGCACCGCCATCACCGTGATTTGAACAGGGCGCTGAGGTTACGGTATCCGCATAGCTTTCGTTCATATTTTTCAGAACATTATCGATTCTTGCACCTTCGCTTCCTACATAATGATTCCAGTATTTCCCGTCAGGATATACCTCTTTAAGCTTTTCAAGACGCATCTGAATGCCGTCTGCCGCAAAAACGGTAACGCTGAAATCAGGAACAAGTGAAGCACATATTATTAAAGCAAGAAACAGTGACAGAACTTTTTTTGTTACTGTTTTAACCATTTTTCTTCCTCTCAGAAGCATCCGTAAAAGGATGCTTCTCTTATTTTACATTAAGGGCGGCTCTTTCGCTGTCAAAGCCTGCCTTGTATCTTTCAAGGTAAGCGTTGAAAGCCTCCACCTCTTGCTTTTCGGGAGCAACGGCAATGCACTCTGCATCCTTGAAGGCTTTTTCCTTAAGGAAATCCTCAAGGCTTTCACCCTGACCCATAACGCTGTAAAGAGCAAGAAGAGCCATACCGTAGGGACCGCCCTCACCTGCAGTTTTCATAACGGAAACGGGTGCTCCGAGAGCTGAAGCGGTGATGCTCTGACCTACACGGGGATAGATATAATAACCGCCGTGGCCGTAAAGCTCATCAAGCTCAACCTCCTCATCCTTAAGAAGGTCCATACCAATCTTAAGAGATGCCATTGCTGAATAAAGAAGGTTTTTGCTGAAATTTGCAAAGCTTAATTTACTGTCAGGGGTGCGAAGGAAGAGAGGTCTGCCTTCAGAAAAGCCTGTTACAGGCTCACCTGAATAGTAGTTATAGGAAACAAGTCCGCCTGCATCCTTTTCAGCCTTCTGTGAAAGCTCATACATAAGATCGTAAACCTTGCCCTTTGTAACATCAGCTCCGAGAAGAACTGCAAACTCGTAAAAGAGCGCACCCCAGGCGTTGATATCACTTGTGCAGTTGTTGCAGTGCACCATTGCAACAGGCTTACCTGTGGGAGTTGTTACCATATCAATCTCGGGATAAACCTTTGAGAGCATTTTTTCAAGAACTATCATTGCAAATACTGATGTACCTGCCGAAATGTTACCCGTCTTTACTCTTACGCTGTTTGTTGCAGTCATACCTGTGCCTGCGTCACCTTCACAGGGTGCGAAGGGAACACCGGGCTTGAATTCACCGCTTTCATCGAGCATAAGTGCGCCTTTTTCTGTAAGGTAGCCTGCATTTTCACCGGCAACAAGAACTCCGGGAACGATATCGCAAAGCTTTTTGTCAAAGCCTTCCTTTGAGGTAAGCTCGTCGAACCTCTCTGCCATTTTTTCGTCGTAGCAGTTCTTTTCGCTATCAATGGGGAAAATACCCGAAGCCTCACCGATACCAACCTTGTTGACACCTGTGAGCATATAGTGAATGTAGCCTGCGAGAGTTGTCACATATCTTACATCCTTGACGTGAGCCTCCTTTGAAAGGATGGCCTGATAAATATGTGAGCTTGTCCAACGCTGAGGGATGTTAAAGGAAAGCTCCTTTGTAAGCTTTTCTGAAGCCTCTGCAGTGGTGGTGTTTCTCCAGGTTCTGAAGGGAACAAGAAGCTGACCCTTTTCGTCAAAAGCAAGGTAGCCGTGCATCATACCTGAGATGCCGATTGCACCTGTTGTTGTAAGGGTGCAACCGTATTTTTCCGCAACATCAGCCTTAAGGTTCTTAAAGCAGGTGCGAAGTGCCTCGTGAATGAGGTCAAGTGAATAGGTCCAGTAGCCGTCAACAAGCTGATTTTCCCAATCAAATGAGCCGCTTGCAACAGGTACACATTTTTCGTCAATGAGAACAGCCTTTACTCTTGTTGAGCCGAACTCAATACCTAATGCAGTTTTACCTGCAATAATCTTTTCTTTCATTCTGTCACCTTATTTCTTCATAAGTGAGTAATACATATCATTGAGCTTGAGCTCACGCTTGAAGTCGGAAATGCTTGTGTTCTTTCCGATTACGATTGCTTCGATGCCCATTGCCTCTGCCCATGAAACCATCTGATCGCTTGTAAGGTCATAGGAGAATGCAGTATGATGTGCACCGCCTGCAAGAGTCCATGCCTCAATACCTGTGTAGAAGTCAGGTCTGGGCACCCAGAAGTTGGTTGCAGTGGGAAGTGAGGGCATTTCCTTTTCGGTCTTGATGCAGTCAACCTCGTTTACGATAAGACGGAAACGGTTACCAAGGTCAACAAGTGAGCAGGCAACACCTTCACCCTGCTTTGAGGTGAAAACAAGTCTTGCGGGATCTTCTCTTTCGCCCATTGAAAGAGGCTTACACTTAATGGAGATGGGGCCTTCAGCAATTGAAGGACAGATTTCAAGCATATGAGCCTGAAGGATGCCTTCCTTACCGGGAACAAGGTTATATGTATAGTCCTCAAGCATTGAAGTACCCTTTGCGTCCTTCTTGCCCTCGGTCATAATCTTCATAAGTCTTACCATTGCGGCAACCTTCCAGTCACCCTCTGCACCGAAGCCGTAGCCCTTTTCCATAAGTCTCTGGATAGCAAGGCCGGGAAGCTGCTTGAGTGCACCGAGATCACCGAAGTGAGTAACGATTGCCTGATAGTTCTTTTCCTTGAGGAAACGCTCAAAGCCAAGCTCTATCTGTGCCTGAACCTCAACGTGACGACGGAATTCTGCAGCGTCTCTGCCTTCAAGGAGAATTTCGTACTTGTCGTAGTATTCATCGGTAAGAGCCTTTGTGTCTGAAACGGAAACAGCGTCAACAGCTTCTGCAATTTCATTTACGGGGAAGGCATCGATTTCCCAGCCGAACCTGAGCTGAGCTTCAACCTTGTCACCCTCTGTAACTGCAACATTTCTCATATTATCAGCAACACGCATTACACGGATGTGACTGCTTTCGATGATACCCACAGCTGTGCGCATCCAGGTTGCAATCTTTTCCTGAACTGCCTTTGTTGTGTAGTGACCGACAACGATTTCTCTTGCAATACCCATACGTGAAAGAATGTGAGCGTATTCTCTGTCACCGTGAGCTGACTGATTTTCGTTCATGAAATCCATATCGATTGTATCGTAGGGAATTTCCATGTTGTACTGTGTATTGAAGTGAAGAAGAGGCTTTCTGAATTCCTGATGGCCGAGAATCCAGCTCTTTGCAGGTGAGAAGGTGTGCATCCATGTGATTACACCTGCGCACTCATCATCAATGTTTGCTTCGTTGAAGGTCTTTCTGATAAGCTCGTTTGTAATAAGTGTGGGCTTCCAGATAATTTCAAAGGGAAGCACACCGCTTGCATTAAGAGCCTTTACAATTTCCTGTGAGTGTTCGGCAACGTGGCTGAGGCATTCGTCACCGTAAAGGTCCTGTGAACCTGTGCAGAACCAGAATTTATAAGCTTTCATTTTGTTTCCTCCTTGAAGGTTAAATTTTTTCATTATAATAATACCATTTTATTGTTTTTATGTCAACGAAAAAAGAAATGCTTTTTCAATAATTCATCTAAGTTAACCGACAATTATCCCCGAGCTGACGTTTGTGCCACATTTAATAATTTTTTGTCGTTTATTAATACTTGCTTCACAATTCAATTGAAAAAGATTAATATAATATTATCATAAAATTGCACAGATATGCTGTGTTTTCAGGGAGATTTTTATGAAAAAAGCATTAAAACTTACAGTATGCCTGCTTTGTATTGCGGCAATATTTTTTCTCGGCATAACTGCCGTTTCCCACGGCTTCTATCACCGCTCAATTATGGCTTCCTTTGCCGAATGGTATATGATGATTATCGACAGAGATGTCATTTACTCCGACACTCAGCAGTACAGAGACAACATTGCCGAAAAGAAAATATCAAACCTTGAGGATCAGACAATTCCCAAGGGTGTAAAAATGGACATTTCCTACACCTCAAGACACGAGCACGGAATGCAGGTTTTCTACTTCAACGAAAACAATCCCATCAAAAACAAGACTCTTCTTCTTTACATACCCGGCGGCGCCTATCTTAATCCGCCTCTTAAATATCATTGGAAAATCATCAACACCCTGGCTCTTGCAACAGACTGCACGGTTGTAATGCCCGTTTATCCCAAGGCATCCAACTACACCTGTGAGGAATCCTATGAGGTCATGCTTGCATTCTATCTCGACCTTGTAAAGCAAGAGGGCGTTGAGGGCTTTGAAAGAATCGTCATTGCCGGAGACTCCTCAGGCGGTGGCATGAGCCTTGTTCTTTCACAGCTTCTTCGTGACAATCATCCCGAGGTTATGCAGCCCGATGAGCTTATCCTCATTGCTCCCTGGATGGACGTTTCAATGGATAACGAGGATATTGCCGACTACGAACCCGTTGACCCGATGCTCGACATTTACGGTGCAAAGGAAATCGGCAAAATGTGGGCAGGCGACAAGGATGTTCACGATCCTATGGTAAGTCCCATCTACGGCACCTTTGAAAATCTCGGCCGTATGACAATCTTCATCAGCACAAGAGATATGCTTTGCCCCGACTGTCTTAAGTTCTCCGACATTCTTACTGAACAGGGCATCGATCACACCCTAGTTGTTGAGGAAGGCCTTGACCATCCCTATCCCCTCTTCCCCACTCCCGAGGCTAAGAAGGCTCAGCAGATAATAATCGATATCATCAATGATGTATAAATCAGATTTTCTTCATTTATGTTTTTTCATAATTTCCTCTTTTACAGACCCGTGTTACTCAGACACGGGTCTGTAACCTTTTTTCTTCTTCCTCTTGAAAAAGTCTTTAATAAAGTGTACAATTATATTTAATATATTAATTAAGCAAAGGAGAATTACATATGTTTCAGCAGCTCAGCTTTGACAACAACGGCGTAAAGACAATCTGTGAAATCGGAAAGCTTCAGCCGGAAATGATGATGACGATAAAGGTTAAAAAATTTAAGGACAACGAGGAAATCACTCTTTCAAGCGACAGCCTTGAAACTGCTTTTCTTATCCTCCAGGGCGAGGCGGAAATTTCCTGGTGCGGAAAGACAGAAAAGATTTTCCGTGAAAGCCCCTTTGTCAAAAAGCCCTTCTGTCTCCACGTTCCAAGGAACACAGAGGTAAAAATCACCGCAAAGGAAAACACCGAAATTCTCATTCAGCAGACAGAAAATGACAGAGACTTTGCTCCCGTTTTCTACACTCCCGATGATGTTCTTTATCAGCACTTCGGTGAAGGTCAGTATGACGGCACAGCTTACAGAATCTGCTCAACCGTTTTCGACTATGACAATGCACCCTACTCAAATATGGTGCTCGGTGAGGTGTTCAATCAGCCCGGCAGATGGTCAAGCTATCCTCCTCACCATCATCCTCAGCCCGAGGTTTACTACTATCAGTTCGATAAGCCCCAGGGCTTCGGCGCCTGCTTCATCGGTGACAACGTGTTCAAGAGCGTTCAGGGCTCAGCCTGCTACATCACCGATGGCTACGATCATCAGCAGGTTGTTGCCCCCGGCTATGAGATGTGCTACATCTGGATGATCCGTCATCCCGAGGGTGATCCCTGGTACAAAACCTCTCGCTTTTATGCTCCCGAGCACGAGTGGCTCGCAAAGCTTTAATCAATAAATTCACGAGGACGTATATGGATAATAATTATTACCCGGGCGTAACGGAAGAATCACTTCTTAAAAGAGTCGAAGTCTTTCTTGAGGACGGTGATTTCAGCCGTGCAGACGAATATTGCGAAAGAGTTCTTGATATGAACGTCGAAAAACGGCAAAGCCTATCTTTTCAAGCTTCTTGCACAGCTCGGCTTTTCTAAAAAGCAGCAGCTTTTCGACCTTCCCGAGCCTTTTTATGAGCATAAGCTCTGCCTTAAGATTATGCGCTTCGGCAATGAAGAGCTCAAAAAAGAGATTGATGAAATCAACAAATCAATCATTGCACGAAACGAAGAAGCGGCAAGGCTTGCAAGATACGAAGGTGCTGTTTCACGAATGGGCTCCTCAAGCATTACCGAGCTTACGGCAGTGTGCGGAATTTTCCGTTCACTTGATGATTACAAGCAATCAAAAGAGCTTCTTTGTGAATGCATTCTCAAAACGGAAAAAATTTACGATGAAAGCTACAACGCAAACTTCCTTCATATCAAGGAAAAGGAGCAGGAAATCAGCGACCTTAAATATCACAACAGCACCGCCCTTGCAGAAAAGCAAGGCTATGACGATTACATAAGCGAGCATCAGGGAAGAAAGATCTTTGATTATTCAAAGCTTCTTTGCTCACTTATTGCGGTTATCGGTGTGTTTATTGCCGTAACAGTCACTCTGCCCTTCTTTGAAGAAGGTGACATTACCTTCACCACGGCAATCAGATGCCTTTCAAGCCGTACTCTTCCCGCCCTTCTTGTAACATCAGTAACAGCCTTTCTCTCCTTCAGGCTTTCAAAGCTTATGGTGAAAAATCAGAAGAGCAATCTCCTTGAGGACATTACCACAGCCGCACAAAGAGCAAGAGAGCTTACCGAGGAAATCAGACGTAATGAAAATGACATTCTCTTTCTTCAGAGAGAGCTTGCCGAAAGCCTTTCAGCTTTAAGAAGACCCAATGAAGAATACGATCTTTTCAAGGAGGAAAGAGAAGAAAAAAAACACAACAGCTTAACAAATAAACAAGCACTGTCAGGATCCATCAAAATCCGGGCAGTGCTTTTATTTTTATAATTTTCTGTAAGTTATCCGTAGCACTCTGTGCCGAAGGCACCCTTACTACTTACTACTTTCTACTTCTTACTCCTCAATATGAGCGATACCAAGCACCTCGAGCTGTTCTGCATCAACAAATGCAGGACACTCTGTCATAGGCTCGCTTGCATTCTGTACCTTCGGATAAGCAATGCAATCACGGAGAGTCTCAAGCTTGAGCATCTGCATAACAAGTCTGTCAAGGCCGAGACCGATACCGCCGTGAGGAGGAGCACCGTACTTGAAGGCATCTGTGAGAAAGCCGAACTTTTCGTGTGCTTCTTCATCATTGAGGCCGAGAAGTGAGAAAATTCTCTTCTGAAGGTCGGGATTTGTGATTCTGATTGAGCCGCTTGCAAGCTCAATGCCGTTAAGAACAAGGTCATATGCGTTTGCTCTTACGTTTGCCTTGTCTGTTTCAAGGTAGCCAAGGCACTCTTCAAGAGGAGCAGTGAACGGATGGTGCATTGCAACATACTGACCGAGCTCTTCGTCCCAATCAAAGAAGGGGAACTCAACAACCCAGAGAAGGTTGTACTTATCCTTGTCGATAATATCAAGCTTCTTTGCAACAGTCTGACGAAGTGCACCGAGAACTGAGAGAGTTGTGCTTGCCTTGTCAGCAACGATGAGGATAACGTCACCGTTTTCAGCACCGCACTTTTCACAGATTGCCTTCATTTCGTCCTCTGTCATAAACTTTGCAAAGGAGGAAGCAATTGTGCCGTCGTCACCGATTCTTGCCCAGGCAAGGCCCTTTGCACCGATACCTCTTACAAACTCTGTAAGCTTGTCAACTTCTTTTCTTGTAAGCACGGAGAAAGCCTTCTTTGCTGTGATAGCCGCAACCTTGCCGCCATTTTCAAGCGCACCTGTGAACACACCGAAGCCGCAACCCTTAACCTCTTGACTGAGGTCTGTGATTTCCATATCAAAGCGTGTATCGGGCTTATCTGAGCCGTAACGCTCCATAGCTTCCTTGTAAGTGAGTCTGGGGAAGGGAGTTGCAACGTCAACACCGAGTGACTCCTTGAAAAGTCTCTTGATAAAGCCTTCGATAAGACCGAGGATATCCTCCTTATCAATGAAGCTCATTTCAATATCAATCTGAGTGAATTCGGGCTGTCTGTCAGCACGGAGGTCTTCGTCACGGAAGCAGCGTGCAATCTGCATATATCTGTCAAAGCCTGCAACCATTGAAAGCTGCTTGTAAAGCTGAGGTGACTGAGGAAGAGCATAGAAGCTGCCCTTATGGATACGTGAAGGAACAAGGAAGTCTCTTGCACCTTCGGGAGTTGACTTGATGAGCATCGGTGTTTCAATTTCGATAAAGCCGTTGTCATCAAAGTAGTCACGGGTAATCTTTGTGATCTTGTGACGCATAAGAATGTCCTTCTGAAGGTCGGGACGACGAAGGTCAAGATAACGGTACTTGAGTCTTGTGT
>JAZKYQ010000087.1:0-17731 GCA_045612205.1 Acutalibacteraceae bacterium | reverse complement strand
GATTGCCTCGAACATTTCGGGAGCGGGATCCTGTGATTCGAAGGGAACCTTTGCCTTACCTACCTCTGCCTGGATACCCTTGATGAATTCAACGATTTCCTGGTTAACCTTGTGAGCGTACATGATACCGTCGAACATTGTTTCGTTGTCGATTTCATTAGCGCCTGCTTCGATCATTGCAACAAGGTCTGCTGTTGAAGCAACGGTAACAGCCATTTCACTCTTTTCTCTTTCAGCCTCTGTGGGGTTGATAACGAACTTGCCGTCAACAAGACCTACAGATACGCCGCTGATGGGGCCATCCCAGGGAATTTCTGAAATTGAGATTGCTACGGAAACACCGATCATTGCAGTGATTTCGGGAAGGCAATCCTGGTCAACTGACATAACAGTTGCAACAACACCTACATCGTTTCTCATATCCTTGGGGAAAAGAGGACGGATGGGTCTGTCGATAACTCTTGATGAAAGAGTTGCCTTTTCGGAAGCCTTACCTTCTCTTCTCTGGAAGGAGCCGGGAATGCGACCTACTGAATAGAGCTTCTCTTCATAGTCAACTGAAAGAGGGAAGAAGTCTACGCCTTCTCTGGGCTTTGCAGCCATTGTAGCTGTGCAAAGAACTTCTGTTTCGCCATATCTGATAAGACATGAGCCGCCTGCAAGACCTGCCATTTTACCTGTTTCAACAACGAGAGGTCTGCCTGCAAGTGTGGTTTCGAATTTTCTGAATTCGTTAAACATGTTTTCTACCTCGCTTTTCTTTTTAATTTATTTATCTCAACGCGAGGCTGTGGTTTAGCAATAAATTCAGCTCTGAATAAATCTTCAAGGCTCAATTTAGTGCTAATCCAATTTGTATGCCCCGCATTAATTTACGCTTTTAATAACGGAAAAATGGCAGACACGAATTTTTTCATGTCTGCCAAGTAGCTGCAATTACTTACGGATACCAAGTCTTGCAATGATTGAACGGTATCTTTCGATGTCGTTCTTCTGAAGGTAAGCGAGAAGGTTTCTTCTCTGACCAACCATCATAAGAAGGCCGCGACGTGAGTGATGGTCCTTCTTGTTAGCCTTAAGATGCTCTGTAAGGCTGTTGATTCTGAATGTGAGAAGAGCGATCTGTACTTCAGGTGAGCCTGTGTCGCCTTCGTGTGCAGCGTATTCGTTGATAATAGCTGTCTTCTGTTCCTTTGTCATCATGGTTTTTTCACCTCATAAAAATATTTCATTCGCCTGATCCCCAGAATGCGGCAGGTGAAAAACCCATTGGGCAAAACCCGCAACCCGAGTAATCGGCATAATGCTTGAAGATTATATCACAGGAAAAGTCAAAAGTAAATAGCAAAAGCAAAAAAACTTCGGTCTCATTTATTAATTTTTTTATTAATTTTTGCTCTTTTTGCCAGAAAAATTCATTTTTTCTATAGATTTTATTTGTCTTTTACATTATAATATATAGAACGAACTGATTTTAAAAAAGAGGAATTATAAAATGCTCAGAATTTTGAAAAAGATTTTTCTTATAAATACGGCCCTTGTTCTCAGTGCAGTGGTTGCACTTTCCCTGGTTTCCCGTTATGCTTACGGCACATCAATCACGGCAATGCTTTCAGGCTTTTATCTTCAGGCAACAAACTTCAACTACATTTATGAATCCGAGGAAAACGCCCTTGAAGCTCTCGACAGCCTGAAGGGTGAAAACCTCAAGGACATCAAGGCTCCCGAAATGACCTATACAACAGTCAGCCGTCACGTCGGCAAAATGCAGTACTTCTCCATAGGCATGGACAAGCTTGACGATACACTTATTTTCTACTTCCCCGGCGGCGGCTTTGTTGATCAGCCGAAGGCACAGCACTGGAGTCTTATTGACAGAATCAGCGTGCAGACGGAAACTCCCGTAATCCTCCCCGTTTACCTCAAGGCTACAAGCTACACCTGCGACGAGGCTTATATCGAAGCCATCGCCCTTTACACGCAATATGTGGAAAATCATGATCTCAGCCGTGTAATCTTCATCGGTGACTCCTCAGGCGGTACCTTTGCCCTTTCCCTTGCAATGCAGCTGCGTCAGACCGAGCTTCTGCAGCCCGAAAAGCTCATTCTCATCAGTCCCTTTATGGATCTTTCCATGACAAATGAAGAAATGAAAGCATATGCAGAAACCGATTATATGGTCGGCTATGACGGACTTAAGGTGTTTGCCGAAAAATGGGCAGGAAGCAGAAGTCTCTATGACCCCATTGTAAGCCCTCTTTACGGCAACTTCATCGGCCTTGGTGAAATCATCATCTTCTCAGGTGCAAAGGATATGCTCCATCCCGATATTCTCACCTTTGAAAAGCGACTTATTGCTGACAAGGCTGACTACAAGCTTCACATCGAGGAAAATCTTCCTCATGTTTACCCCCTCTTCCCCACTCCCGAGGCAAGCAAAGCTTTCGAGCTTATAAAATATGAGATAATTCATTAATGACACTTAAAAAGGAGAAATAAAAATGAGCAAAGTCAAAAATGATGCAAAGTTTAAAAACCCCCTCCTCACAGCAGTCCGTGAGCAGCTTGAGCACAGAGCCACATGGCTTTACCTTCTTTGTGACGAAGCACAGAAAAGAGGTCTTGACCCCAGAGATTTCGGCTCAGCTGCAGTTAAGCGTTGCGGCCTTATGCAGGGCAAGGGTCTTGTTGAAAAGGGCAAGACAGACTCACTCAAGGGTCTTCGCAAAACACTTTTCACCTTACCTGCTCAGTTAGTTTTTGAAATGGATATCAAAAACTGCACAGACGACGAGCTTGAAATCCACTTCCACTACTGCCCCCTCGTAAAGGCATGGCAGAAGGCAGGCTGCAGTGATGACGAAATCGCAATGCTTTGCGATATTGCAATGTGCGGTGACAGAGGCATCGGTGAACGTTACGGTGCAGAGCTTGACCTTCCCAAAACAATCGCAAATGGCGATGATATCTGTCATCTCAGATACCACAAGAAATAAGTAGTCAGTAGTTAGTAGTCAGTAGTCAGTAGTCACGCACGAACAAGGCGGTGCTGAGTTTTTAAGCATTGTGCCGCACGAAAGGTTATAGGTTATATCGTTGACGCTATTTGCTCACTACCGCTTACAAATACAACCAAAGGAGAATTAAACAATGTCCGAACAGAAATATCTCGATATTCTTTCACAGCTTACCCTTGATGAGAAGCTTTCACTTCTTTCAGGTAAGACCTATTGGCTCACCCAGGAAATCGACCGTCTCGGTGTTCCCTCAGTATGGATGAGCGACGGCCCTCACGGTATGCGCAAGGAAAAGCAGACCGGCGGCACAAACATCATGCAGGAGTCAGAAACCTCAACCTGCTTCCCCACCGCTGTTACAACTGCTTCCTCCTGGGACGTTGACCTTCTCGAGCAGGTCGGTGCAACAATTGCCAACGAAGCAAAGGCACTCAAGGTTACAACAGTCCTCGGCCCCGGTGTGAACATCAAGAGAAGCCCCCTTTGCGGAAGAAACTTTGAATACATTTCAGAAGATCCCTTCCTTACTGCCCGTCTTGGTGCCGCTTATGTTCACGGTGTTCAGAAAAACGGCATAGGCGTGAGCCTCAAGCACTACTGTGCAAATAATGAAGAGCATATCCGTATGTCCATTGACTCCGTTGTTGATGACAGAGCTCTTCGTGAAATCTATCTTTCAGCCTTCGAGCACATCGTAAAAACAGAGCAGCCCACAACCGTTATGTGCTCTTACAACCGAATCTACGGTGAATACCTTTCCGACAGCAAGAAGATGCTCACAGACATCCTTCGTGATGAATGGGGCTTCAAGGGTATTGTTGTCAGTGACTGGGGCGCAGTAAACGACAGAGTTGAAGGCATCAAGGCAGGTCTTGACCTTGAAATGCCCGGCAACAAGGGTATGAACAACAAGTATATCAAAAAGGCTCTTGAAGAAGGCAGAATCACCATGGAGCAGGTTGACAAAATCGCTCTTCGTATGATTAAGTTTGCTTTTGAATGCAAGGCAAACGAGGGCAACGGCTATGATATCGACTTCAAGGCTCACCACGAAATCGCAAAAAAGGCAGCTGCACAGTCAGCAGTTCTTCTCAAAAACGAAAACAAGGCTCTTCCTCTCAAGGATTACCAGAGCATCGCAGTTGTCGGTGCACTTGCCGACAAGCTTCGCTATCAGGGCGCAGGCTCAAGCCACATCAACGCCTGGAAAACTGTTTCCTTCAAGAAGGCTCTTGAAAACAAGGGTCAGGCCTTCACCTACGCTCCCGGCTACACCTTAAAGGGTGACGGCTATAACAAGAAGCTCATCGCAGAAGCCTGCGAGGCTGCAAAGGGCAAGGAAGCTGTTCTTGTGTTCATCGGCCTTACAGATGCCTTTGAAAGTGAAGGCTTCGACCGTAAGCACATTGATATGCCTGCTTCCCACGCAATTCTTGTTGAAGAGCTTTCAAAGGTAAACGAAAACATCATCGTTGTTCTTTCCTGCGGTTCACCTGTTAAAATCGGTGACTGGGAAAAGAAGACAAAGGCAATACTCAATATGTACCTTCCCGGACAGGCAGGCGGTGAGGCTGCTTACGACCTCATCTTCGGCAAGGCTGTTCCCTCAGGTAAGCTTGCAGAAACCTTCCCCATTGCAAACGAGGATAACCTTGTTGCTTCTTACTTCCCCATGGGACCCAAGACCGTTGAGTACCGTGAAAGCATTTATGTCGGTTACCGTTACTTTGACAAGGCAAAGAAGGCTGTAAAATACCCCTTCGGCCACGGTCTTTCCTATGTTGACTTTGAATACAGCGACCTTAAGCTTTCAAAGAAAAAGATCAAGGAGGGCGACGAGCTCACCCTTTCCTTCAAGGTAAAGAACCTCGGTGAGGTTCCCGCTGCAGAGGTTGCTCAGGTTTACGTTGTAAATCCCGAAAGCAAGATTTACAAGGCAGAAAAGGAGCTCAAGGGCTTCAAGAAGATTTTCCTTAACGCCAAGGAAGAAAAGAAGGTTGAAATCACTCTTGATGCAAGAGCCTTCAGCTTCTACAACGTTCTTATCAATGACTGGCTTGCAGAAAGCGGCAAGTACGGCATCCTTGTAGGCTCATCCTCACAGGACATCCGTCTTGAAGGCGAGGTAGCTCTCACATCAGCTAATCCCGACGCTCCCATCCCCGATTACAGAGAAACAGCTCCCTGCTACTACAACATGGAAAACACAACTGTTGTTTCCGATGACGAATTCCGTGCAGTTCTCGGCAGAGAAATCCCCGACAACTCCGAATTCACAAAGGGCAACCTTACAATCAACAGCTCTGTTTCACAGGTTGCGGTAAGCCCCTTCGGCAAAGCACTTTACACAATCCTCTGTAACGGTGCAAAGGTTGTGGCTCTCACAGCCGAAAACCCCGATATGATTACCGAATCCATCAAGGATATGCCCCTTCGTTCATTCAGCGGCTTCACGGGAGGCCTTCTTTCACCCACAACCGTTGAAGGCATTCTTGACCTTTGCAACGGCACTAAGGGCGGCTTCAGAAAGCTTATTTCAGGCTTCAAAAAATAACAAAGAGGTAATAATTATGAAAAAGAGAATATTGACAGTCCTTCTCTGCGTTGCTGTGATTCTCACCTGCCTTACTGCCTGCGGCGGCAACAAAGCCTCCGACGGCAACGTAAGCGGCGGCAATGTAAGCGACAGTGATATCACCGAGCAGGAGATCACCGTTGCAGACGAAAAAGAGGACAAGGAAAAAACAGCCTTCTTCTCCGACTTCACAACAACTGCTCTTGACGGCAAGGAATACACACAGAAAATCTTTGAGGGCAACAAGGTCACAATGGTAAACATCTGGGGAACCTTCTGTTCACCCTGCATCAATGAAATGCCTGATCTTGAAAAGCTCAGCAAGGATTATGCTGACAAGGGTCTTGTTATCGTCGGTGTTGTAAGTGATGTTTATGACTATCTCAAGGATGAGAACAATGCCGACAAAATTGCGGATGCAGAAGCTATCGTTGCACAGACAGGTGTAACCTACACAAACCTTCTTCCCTCCGAGAGTCTCAATGCGTCAAGGCTTGACTATGTCTCAACCTTCCCCACAACCTACTTCCTTGACGAAAACGGTGTAATCCTCGGTGAATACATCGGCTCAAGAAGCTACGATCAATGGTCAATAATTATTGATACAATGCTCGAGGTTGCATAAAAAAAGAGCTGCAAAAAAGTACAGATCTCATAAACAGGCAAAGGGTTTCTTTGGATTTAAAAGTCCGAAGAAACCCTTTTAAATATATTACTTGCAAAACCTTCACAAGCCGTAACCCTTGGGAGAGGTTGTGCCGTGTGCGCAATGTAGCGGCGATATGTCTTGTCGCTTTTTTATGTTCCGTGGATTTGGGATTAAAGTTCTACCGCCTCGTGCCGGCGGGGCACATCCTTTCGGACTCTTGCGGTTCCCAAAATTCATTGCGGCTTGGTGACCCCCCACAGTGTGGGGAGATGTCATCCAAAGGATGACAGAGGGGACGGCCGCCGTCAGCGGCGCCTATGAATTTTGACCGCTGCGCCATCCTCACCTCGTTTCATCCGCCACTGGCGGCACTTCGGTGACGATGCTAGAGCGACAAAGGATGCAAAGCGCTCTTTCGGCTACTTCGCCTTTACCACTATTCATTTATTCGCCAAAATCTGAAAATAACATTCTACGCCTCACGGACTTCGCCGTGAGATAGTCCACCACGAAGAAGCTGTTCTGTCGGTAAGGCTTGCGCCGTGCAAAATAACAAGTGCCTGCTTACTGTGAGCAACAAATCCGTAGAACCTTGGCGGAAGTCTCTTTCTGAAAGCACTTCACAGCGGTCTGCGAATGTCGGAATACCTGTCACCTGAAACGACTCACGATGGGAGACCATTAATGCGCTTTATAAAGGGCACGGGCATAGCGGACTGACTTGTACAAGTTATTTTTAAATAGAGTTGTTCGGAATCTTTACCCTGGCATTGAGCGCCACTGCGGCCCTCCTCGCACAACCAAAAGCGTGTTTTTGGTTACTTTTGTCACAACCGACAAAAGTAACAAGCCTCAGCGGCTTCGGAGCGGTAGAATTTAACTCGATAGTGTTTGGATTATTTAAAAGGGTACAACCTTGAGGGGTCAGCAGTAGTGAGCAGTAAGGGTGTAGGGACAGGTTGTGCCGTGTCCGCAGAAGATAGTACAGTGAAGCCTTCGACATCGAACTCCTTCCGTCACGACTTTGTCGTGCCATCTTCCTCGAAGAGGAAGGCAATGTAGTCTCGCACTGTGGCTGATTGTTTTTAACGTAGAACTTTGTAATTATATTTTATTATTATGAAAAACAAAACGTTCACCTTTTATTCGGGTGAACGTTATTTGCTCATTGGTTGTCTTTTCTCTTTTTGATAATCTTCCCCACGGCAACATAAGCAACCACTGTGATTGCAACGGTTATTGCAGTGATAATAGCGGTAATCTGAATTTCGGTGTACCAGGGTGCAGACCAGGTCATATACACCTCGGGATGCTTCACATAATCAATACATTGCATGAGAGCATTGATAAGAAAAATGCCCGGCTGAACAAAGATAAATGCTTTGAGAAACTTCTGAAGCTTTTCCATAATACCACCGCCTTTATAAACAAATCTTATCACACTTCAGTCGCATTTTCAAGTGTAGCGACAGAATCTTCTTGTTGACACAAAACCTCGGTAAGTATATAATGAAATTACGAAATGAGGTGGCTGAATGAGTCAGTTTAATGTAACAGGTATGTCCTGTGCCGCTTGCAGTGCAAGGGTTGAAAAGGCAGTCAATGCCGTGCCCGGTGTGGAAAAATGCTCGGTAAACCTTCTTACCAACTCAATGACTGTTGAAGGTACGGCAACGGATAAGGATATCGTAGCCGCAGTTAAAAAAGCAGGCTACGGAATAAAAGCTCCAAAGAGCGAAAAATCACAGAAATCCGACGGTAAGGATGAAATCGAAGATAAAGAAACAGGTAAAATTCTTGCAAGACTTGTTTCTTCTCTTGTGATTGTTGCGGTGCTTATGTATATTGCAATGGGTCATATGCTTCACTTGCCGCAGATAGCTTTTTTTGAGGAGAACTCTGTCGCAAACGGAATAACGCAGATGCTTCTTGCTATTGCCGTTATGATAATAAACAAGAAGTTCTTTATAAGTGGCTTCAAGGGTGTGCTTAATAAAGCACCGAACATGGATACTCTTGTTGCTCTCGGCTCGGGTGCCTCCTTTTTCTGGAGCGTTATTGTTCTTTTTATGATGACCGAGGCTCAGAGAGTGGGAGATATGAGCGCAGTGACGGAATACCGTCACGGACTTTATTTTGAGTCGGCGGCAATGATTCTTGCTCTCATCACTCTTGGTAAAATGCTCGAAAGCAAGAGTAAGGGTAAGACCACCACGGCACTTAAGGCTCTTATGGATATGAAGCCGAAAACGGCAAGACTTCTTGTTGACGGCCGGGAAAAGACAGTTAATGTCAGTCAGGTGAAAAAGGGTGACATCTTCATTGTCAAGCCCGGTGACAGTGTGCCTGTTGACGGAGTTGTTCTTGAGGGTGAAAGCGCCGTCAATGAAAGCAGTCTTACCGGTGAAAGCATTCCTGTTGATAAGGCTGTCGGAAGCAGGGTTTCTGCGGCAACAATCAATCAATCAGGCTTTCTTAAGTGTGAAGCAACTGCCGTAGGTGAGGATACAACTATTTCGCAGATTATAAAAATGGTCAGCGATGCGGCTGCTTCAAAGGCGCCTATTGCCAAGGCGGCAGATAAGGTTGCAGGTGTTTTTGTGCCTGTTGTTATGTCGTTCGCCTTTGTAACCTGTATAGTGTGGCTTCTTTTTGACAAGGAAATCGGCTTTGCTCTTGCAAGAGGCATTTCCGTGCTTGTGATAAGCTGTCCTTGTGCTTTGGGACTTGCAACACCTGTTGCCATTATGGTCGGTAACGGTGTAGGAGCAAAAAATGCCGTGCTTTTTAAAAATGCCGAGGCAATCGAAAAAGCAGGCAGAATAAATATAGTTGCCCTTGATAAAACGGGCACAGTCACAAAGGGTGAGCCCGAGGTGACGGATATTATTGCCGCTGAAGGCAAGAGTGAAGAAGAGCTGATTTATCTTTCCTTCGGACTTGAAGCAAAGAGTGAGCATCCTCTTGCAAGGGCGGTGCTTAAGTATGCAGAGAGTCTCGGCTTCAAAAAGGCAGAAGTTGATTCCTTTGAAAGCCTTTCAGGCAGAGGACTCACAGGTAAGGTTGACGGAAAGACTGTCTGCGGAGGAAATTATGCTTATATTTCCACAATTTGCGATATAGATGTGGAAAACAAGAAAAAAGCAGACGCTCTTTCAAAGCAAGGAAAGACCGTGCTTTATTTTGCCTGTGACGGTGCTTTTCTCGGTATCATTGCCGTTGCTGATGTTATCAAGGAAGACAGCAGAAGGGCTGTTGAAAAGCTTAACAAAATGGGGATTGAGACGGTTATGCTCACAGGTGACAATGAGGATACCGCAAAGGAAATTGCCCGTCAGGCAGGAATCACAGAGGTTATTGCAGGTGTGCTTCCCGACGGCAAGGAAAGGGTTATAAGAGAGCTTAAGCAAAAGGGCAGAGTTGCTATGGTCGGTGACGGCATCAACGACGCTCCTGCTCTTACAAGTGCTGATCTCGGTGTTGCTATCGGTGCAGGTACGGATATTGCTGTTGATGCGGCTGATGTTGTGCTTATCAACAGCAACCTTGAGAGCGTACCGAAGATGATACACATCGGACGAAAGACTCTCAAGAACATTCACGAAAATCTCTTCTGGGCATTTATCTACAACATTATCGGCATTCCTCTTGCGGCAGGTGTGTGGATTCCCATTTTCGGTTGGGAGCTCAATCCCATGTTCGGTGCAGCGGCAATGAGCCTTTCAAGCTTCTGTGTTGTGATGAATGCGCTGAGATTGAATAGAGTAGCCAGTAGTAAGTAGCAAGTAGTAAGTAGTGAGGATGTAGGGGCGACCATTGGTCGTCTGCAAAAAAATATAATTGCGTAGGGGAGACCCCCATGTGGTCTCCCGAAAATTCGCAATTCACAATTAAAATTGTAGGGCAGGGGCTTGCTCCTGCCGTATAGTTATAAACATCCGAGGATGTGAATTCAAGGTTCTACCGCTCCAAAGCCGCTGAGGCTTGTTACTTTGTCAAGAGCGACAAAGTAACCAAAGCGCCCTTTGGCTACTTCGCCTTTACTACTATTCACTTATCCGCCAAAATCTGAAAATAACATTCTACGCCTCACGGACTTCGCCGTGAGATAGTCCACCACGGAGAAGCTGTACTGTCGGTAAGGCTTGCGCCGTGCAAAATAACAAGTGACTGCTTACTTAAAGCAACAAATCCGTAGAACCTTGGCGGAAGTCTCTTTCTAAAACATCTTCGCAGCGGTCTGACTTGTACAGGTTGTACCGTGTAAATGTTCCGAGAATTCAGAGCTTAACTCGTTTGCCAATGATAAAAGAGCCACACACAAGCTGTCTTGTGCGTGGCTCTTATTACTTACTATTATTTACTTTTATCAGTCGTTTTCTTCCTCAATCTTATCAATGATTTCCTGAGGAACTGCCTCACCGTGCTTAACGAATATGATAAGAATGATTGCAAGACCGAACATTATCGGGCTGTAATAGAACAGCGACATATAGGTTCCTGCGAACATTCTGATAAAGCCGTAAACGATGGGAGAAGCAATCTGTGCTGAGAAGGTTGCGGTGTAGTAGTAACCGGTGAAGGTACCAACCTTTTCAATGCCACCGATCTCAAGAACAAGAGGAAGGGTGTTAACTGTGATGAACATGTTAGCAGCACCGCCGAGAATGAGAACGGGATAAATAAGAACACGAAGGATTGCAGTAACACCGTTGACGGTTTCTACAATTGCGTCAAGTGCAACGTCAAATTCGTCTGTTTCTGTGCTCAGAACTGAGTTTGAAATGCTGATGATGTCAGTGTAAAGCTGATCACCGTGAGTTTCCTTAAGCTGTGCATCATAAGCTTCATAATAGCCCTTTACAGCTTCGGTCTGTTCTGCACCGCTCTTGTAATCAAGGTAGCCTTCAATGCTGAGAATCTCTTCGTCAGTAAGGGTTCTGCCTTCTGCCTGAGCTGCATCACTTACGCTTGCGTTATAGGTGTTGATGTTTTCATCAATTGCAATGTAAGCGTTATTTACTGTAACGTAGTTGCTGATTGAAAGGTTCTTGCCTGCGAGCATGCCGAGGAATACACCGAAGAATACAATGAATGCTGCAAGGAATACTGCAAGACCTGCAATGATTGTCTTCTTTCTGCCGAACTTTGAACCCATCTTACCTGCGGGAAGAGCTGCAATACCTGCAACTACTGCGAAGATAAGCATGATGAAGGTTGCTTCGGAGGTGATCATGTGAAGGATTTCCTGAGCAAAAAGTGAGAAGAAGGTTGTGATTGCGTTTGATGCACAGAACAGGAAGAAGAGTGTGCCGAGCATGAAGATGAGGCTCTTTCTTTCACCGCTTGTAAGCTTCATAGCCTTGAGCTCAGCCTTCTTCTGCTTTGCAGCTTCCTTCTGTGCCTTCTTGAGTGCCTTTTCGTCAGCGTACTGATTTGCATCAGCCTTGATGCGGATGCTTGTGTCCTCTTCCTTGACGAAGAAGAGAAGAACAAGCATACCGATAATCATAACAAGTGAGCCTACGATGAAAACATAGGGGAAGGAAACAGTTTCGTCAGCCTTGATTTCTGCCTTGCTGTAGCCTGCAAGAAGGGTACAAAGAGCAATACCGATTGTACCTGCAACCATACCTACAGCTGAGCCGATACCGCCCATGAGATTGATGATTGCGTTACCCTCTGAGCGAAGCTCGGGAGGAGTAAGGTCAGGCATAAGAGCAACAACGGGAGCTCTCCAGAGAGACATTGAGAAAACAAAGAGGATAACTGTGAGCATTGTAAGAGGAAGCTGAAGTGAGCCCTCTGTGTTGAGTGCAACGATGGGGATAAGTGTAAAGAGAATTGCTGAAATCGGTGCACATGAAACGATGAAGGGACGACGCTTACCGAGCTTTGAATGGCAGTTATCGGAAAGCTTACCGAAGGTGGGCTGGAAGATAACACCGAAGATGTTATCGAAGGTCATGATAATACCGATGAAAAGAGGTACAAGTGAGAAGCCGCCTGTTGCGGAAATTGTACTCTGACCCTGTGCTTCTGCGAATTCACCGATCCAGGGGATGGCGCTTGCGAGCTTTGCACTGAGGTTGGTTACAAGATCACTTTCGGAAAGAATCTTATTAAGGATTTTTGTGATGTAGGGGTCATAGATTGCCCATGCGATTGAGGTTGCCAAAAAGCCGAAACCTGTGAGGATCGTTTTTTTGACGTCAAGCTTTTGTGCTTTTTTCTGTTCAGCCATGTCAAAAGCTCCTTTCTTTAATATATAGTATCCCAATTATAATGTTTTTTTTATTAAAATGCAATCACTAAATATATTTTCGTCATAGTGTACATTGTCGAAAAGTTTAAATTATGCAAAATGCAGAAATACATATACCGGCTGACAATTGAGTATAAGAATTCTTCTTAACATTTCCTGCCTTGACTTACGGATTAATAAATGTTATTATTAAATGCTGATAAATAATTATTTGTTTTTTGGAGGAATAAGAATGTACAGTCTTTCAAAAAAGTATATATACGCAAGCCTTTATACTGTGGTGCTGACAGTGATGATTTTTACCTTCGGTGTGACAGGCTTTGCTTCTCAGGAGGCTTGTTCTCACGAAAATGTGCATACGGTTGAGGCCAAGGCGGGCTCCTGCAGTGAAAAGGGATATACCGACGGCATTTACTGTGATGACTGCGAAGCTTTTATTTCCGGTCACATCCAAACTGATTATGTGCACAATGAGGTAAGCTTCAGAGCCGTTGAGCCTACCTGTACTCAGGTCGGCTTTACCGAGGGTGTTTACTGTAATCTTTGCAGCACCTTCCTTTCAGGCCACGAGGAAATTCCTTTTGCTCCCCATACCGAGGTTACGGTTGAAGCTGTTGAGCCTACCTGTACTCAGGTCGGCTATACCAAGGGTGTTTACTGCACGGTCTGTGATACATACCTTTCGGGGCATAAGGAAATCCCTTCAAGTCACAAGGAAAAGCTCGTTGCCAAACAGCCTGAAACCTGCACTAAGAACGGCTATACCGCAGGTATTTATTGCGTGCTTTGTGAGACCTACCTTTCAGGTCACGAGGAGATTCCTGCTTCCCATAAGGAAGTGTATGTGGCTTCTCAGCCTGCAACCTGTACGGGTAACGGCTATACAGACGGCCTTTACTGCACGGTTTGCAATGAGTATTTCTGGGGTCACGTTGAAATTCCCTTTATTGACCACGATTTTTCGGAAAAGATAATTGATGAAAGACACCTTGTGCATACAGCTACAGTAGAAAGTCCTGCCGTTTACAGGTACGACTGTCTTACATGTTCGGCAATCAGTCCTACCCTTACCTTCACCTACGGTAACAGCTTGCCTATCGGTGCAACTGCAATAATCAGGGCTGCTCAGAGCTCCACGGCAATCAAGCTTGCCTGGGCGCCTGTTTCGGGTGCTGACGGCTACAGAGTGTTCGTTTATGACACAGCTTCAAAAAAATGGAACGCTCTGAAGGATGTTTACGGCACAAGCGTTACCTTTACAGAGCTTAAGAGCGGTACGGTGTACAGGTATGCCGTCAAGGCCTTCACCGTTGATAACGGAAAGAAAAGCTTCTCTCACGATTATTCAACCATTGAAACGGCAACCAAGGCTCTTGCGCCTTCAAAGATTGTTGCCAAGCAGACCGCTTCGGCTATAAAGCTTTCCTGGACTGCAGGTAAGGGCGCAACGGGCTACAGAATTTATTATAAGTCGGGTAACAAGTGGAAGGTGTGTGTCAAATCAACCGTTGACACCTCTCACATCTTTACAAACCTTCCTGCAGGCAAAACCTATCAGTTCGCTGTAAGAAGCTACACTATTATGGATGCAGGTCTTGTGTTCGGTGAATACAGAACCTACACTGCGGCAACCCTTCCTAAGGGCGTTACGGTGACGGCTGTTTCCCAGGCTCCGAGATATGTTGCTGTTTCCTGGAATGCGGTAAGCACGGATTATTATCAGCTTTTCTATAAAACAGGCACAGGCTCATATAAGCTTTACAAAAATTACACCTCAGCTCAGAAGCTTATGTTCTCGGGTCTCAAAAGCGGCACGAAATTCACCTTTGCCGTAAGAACTGTCAAAAAGACAAGCGCAGGCTACATTTACGGAGCAATTACTCCTGTTTCGGTGACTGTCAGATAATTTAATATGTATTGTCCTGCTAAAATAAAAAAGACAGGGGATTGAAAATGAAAACTCATCCGAGGGTCAGACGACCTGTAAAAACTTCTGTTCAGTCTGCGGTAATCATCTATCTTGTACTGATTATGTTCGGATTGCCTTTGATTGTTACGGACGGATACTTTAATATAACGGAGACCAAAAGCGTATACTTTTATATAGTAAGCACGGCGCTTATTGTAGCTTCTGCCTTTTTCTCCTCGAAAAAAGCGGAAAGCCAAAAGGTGAAAAATCAGCCTGAAGCACCTCTTCTTGACCGTATGGAGCTTTCACTTACGGATAAGGCGATGATTGTTTTCTGTGCATTTGTTTTCCTTGCCGCACTTTTCTCAAAGAATCCCGATGTGTGGCTCGGTGTGGCATCGAGATATCAGGGCTTTCTGACCATACTCGTTTATGTTACGGTGTACTTTATTGTTTCAAGAAATTTCACGGCAGCACAGAGCTTTCTGCTCTTTTCTGTTTTTGCTTTTTCGTTAGTAAGCATTATCGGTGTGCTTAACTGCTTTGATCTTGACATTCTCGGCATTTACGACGGAATCAACAAGAACTACAAGACTGCCTTCCTTTCAACAATCGGCAACATAAACTTCTACAGCAGTTATATGTGTCTGCTTATGCCTCTTGTTGTCAGCGGCTTTTGCCTTAGCGAGGGCAAGATAAGCAGAACGGTTTACACTGTGAGTCTTGTCATCGGCTCCTTGGGTATGATGGTTACCTCAAGTGAAAGCTTTGTTGTAGGCTTTGCTTCATCCATGGCGATTATGCCTTTGTTCTTCTACAGCCGACTTCACCGCTTTAAGAGATATCTTATCAGTATAGTGATAATTGTGCTTTCCTCTCAGGCGTATATGCTTGTTTACAGGCTTCACGGAGAGGGAAACATTGCAGTGTCAAAGCTTCTTTCGGTTTTTGTCAATCCTTATGTGGCGGCTGTTGCCATTGCTCTTTGCGTCGGCTTTTATTTCCTTGCCGACAAAGCCCCCGGTAAGATAGTCATAGTCAAAAAGGTTTACCCCGTTCTGCTCGTAGCCTTTGTGCTTGCAATTGTAATCTGCTTCATCCTTGCCAACACGGTAGGTCTCGGCAGATTCAACGAGCTTTTCAGAATTACCTCTGAATGGGGTACATACAGAGGCAAAATCTGGCGCTACTGCGTCAAGAGCTTTCTCGGCTTCAACCTTAAGGATATGCTCTTCGGTGTAGGTCCCGAGTCACTTTCAAGTGTGACTGCAAGCGCAAAGCTCTTTGAGGGTAAAAATCTTGACCAGGCACACAACGAATATCTGCAGTATCTTATGACAACGGGTATCTTCGGACTTTCGGCTTATCTCGGTGTGATAGGCACAACGGTTTACACTGTAATCAAAAAGCTCAGAGAAAGCACTCTTGCCGTTGCGCTTCTTGCAGGTCTTGTATCCTACTGGATGCAGGCAACGGTAAACATCGCTCAGCCCTTCACAACGCCAATTGTATACATTTATATTGCCTGCATTGCCGGCATGGCGAGAAATGCGCAGAAGCAGGGGCAAGGGATGAGGGCTGTAGGCACCGCAAGCGGGGCAGTAGCAAGTAGTAAGTAGTAAGGATGTAGGGGCTCGCATTGCGAGTCCGCAATGTAGCGTCGCCGCATCGGCGACTGTCAACCACAGGCCGACGGGATAAAAGCAGCCAAGGGCTGTAGGGATAATCGGGTGTGGTCTCCCGCAAATTCTCAAATTCACAATTATGGTCACGGGAAAAATCCCGTGGCTGTTTTGTTTGTTGTCGCAAAAATTGTAATGGTCGATGAGGGTGTCGGCTGCTACGGTTCGGACTCGCAATGCGAGCTTCTTCATTGCGGACACGGCACAACCTGTCCCTACCGCCCTTGGATCTTGGCTCTCGTGGGAGACCACACGGGGTCTCCCCTGCGCGATTTTGTGTTTTATTGCGGACGACCAATGGTCGCCCCTACGGCCCTCCCTTACTACTTACTACTTACTACTTACTACTTACTACTGTATTTAGTACACTTTTTGCCCCTAAATCACAAGAAATAGTGCATAAATTTTGTTCTGAAAATTTTTACATTTTTCACAAAGTTTTTTGCCTGAAATGCTTGACAAACACCCGGGACTATGTTATTATATTCGGGCATGTGAAACGGGTTTGGGTATAATCTGTCTTCACATAACCTAAACGATATGCGATGATGCGGGAGGTGGCTGTCCTCTGAGGCAGGAAATTTCCGCGGAGTATGTCCGATTTAAAACCGGGCGATCTATATTTCATTTTTGCCGCTGTTATCTTGCGTTAAGGGCGGGTGCTTCTCCTTAGGGGGATTCTGCGCTTCGGACTTAAACAGCGTATAGGGTGAACTGTGCTTATTTGGCGCGAACGACCGGAAATATCAATTTCCGGTTTTTAAATGACCGGGATGCAAACACCCGGGCGAGCGTAAGAAAATAAGCAACGCCCTACTAATTCTTAATTAGGAGGCAAACAAAATGGCAGTAAAGGAAAAGATCCGTATCAGACTCAAGGGTTACGACCACAACCTTGTTGACAAGGCAGCTGAAATGATCGTTGAAGCAGCTAAGCGCACAAACGCTACAGTTTCAGGTCCCATTCCTCTTCCCACAGAAAAGGAAGTCGTAACAATCCTTCGCGCTGTTCATAAGTACAAGGACAGCCGTGAACAGTTTGAGCAGAGAACTCACAAGAGACTCATTGACATCATCAGACCTACACCTAAGACCGTAGAAGCTCTGACAAGTCTTGAGATTCCTGCAAGTGTTGAAATCGAAATCAAGAGATAATCAAATCTGATTTCTATACCCGGTTAACACAAAACAGGAAATAAGGTCACGTTGCTTAAGATAGCAACCAATAACCAAAGGAGGATAACAAACATGAAAAAAGGTCTTATCGGCAGAAAGATCGGCATGACACAGATCTTCGACGAAAAGGGTAACGTAATTCCCGTAACAGTCGTAGAGCTCGGTCCCTGCACAGTAGTTCAGAAGAAGACAGTTGAAAATGACGGTTACAACGCAGTTCAGCTCGGCTTCGAAGACAAGAAGGTAACAAGAACAAACAAGCCTGAGAAGGGTCACTTCGACAAGGCAAACGTTGGTCCCAAGAAGATCCTCAAGGAATTCAGACTTGAAGATGACAGCGCTCTCAATGTAGGCGACGTTATCAAGGCTGACATCTTTGCAGCCGGCGAAAAGGTTGACGTAGTCGGCACAAGCAAGGGTAAGGGAACAGCTGGCGTAATCAAGAGATGGAACTTCGG
>JAZKYQ010000086.1:0-10372 GCA_045612205.1 Acutalibacteraceae bacterium | reverse complement strand
GAGTAAGGCGAAGAATCATCTTCTGCTTAATACCCTTTTCAGCGGCAATTGCATCAACAGCTGAAAGCTCATAAATGCTGTCAGCAACGAAGTAGCCAACACCGTTTTCCATTGCATAGGCAATGTCGGCATCGGTCTTGTTATTGCCGTGGAAAAAGGATTTTTCCATATTGAAGCCTGCTTTTGCAGCTGTGTAAATCTCACCTGAAGAAACAAGGTCAATGCCCATTGTTTCCTCTTTCATAATTTCATAGATACGCTTGAAGCAAAGAGCCTTACTTGCAAAAAGAGGGAATGACTCTTCACCGAAGTGCTTTTTCATTGCACCGATATATGTGCGGCACTTTTCTCTGATACGGTTTTCATCCATAAGGAAAAGAGGTGTGCCGTATTTTTCTGCCATTTCAACTGTGTCAGCACCTGCAAAGGTGAGGTGCGCACCGTTTACGTTTATATTTTCACAAATCATAGTTTTAGTTTCCTTGTAATAGTATTTTTTTACCCTCCCACCGCTTTGCGGTCCCCCCTCCCTTTCAGGGAGGATAATTTTTCCTCCCCTGAAAGGGGAGGTGTCAGACTATTAAGTCTGACGGAGGGGTTTATTTAGTCACAGCTTACAGCAGATGTGCAATAATCTCGCTTCTGTCCTTAAGTGAAAGGTCAGCAGGGGCAACATCAAATACTGTCTTGCAGCCGAAATCCTTTCTTGCCGCCATTCTTGCAACTGCTCTTGCATAGCAGACAAGAACGCTTCCTGTAAATTCGGGGTTTGAATCAAGGGCAAGCTTATATTCAATCACCTGATTGTGACAGTCATCCTTACCTGTAACACCTGTGCGGATAACATTACCACCATGAGGAAGCTCACTGTGGTTTTTCTTCATCTCTTCCATTGTGATGAAGGTAACTGTTGTGTCGTAAGGCTCAAAATAAGCAGGCATTGTAACGATTTCACGGGTGATTCTTTCCTTATCTGCACCCTCTTCGGCAACAACAAAGCATTCACGTCTGTGCTTCTGTCTTGCTGTAAGCTCGGGCTGAGCACCGCTTCTGACTGCGTCAAGAGCCTCGGCAACGGGTACTGTGTACTGTCTTGCATCAAGAACACCGTCAAGTCTTCTGATAGCGTCGGAATGACCCTGAGAAACACCCTTGCCCCAGAAGGTATAATCCTTGCCGTCGGGAAGGATGCATGAGGCATAAAGGCGGTTTACGGAGAACATACCGGGATCCCAGCCGCAGGAAATAAGAGCAGTTGTGCCGTTCTCCTTTGCAACAGCGTCAACCTTAGCAAAATGCTCGGGAATAGCTGAATGATTGTCAAATGAGTCAATTACATTGAAGTTTTTTGCAAGCTCGGGAGTCATCTCGGGAAGGTCCGTTGCACTACCGCCGCAGATGATAAGCACGTCAATCTTGTCCTTCCAGTCCATTATATCTTTAGTTGAAACAACGGGAACACCTTCTGTGGCAATTGTGAGGCTTTCAGGACTTCTTCTTGTGAAAACTGCGCAAAGCTTCATATCGGGATTTCTTTTGATAGAATCCTCAACACCTCTGCCGAGGTTTCCGTAACCGTAAATACCAATGTTCATTAAAAACAACTCCTTGGGATAAAAATAAAATTCCAAGATATTATAACATTATTATTGCCCGTTAGCAATACAGTTAAGGTAAAAAAATTTTGTCAAAGTCCTTGTCTTGCAAAGAATAAGTCTTTATGTTATACTTAAAATGTAATAAAAACAAAAGGATGTGATCAGATGGCTGAAAAATTAATCATTTTTGACTGCTTCGGCGTAATTTTTGAAGAGGTTGCGCCCACCTTTCTGAAAAAATTCCTTGCAGAAGACAAGGCGCTTATCATCAAGGATGAGCTTTTTGTGCCTGCCGATCTCGGCAAAATCACCTATGATGAGCTTCTGACAAATATGGCAAGGGTGCTTGAGGTTGACAAGGATAAGATGATTGAAGAATGGAACAGTATGTTCATTCTCCGTGAGACTATCCTACCCTATGTCAAGGCACTTGGTGAAAAGCACGATGTTATTCTTCTTTCCAATGCACCTTTAGGTGTTGTTGAAGAGGCTTTCGAAAAGCACGGTCTTACTCCCCTTTTCAAAAGGATGTTCATTTCCTGCAATCTCGGTCTTGCAAAGCCTGACAAGGCAATTTATCAGCACTGTGTCAAGGAAATGGGCAAAAGCTATGACGAGATTTATATGATTGATGACAATTGGTCTAACCTTGAGCATTTGCCTGAAATCGGCATCACACCGATACATTTCAAGGGTGATGATAAGGCTCTTGAGGAGCTGATGTGAGTCGTCTTCCACACAAAGCATATAACCAATACGGACACGGAGTGAATCCGTGTTCTTTTTTATATCAAAGCAAATAAAAAAGTCTCCCACATTACTGTGAGAGACTTCTTCATTACAAAAGGTTAAATTATTTAACAGTTGCCTTTGCGCCTGCTTCTTCGAACTTCTTAGCAGCAGCTTCAGCGTCGTCCTTTGACATTGCTTCCTTGATAACCTTGGGAGCGCCGTCAACAGCTTCCTTAGCTTCCTTGAGGCCAAGGCCTGTGATTTCACGACCAACCTTGATAACAGCGATCTTGTTAGCGCCAACTTCTGTGAGTTCAAGGTCGAATTCTGTCTTTTCTTCAGCAGCTGATGCTTCAGCAGCTACGGGGCCAGCAGCAACAACTGCAGCTGCAGCTGATACGCCGAATTCATCTTCTACAGCGTGTACGAGCTCTGAGAGTTCGAGAACTGTGAGAGTCTTAAGTTCTTCAATGATAGCAGTAATTTTTTCTGATGCCATGGTATTTTACCTCCAAATAAATGTTAATTTTAAAGTTTAATTATGCTTCTGCGGGAGCTTCTACAGCTTCTTCTGCAGCAGCGGGTTCGCCATCCTTGTCAACAATAGCCTGGATAGCACGAGCAAATGCTGAAATGGGAGCCTGGAAAGCACCAAGAACATTTGCGAGAAGGATTTCTCTTGAGGGAAGCTTAGCAAGACCTGAAATCTTTTCAACGCCGATAACTTCCTTGTCGATGAAACCGTTCTTAATTTCGAAATTCTTGTGGCTGTCTGCAAACTTGCTGAGAATGCGAGCTGCAGCAACGTAATCATCTGCACTTGTAGCGATAGCAGTTGTACCTTCGAGAACTGCATCAAGACCGTTAAGTTCAGTGTTTGCGATAGCAAGCTTTAAGAGAGTGTTCTTAACAACAGTGTATTCAACACCTGCTTCACGAAGCTCCTTACGAAGAGCTGTGTCGTCTGCAACGTTGATACCCTTGTAGTCTACGATAACACCTGCGATTGAGTTGTTAAGTCTTTCTGTAAGACCTGCAACAACAACCTTCTTCTGTTCCAAAACGTTAGCGCTGGGCAAATGAATTCACCTCCTGTAATATTTTTAAGTACCCTTGGTGTCAGAATAAGAAAAACCCTTTCCCTCATACCGAGAGAAAGGGTGACATAATTAATCAAAGTAACTCTAATTAGTTATGCTCCGTTCCTCGGCAGGCGGTTAAAAATAACCTTTAAGTCTCACACCTGCTGTCTTAGGGCTGGACAGCTTAAATATAATACCACAAAGGTTTCCCTTTGTCAAGTATTTTTTTAATTATTTTGCTTCAGCAGCAGCTGAACCAACCTTAGCGGGATTGATCTTCACGCCGGGGCCCATTGTAGCAGTAACTACACATGAACGGATGTACTGACCCTTTGCAGCAGCGGGCTTAGCCTTGATAACAGCGTCGAGAAGAGTTGTGAAGTTCTCCATAAGCTTTTCTGCGCCGAAGGATGCCTTACCGATGGGGCAGTGAATGATGTTTGTTTTGTCAAGACGGTACTCGATCTTACCTGCCTTAGCTTCTGTAACAGCCTGAGCAACGTTAGGAGTAACAGTACCTGCCTTGGGTGAAGGCATAAGGCCACGGGGACCAAGAACCTTACCGAGACGACCAACAAGGCCCATCATGCTGGGATGTGCGATAGCAACATCGAATTCCATCCAGCCTTCGCCCTGGATCTTTGCAACGAGGTCTTCAGCGCCAACTACTTCTGCGCCTGCAGCCTCAGCTGCCTTTGCTTCTTCGCCCTTAGCGAAAACAGCAACACGTACAGTTCTACCTGTACCGTTGGGAAGAACAACTGCGCCACGAACCTGCTGATCAGCATGACGTGAGTCAACGCCGAGGCGGATGTGAGCTTCAATTGTTTCGTCGAACTTTGCAGTAGCTGTCTTGATAGCAAGCTCAAGAGCTTCTGCAGGATCATAAAGATTTGATTTGTCTACAAGCTTTGCGCCTTCGACATATTTTTTACCATGTTTCATTGTCTTTCATCCTCCTATAGAGTGGTTAAATCGGATTTTTCCTCCCACCCGGGCATTAGTCAGCGACTACAATGCCCATTGAGCGAGCTGTACCAGCAATCATGCTTGCAGCTGCTTCAACAGAAGCTGCATTAAGGTCAGGCATCTTCTGCTCTGCAATCTTAGTTACCTGTTCTTTGGTAATTGTTGCAACCTTAGTCTTGTTGGGTACACCTGAACCGCTTTCGATACCGCAAGCCTTCTTGATAAGAACTGCTGCGGGCGGTGTCTTTGTTACGAATGAGAATGTACGGTCAGCGTAAACTGTGATTACTACGGGAATGATAAGACCGATGTCATTCTTTGTGCGCTCGTTGAATTCCTTTGTGAAAGCCATGATGTTAACACCATGCTGACCGAGAGCCGGACCAACAGGGGGAGCAGGAGTAGCTTTACCTGCAGGAATCTGGAGCTTAATTAAACCTACAACTTTTTGAGCCATTTTTTATACCTCCAATTTAGTGGTTGATGGCGATTTGTATTAAATTTACAAATCTCCCACAGGGAAATGAATTTCCCCACATAATAAACGGTATTTCACCGTAAATTATCTTGATTTTAATTATCGCGTTTATTCTGCGACCTCTACCTGATTGAGTTCAAGCTCAACGGGTGTTTCTCTACCGAGCATTGAAATCATTACGACAACAATGTTCTTTTCAAGATCAATGGTGTCAACAACACCGCTGTATCCGTCGAAGGGACCGCTTAAGATGTTTACGAAGTCGCCAACCTCATAGTTGACCTTCACTGTTCTCTTTTCGATTCCGAGTGCGATAACCTCTTCTTCTGAAAGGGGAACAGGCTGTTTGCTGTCAGGGCCTACAAAGCCCGTAACACCTCTGGTGTTTCTGATGACGTACCAAGCCTCATCAGTCATACCGAGTTCTTCATCTTCGCCATTTTCGCCGCATTTCTTGTAAATCGTTGCAACCTTGACCATAACATAGCCGGGGAAGAGCTTACGTTCAACCTCGCGCACCTTGTCATCCTTGATTTCGGTAACGATTTCTGTAGGAATTCTTACCTCAAAGATCTGGTCCTGCATATTACGGTTTTCAACAACTGTGGCAATGTTTGAGGCTACCTTGTTTTCGTAGCCTGAGTAGGTGTGCACTACAAACCATCTGGCGTCTGCCATTGTTACACCTCCTGTGAATGTTGATTATTCAGCCTCTGCTTCTGTTTCTTTTTCAGCTTCAGCTTCTGTTGTTTCGTCTCCGGCTACTTCAACTTCAACTTCTTCAGAATCGTGGTCATGATCGTGATCATGCTCATCTTCCTCGGAAATGTTGCCGGCAGTTACGTTACCGTCGGTAACAACTTCACCGCTTGCAATAACCTTGAGCTGCTCGATACCCTCTTTAAGACCGAAGTCAAGAGCGAAAACGAACACTGAAACAATAGCGACCACAAGGAGTACCACACCGGTGCTCTTAAGGATGGTCTGTGCGTTGGGCCAGTCAATTTTCTTGCACTCACCTTTGAAGTCCTTGAAAAATTTCTTGGCACTCTTACCTGAACGGACGAAGAAGTTAGGCTTGTTTGACTTGCTGCCTTTTGCTGCTTTCGCAACCTTTTCAGCTGCTTTGCTTTCCTCAGTTGTGGCCTTTTCAACCTTGGATTCGGGAGCAACTTTCTTTTCTTTGTCAGCCATTACTCAAAACCTCCGTCTTATTTGGTTTCTTTGTGGAGAGTGTGCTTCTTGCAGAATCTGCAATACTTGTTCATCTCCAACCTATCGGGATTGTTCTTCTTGTTTTTCATAGTGTTGTAATTGCGCTGTTTGCACTCTGTGCAGGATAAAGTAATCTTTACTCTCATGAACGGCACCTCCATTAAAAGGAATTTTTAGCTTTAAAGAGCAACACGTCTCCTCAAAGCGGTGTAAGGCCTCCCTCTTTTTCAGGGCACAAAAATAAAGCCCTCAATCAGAGGTGCAATCATTCTAACATAAATTACACCGTCCGTCAAGGGCTTTTCATAACTTTTTTTACATTTTTTTACTCAATTTTCCACTGTCATAGTCTTGATGACAACAGGCTCAACAGGAGAAGCCATTTCGCCTGACATACTGAAGGTTCTGGGAACAAGACAAAGAGCATCAACATTCTCCATTCCTTCAATAACCTTGCCGAAGGCTGCATAATTGCCGTCAAGGAAGGAGCAGTCATCAAAACAGATGAAGAACTGGCTTGAAGCAGAGTTCATGTCCTGACTTCTTGCCATGGAGATTACTCCCCTCTCATGGGTAAGAGAGTTTGCAGTCCAGCCGTTTGAAGCAAATTCACCGTAAATCTGCTCCTTGCTTCCGCCCATTCCTGTTCCTTCGGGATCACCGCCCTGAGCCATAAAGCCGGGGATGATTCTGTGGAAGGTAAGTCCGTTATAAAAACCGCTTTCTACAAGCTTAAGGAAGTTTTCTACAGTCTTGGGAGCATACTCAGGGTAAAGCTCAAGACTGTATTCAGTTCCGTTTTCCATAGTAACCTTTACAATTTTATTTTCCATTATATATAACCTCCGTTATTTACTCGGCCCTTGCTTTTTATTTGTTCTCATTGATAAACTCAATGATTGTTTCCTTTTCATTATAACCGACAAGTCTGCCCTTTTCCTCTCCGCCGTTAAAAAGTACAAGGCAAGGAATGGTCATAACACCCATTTCCATAATAAAGTCGGAGTTTTCGTCGCAGTCCATTTTGCAAACCTTGACTTCACCGTCAAGCTCATCTGCAAGCTCATCAATTATCGGTGAAAGCATCTGACAGGGACCGCACCAGCTTGCCCAGAAGTCCACAAGAACGGGACATGCTTTTTCCTGGGTTACCTGCTGAGAGAAATTATCCTTTGAAAGTTCAATATATGACATTTGAAGTCCTCCTTATTATTTTAAAAGAAGTGAAAAGAAATTGAGAATGAAGCTTAAAAAATTCTTGAGCATACCGACAAAATCAAGCAAGGGATTCACTGTGCCTGAATCACCGCTGGGCTTAGCATATTTTACCGGTGAAAGGCTGTCATCGGAATAGCTGTACTGCATATATCTCGGATATTCCTTAAAGTCATTTACCGTAACCTGCTTTTTCTTGTGAAGGAACTGCATAAACATTTCGTTAATGCTTGGCGGGAATGTTCCGTGCTTGATTTCCTTTACAAACCATGTATACTCGGGGAAAAGACAGGTTGAAGCGTCAATTATAAGGTCACTGGAGATATAATCGATTGTACCGCTCTTTTTTGCATCGTTGAGATAATCCATGCTGAAGGTTGTTCCGATATCAGCACCTACAGCACCGAAGGAAATGTCCTCAATGGAAATCTTTGCGTCGCCCTGTATCTTCTGACATTCAAGATAAGGCGGGAAAGGAATACCGTACTTTGCAAGAACGATAATCTTCATACCGTTTTTATTGTATGTCTTAAGGGTCTTTTCCTGACGAAGCATCACATTTTCGTGATAGTTATCAATCTTCTTGATAAGCCCTGCATATTCAGCCTCATGTCCGCCGAACACGAAGTTCTTTGCCTCTTCATAGTAATCCTCATTTACCATTGCCCAGTAAGCAGGCATATTGGCATAGGTTGCACGAAGAAGCTGGGGGAAGATTTCAACAGCAAGCTGATCGTAAATATCACCTACAACATTTGTTCCCTCTCCGAGAAGGTTAAGAGAATAGGTAACATTAACAACAGCTGCAAGAAGCTCGGAAATCTCGTCGTCGCCCATATATTCATTTGCATATTCGTTGAGGTTTTCGGCATCGAAGCTGATTTTACCGGCAAAAAGCTCACCGCAGACCATTGATCCTCTTGCAGCGGAAGCATAATAGATTGTGGTATCAACCTTTGACTTGCCGTATTTCATAAGGTAAGCGGATGCAAAGCAGCTACCCATACAACGGGCAACAAGCTGAACCTTTTTCTTGCCTGTTGCAGCAAGAACGGAATCAATGTACTTAGCAAGCTTATCAGCTGTCTCCCAGGGATCGAGACGCGGATCATAGTTAAAAATATAATCACCGAGCTGGAAATCGGAAGTCTTTTTCTTAGGAGCAGGGCTTGCTTTGATTGTTGTGCCGTTTTTCGGGTTACCGTTTTTATCAAGGGTACCTGCATTGAAGTATTTGACAAGCACTTTTTCAAGAGCATCACCGTAAACTGACCAGTCAGAGGAGACAAGACTGTTGCTCAGAGCCTTAAGAAGATAACCCGTATTGTCAAGAAGCATATCTGTGATGTCTTCCTTTACCGGCCACACCTGATTACCCTTCTTATCATAAACCTTTCCTGTGGCACCTCTCATATAAACGATGGGAAGATCGTTTTCATAGGTTGCCGCTGCAGCAGGCAAAGCAAAGATACCGATATTCATCACGAGCACTAACAATATCGCTACCGAGCCTTTAAAGAATTTTTTCATAGCATAACCTCCTTACAAGAAAATATACATTCTCCCATAATAACCATTTTAACGAATACTATAATACCATATAATGTGTAAGCAATCAATAGGAAGCGGAAAATTTTGTGTTAAAATTTAAAATTATCGGGACGCCGCATAGGGCGCACCCTACGCCCTTACTACTTACTACTTGCTACTTACTACTAAAAAAGGCCACGGAAGCTCCGTGACCTTTTTGACTGATATTCTTATTTCTCCCAGGGGAAGATGTAATCAAGACCGAGGTCATCACGAACCTGGTTCATTTCCTTCTGAACTGATTCATTGATGGGTACACCGCTGTCTTTTCTCTGAAGCCAGATGTCGTGCTCTTTTTCACCTGCAGTGTAGATTCTGTCTTCACCGGGAGCCTTCTTTGAGTCACGTACACCACGGATGATGACGCCTGCCTTCTTTCTTGCAATTTCTTCACCGAGGAAGTGCTCAGTGTCGATAGCAATGAAGAAGTGACCGAGCTGATAAGGACGGATATTGCCTTCTGCATCCTTACCGTCAAGATCCTTACCGTAAGCACCGTCCTGAAGAATTGATGAAAGGAATTCTACGAACATTGCAAAGCCGTAGCCCTTGTAACCGCCGAGAGCTTCACCGATACCACCGAGAGTAGTAAGAGCTGCTGTACCCTGACGGATCTTCTTGAGAGCAACACCTGCATCGCCTTCAACGGGGTTACCTTCGATATCGATTACAGTACCGGGATGAATTTCTTCACCGATTCTCTCATAGTATTCAACCTTACCGTTCTGTGTGATTGATGTAGCACAGTCGAAGTTGAAGTCGAAATCTTCATCAGTGGGAACACCGAGGGTAAAGGGGTTTGTACCGAACATACCTTCAACACCGAAGGTGGGAGCAACTGAGGGACGTGCGTTTGTACCGGTCATACCGATGCAGCCTGCCTTTGTTGCCATTGTGGTGTAGTAGCCTGCGATACCGTAGTGAGTTGAGTTACGTACTACAACCATACCCATACCGTACTTCTTAGCCTTTTCGATAGCCATGCTCATAGCCTTGTGGCCGATAACCTGACCCATACCGTGGTGACCGTCAACAACTGCTGTTGTCTCGGTTTCCTTGAGAATTTCAAAGTTTGTTTCAGCAAACTGAATGCCTGCCTTGATTCTGTCAATGTAAACGGGCTTGAAACGGTTACAACCGTGTGATTCAATACCGCGTCTGTCAGATTCAAGAAGAACGTCTGTTACGATTTCTGCTTCATCAGCGGGTACACCGTAGCCTACGAATGCATCCTTGATAAAGTCATGTGTTGTTTTCCAATCGAGTATTACTTTGGGCATTTGTTTTCACTCCTGTTTATTTTTTATAAATTTTTACTTTTTTATATAATCAAGTCAGATGACTCGGATTATTCCTTTTCTTCCCAGCTCATTGCACGGGAAACAGCCTTCTTCCAGCCTGCATAGTACTTGTTTCTTTCATCCATGCTCATCTGAGGCTCGAAGACTCTGTCAACCTCACGGTTGCTTTCAATGTCCTCAAGGCTTTCCCAT
>JAZKYQ010000085.1:0-4579 GCA_045612205.1 Acutalibacteraceae bacterium | reverse complement strand
TAGCCCTTTGCAAGCTTTAATACTTTATTTCTTCTCTTACGAGTCATCATTGCGCCTTTAATACGAGCCATGATTAAGTACCTCCGTTAATTATTATTTTAGTTTGGTGTTGCCTGAATTATTTGTAAGGAATAAGACGCTTAATCTGCTTCTCGTTTGTCTTATCAGCAACAACTGTTGTGCGAAGACCTCTCTTACGCTTTGAATTCTTCTTTGTAAGGATGTGTGACTTGTTTGCATGGTAGCGGATGGGCTTACCGTTCTTTGAAAGCTTA
The DNA here is from genome assembly GCA_045612205.1 of Acutalibacteraceae bacterium. Lineage (GTDB taxonomy): Bacteria > Bacillota > Clostridia > Oscillospirales > Acutalibacteraceae > UBA6857. Next base: position 4,304 of record JAZKYQ010000085.1, on the reverse strand, counting down.
AAACGCTTCTTTGCACCGCTGTGTGTCTTAATTTTAGGCATTGTAAATTCCTCCTGTTATTACTTTTTCGGCTTAGGTGCCAGGAACATCATCATTGACTTACCTTCAAGCTTTGCAGCTTTTTCAACATTACTGAATTCCGTACAGGCTTCTGCAAACTGCTTCATTGTAACAAGACCGTTTTCTGTATGAGCCATTTCACGTCCTCTGAAACGGATTGAAACCTTCACCTTGTTTCCGCTTGTGAGGAAACGTCTTGCGTGATTAACCTTTGTTTCAAAGTCATGTGTGTCAATGTTGAGTGAGAGTCTGATTTCCTTGATTTCAACAACATGTTGATTTTTCTTTGCTTCCTTTTCTTTCTTTGCCTGTTCAAAACGGTACTTACCGTAATCCATGATTTTACACACGGGAGGAACAGCCTGGGGAGCAATTTTTACCAAGTCAAGATTCTTCTCCTCGGCAATCTGGAGTGCTTCCTGAGATGACATGATTCCGAGCACCTCACCGTCACCGGTGATTACTCTTACTTCCTTGTCACGGATTTCTTCGTTGATTTGCAGTTCTTTGATAGCGATGTTCATACACCTCCAAAAATAATGCTGACTTTCGTCAGATAAAAATCAAAGCGTGAACAGAGAGCTGTTCACGCATCAATACACCAAATAATCAGTCTATTGACCTACAGGAAACGGAATTCCGTAGGTGAGAACGCATACTGCTCTGCTTTGTTTGCCTTGGTATATTACCACAGACAAAGACTTTTGTCAAGTGTTTTTTTGATTTTTTTCAAATTAATATTCTACATTATAATACTGAAGGTATTCTTCAAGAGTAACACCTGCATTTTTAATCTTTTCTGCGTGAGCAGGACCTACAAATCTCCAGTGCCAGGGTTCAGCAATAATACCGGTTATCTCCTGATTTTCTTCCGTGTAACGTTCAATGAAGCCGTACTCGTGAGCGTGCTCATCCAACCATGCATACTCGTCAGTGTAAATAAATTCATAATCCGTTCCGTTAATATCCATAGCAAGACCAAGATGATGCTCACTGCATCCGGGAGGAAGAATTTCAGTTGCAGCAATTGCTTCTGCTTCTTCTCTGGTCATGTCGTTGTTATCAATATACTCCTGCACAAGATTATTATAATTGGTCTGCTGCCTTTCGTAGCTTCTGTAACCTGAATAAGCTACAAGCTCAATTCCGTCTTCAAGTGCAGCCTCACACATAGCATCAAAATAAGCTACAACCCTTGAATCAAGCTCTTCCTCAGAATCAGCAACATAATCCGTTTCAGGTACATAGCCTTCAGGAATCTGTCTGGTTTTATCCACTATTGCAAGGTACCAACGAGGATGCTCAGGATTAATGGTTTTTACAGCTGTCTGTGATGATTCGGTTGTTTTTGTTGTAAGATAATCACGGTGAATGTAGCAAATCTCACCATCATACTTAACTCTGCACCAGCCCTCTTCATCAACAGAAATAAAAATTACACCCTCACCTGCCGCAAGAACTGCAACAAGCTCATCCTCCTCTGACGGACCGCTTCTTATATTGACATCTTCCGTTGCATAAACCATTTTCTGTGCGGAAGAAGCCGTTGTTGAACTTACGGCTGTAGAAGAAACAGAAGGCTGAGTTGTGATAACCGCATTATCCACATCCGGAAGGGTTGTAATAATCGGCAAAGTAGTTTCAATAAAATCAGGAGTAACATTGCCACCTGTTACAAGCTCATCATTACCACCGACAAAAGCCATCACGATTACGCCCACAAGAGCAACTGCACAAACAATACATGCACCTGTAAGAGCTTTGATAATAATATTTGTCTTTTTGTTGTTCTTACTGTTTCTTTTCATCTTTTTCACCCTTATTCCGTCAAAATAAACTTAATATTTTCTCTTGACTGTAATAGTATCATTATAAAACATTATTTTACTTTTTTCAACTATCTTACCCGTCTTTTAAATTATATTTTTGTAATTAACTGTTATTTCAAGCATTTAAATCAAATTCATCAAGAGTAATGACAATATCACTGTTGTAAAGCTCATTTAACTCATCTGCCGAGTTTCTGTCAGTAAGATATTCTGTATGCCAGGTCATGAACCAGCACCAGCCCTGCTTCTCAAATTCCTTCACGGCAGGGTTATCTCCGCACTCATGCAGACAAACAGGCTTTCCTTCAAAGGTAATGTTCTTAATTTTTCTGTACAGTGCAGAATAAATATCAGCACTGTAGGTATCAGCTCCGATAATATCGCAGTATTTGTCCCCGGGATACCAGCTGATGCTGTTTTCACCCTGATCAGAAAAACCAAGCACCCATATAAGATTATCAAGCTGCCAATAATCCGTATATCGATCGTACATTGTTATCCAAAGCTTTTTGAAATTCTCTGCGCCGCCCTTGCTCCACCAGAACCAATTTCCGTCAAATTCATGAAAAGGTCTCCATAAAACAACTACACCCTGCTCTTTTAATTCAAGCAGCGCTTTTGCCGCCTTGTCCATACCTTTAATCATATTGTTATATTCATCCGTGCCTTCGGTAAACATAAGCGACCAGTCGGCAACCTCTGACTGCATACAGTCCTTCCATTCTCCGCTGAAATCACTTCCGCAGTGCCAACAGATGGTTACGAGACCGCCTTTATTCCACCACTCAACAGCCCTCTGATTAACTCCGTCGAAATCGTCATTCATATAATCGAGACCTCTTATAACCGGATATTTACCCGATGCTTCAAAAATATAATTCATCTCATATTCAGAACTCCCCATCCAGGTTGACTCCTGCTGAGCTGAAAGCACTTTATCGCAATCAGCAATATAAGCAAACACCTCTTTTGCAGAATCACCTGCATCAGGGTTTGATAAAGCAGGGCTCTTAGCTTTGCTCAATTGAAAAGCTGCGAGCCAACAGGTACTAAAAACAGCTGCAGCAGCTATAATCGCAAATATTCTTTTCATAAAATTCCTCCGCTTTTAACCTTCTGAAAAGAATTATATCAACAACACCACCGTGTGTCAACACAAAAAAATGCAGCCGTTTCCGACTGCATTAAATCTTATTTGTAGCTATCCTGTAAGCCCTGCTCGTCATAGATAAACAGAGTGTTAAGAGCAATATCAAGGCACTTTTCAACTGTTTTCATATCCATGTTGTCAGCAGTATCACCGATAGTATGATAATATCTCGGAGGACCGGGATCCATAGCTGCAAGAGTTACTGCGGGAACACCAAGCTTCTGAACAGCAGCAGCATCTGATGCACCGACATAAACTGAGCTGTAAGGAATATCAAGACCTGTTTCCTCACCGGCTTTTTTCATAAGTGAGCAAACTCTTGCATCCATCTTAACTGTACCGGTCATATCACGCTCATAAATAGCAATGCTATCATAATCACGGAAGGTTTCAAGACCGATGAAAACTGTAGGAATAGCCTTAAGCTCGTCGAGGTGACGCTTTGTGTAAGCTCTTGAACCGCGAAGACCTGATTCCTCTGAACCTGCCGCCATAGCAACAACTTCTGTATTTTCAAAACGGATGTTATTGTCTTCAAGATACTTCATAATAGCAACTGATGCCATTGTACCTGTAAGGTTATCGTTTGCACCTTCAACAGTGATGTTAAAGTTAACAAAGAACATAACTGCAATTGCACCGGGAATGCAGGCAAGCTGAATGTATCTGAGAATATCAGTTGCTTCGGGGAATACATTTGCTGAAATAAGAATTGATGAAACGAGAACATAAAGCATACTTACGATACCGTAACCGCCAACAAAGAAAAGAAGGGGTGCTCCGCCGAGACGGGTGTATGTCCATTCGTGTGATGAGTCAACGTGACCTGAGAAAATAATTCTCTGCTTGGTTTCACCTGAAGCTTTTCTCACGCCGATTGTGTTGTGAGACATTTTTTTCGGGAAAAGGCAATCATAGAATTCCCAATACATAAGGAACTCACAGAAAAGAAGAACAAGAGCAACGCCTGTAAGCGCTACAGAAATCCATGAAAATGCGAAGGAAACTTCAACAAACTTGTTGATCCATGCAAAAAGAATTGAAAGAATAATGAGAACGCCGTCAATTCTTACCCAGCTCATAAAAGCTTCGGGAGCAAGCTTGAACTCTTCAATTTCAACCTTATCGCAGCATGTTTCCATTTCCTTTGCAATGTACTTGTGAGCTTCATACTCCTGATCGCTACCTGCAAGTCTCGGTCCGATATTCTTACAGATTTTTTTGATTTCTCTGACTGTATAGTTAGTATACATTCTCAGAGATGA
>JAZKYQ010000084.1:0-15628 GCA_045612205.1 Acutalibacteraceae bacterium | reverse complement strand
TTACATCATCGTTTTCATGAACAAAGTTGACCAAGTTGACGACCCAGAACTTCTTGAACTCGTTGAAATGGAAATCCGTGAAACTCTTGATGAGTACGAATTCCCAGGCGATGATACACCAATCATCAAGGGTTCAGCTCTTAAAGCTCTTGAAGCTTCATCATCAGATGACCCAGCTTGTGCTCCAATTTGGGAACTCATGGAAGCTGTTGACAGCTACATCCCAACTCCAGACCGTAAAGCAGACCAGGCTTTCTTAATGCCAGTTGAAGACGTATTCACAATCACAGGTCGTGGTACAGTTGCTACAGGTAGAGTTGAAAGAGGTCAGCTCAGAACTGGTGAAGAAGTTGAAATCGTTGGTCTTACAGAAGAAAAGAGAAAGGTTGTTGTAACCGGTATCGAAATGTTCAGAAAGATCCTTGACTATGCTGAAGCAGGCGATAACATCGGTGCTCTTCTTCGTGGTGTTCAGAGAACAGAAATCGAAAGAGGCCAGGTTCTTGCTAAGCCTGGTTCAATCCAGCCCCACACAAAGTTCAAGGGCCAGGTTTACGTTCTTAACAAGGATGAAGGTGGTAGACATACTCCCTTCTTCAACAACTACCGTCCTCAGTTCTACTTCAGAACAACTGACGTTACAGGCGTTATCTCTCTTCCCGAAGGCACAGAAATGTGTATGCCTGGTGACAACGTTGAAATGGACGTTGAACTTATCACAGAAATCGCTATCGAAGAAGGTCTTCGTTTCGCTATCCGTGAAGGTGGCCGTACTGTTGGTTCAGGCGTTGTTATCGCTATCAACGAATAATTCAACTTTACAGTTCAAAAATCCTGCTCTTTATGAGCAGGATTTTTTTTGACTTTAAAGATCATCCGCATCCTGAACGGGCATACTGTCAATAGGATTAAGCGGTACACCTGTATATGAGCCGAGGATGTCTGTAGGGATGTCCTCGTTTTTCTTGTTGAACTTGGGAGAATCAATGTTCTTGCTTGTTGCCTTGCCTTCTCTGTGGCTGTGGCGCTGACTCTTCTTTTTTTCCATTTTTATCACCTCATTAATATTATCTGCAGGGAATTTCTCAATATGGTTGTAAATTTCTGCAAAATATTTTATAATTTATGCAACAAAACTTCTTTTCAAAGCATCTAATAAGTGAACGGATGTGATAAAACTATGAGCTCAAATGTTGAAAATCTGGTCAATGAATCTAAAAAAGGAAATGTTGCCGCCTTCGGTGACCTTTACGAAATGTACAGTGCAGATATGTTCCGCTTTGCCTGGTATTATACAGGCAGTAAAACCGTTGCGGAGGATTGCGTCAGCGAGGCTGTTCTGATTGCTTTTCGCAGAATCGGAGAGCTTAAGAATGCTTCTGCCTTCAAGTCCTGGCTTTTCAGAATTCTCCGTAACTGTTGTGCCGCTTCCTTCAGAAAGGCTTCAAGGGAGATTTCTGTTCAAGAGACCGAACAGGATGTACATAGCTTTGACACCGACAGTGACGATAAAATCAGCTTGAGAGAAGCTCTTTTGTGTCTTTCACTCGAGGAAAGGGAAATCCTTATCCTTCATTACTGTAACGGCTATACCTCAAGGGAAATAAGCCTTATGCTTTCTCTTAACGAAAACACAGTAAGATCAAAAATTTTGCGCAGTACGGAAAAACTCAGAAAAGAGCTTTCATAAAGGTAGGTGGTAATTATGAATAAGGATATGAACTTTGAATTTGAACTGAAACAACGCTTCACAGATGAAGCACCTGAGCTTCCCGAAAAGCTCGGAAAGGAGAATATTATGAAGATGCTTGAAAATGATAATTACGTTCCGAAGAAGAAAAAACACCTTTTTTTAAAGGGTCTCTCCGTTGCGGCAGCTCTTGTTATCGTTGCTGTTTCTGCATTGGTTGTTCCTGTGATTTTGCCTGAAAAGGCGCTTGTTGAAGCAGAAACTTCAACAACTGTTCCCGAGACAGTTCAGCAGGTAAAATACGACATAATCGATAACGGCTTCAAGGCAACAAAGCTCCTTAAGGCAGAAAGCAGTGACGACCTCAGAAATCACTTCATCAAGGTCTATAAGGAAAATATGCTCGACGATATGATTGACGGAGCATTCGGTTTTTACAACAAGGCAGCTGATATGGCTGCTCCCGAAGGTGAGTTTGAACTGAACGAAAGTATGGTGGAAACAACTGCGGCTGCCGCACAGAATGTTCTCACCGGCGCTGCTGACGATGATGTCAAATATGAAGCTCCTGCCGCAGGCACTACAGCGGATGACGAATATGAGGTATATTATGATTCGCTCGAAGACTCTGCTGAAGAAAGCTACGGCAAAACAAACACTCAGGTTGAGAACGTTGACGAAGCCGACATCATCAAAAATGACGGCAAGTACCTTTACATTCTCTCGGGAGGCGTTTATCAGGTTGACAGACGAATTACAATCGTCAATGCCGCTGATATGACCGTTGCCTCAACAATAGAAATTGAGGGTGAGGACAGCTACTTCAACATTCAGGAAATGTATGTAAACGGTGACAGACTCGTTGTTCTTGCAACAAAAACAGAAAAAATCAAGGAAGAAGCCGAAATTTACACCGGCGCCCTTGTTTACGACACCATGTACGGCTACGGATATTACTATGCAGGTGACAGTGAGGTTGTTTCCTTTGTTTATGATATCTCCGACAGAGAGAAGCCTACACTTATCCGTGAGGTAAGTCAGGACGGTTATGAGTATGTCAGCTCACGAATGATTGATGGCGTGCTTTATACAGTGAGTAACTACAGAGTCCGTGGTGACAGCGAAGAGGAAATCAAGAAAAACGCTATTCCTTCCGTTAACGGCAAGGAAATCACCTGTGATTGTGTTTACATTTACGATTATGACAGTGATAACTATGTTATACTTACGGTTTATGACACAAAGCTTGATGACGGTGAGGTGACATCTGTTTCCGTTCTCGGCTCAGGCAGAGAGGTTTACTGCTCAAAGGATGCACTTTATGTCGCAACAGGCAATCACGATTATGACAACGGCAATTACACGGAAATTTACTCCTTCAGCATTGACGGCACAAAGGTTGCCTACAAGGCGTCAGGCACGGTAAAGGGTATCTTCCTCAATCAGTTCTCCTTTGACGAATACGAAGGTAATCTCCGTGTTGCAACAACCTATTACAGCTATAAGCACGACACCGATGTAAGCAATATCTATGTGCTTAACAAAGATCTTCAGCTTATCGGTGCACTTGAGGATCTTGCCTATGACGAGCAGGTTAAATCAGTCCGTTTTATGGGTGCAGTCGGTTATGTTGTAACCTTCCGTAACACCGACCCTCTTTTCACCCTTGACCTTTCCGATCCGACTGCACCGAAGGTTATCGGTGAAGTCAAGCTTCCCGGCTTCTCATCATACCTTCACCCCGTAGCAGACGGACTTGTAGTGGGCTTAGGTTATGACGGTGACGAGGAAAGTGCCGACTGGTCAAGCCTTAAGGTTTCACTCTTTGACGTCAGCGACCTTAAAAATCCCAAAGAGGTTGACAACTTTGTGCTTAAGGACGTTTACTCTCAGGCACTTGACAATCCCAAGGCATTTATCAGCTATCCCGAGGAAAAGCTTATCGGCTTCCCCGTTGAGCATTATGACACAGGCGTTGTTTTAAGCTACAAGCTTCTTAAAATCGAAAACGGTGAAATCAGCAGTCACTTAGGCTTCGTCCACTCAACAGAAAAATTTATAGGCGACGTTTTCCGCGGAACCTACATCGGACAGAAGCTTTACACAATCGACAATTACAATGTCTGCGAGTTTGATATCGCAACTGCAGAGCTTCTGAGAAAATGTGAAATTCTTAACAAAGAAGATGATGAGCCCGATTATGAAGAGTACGGATACGACTATTATGATGACTACGAGATTACAGTTCCCGCAGTTGAAATGACAAGTGAAGGCTACAATCCCGATGCAGTTGCCACAACAACGGCTGCAGTAACGGCTTCGGATTTTGATTATGACAGCATCACCTTCACCACAACAGAAAAGATCGACCTTTACTTCACTGCAAAGGTTGCAGAGGTTTATGACGGTGGAGGCTTTCTTGTCAAGGTGACCGACAGAGGTAACAGCCTTATGACGGTTGATACAGAAGCGACACTTTCAGGCGTGCTTTATGACGGGACGACAGTCAGCGTCAAGGCAGGGGACAGCATAAAAATCACCTTTGACGGCACGGTACAGGAAACCTACCCCTGCAAAATCCCCACAGTGTACAGCGTTGAGGTTGTATGACAGTAATATATTAATAATTGTAACGGCAGAAGCTTTCTGCCGTTATTTTTTTGTAGTCAAGGATTGATTTTTTTCTTTATAAATGATAAACTAATGTTAGCACATAGAAAGCAATCAGATATAATATAAACAGGATTAAGCTTGGAGGTGCAATGTCTTGGCAGATAGAATTAACGGATGTTTGCTTGAAGATATTGAACGGTTGAAAAAATTCAGATTGATGGACGATGATTTTATGTCAAAGGTTTTCGATCAGAATGTTGAAGCTACACAGCTGTTATTAAATATTATATTGAACCGTGATGATTTAGTGGTTCATTCAGTAGTAGTTCAAAAAGAATTTCGTTCAATAGTAGGTCATTCTGTAAAATTCGATGTTTTTGCAACCGATGAGAAAGGAAAACCATACGATATTGAAATTCAGAGAGCAGACAGAGGTGCAAGCCCAAAAAGGGCGAGATATAATAATTCGGTACTTGATACATATTTGTTGGAAAAGGGTAAGGATTATCAGAACCTTCAAGAAACTTATGTAATTTTTATAACTGAAAAAGATATTTTTAAAAAAGGCTTGCCACTTTATCATATTGAGCGTAAAATAATTGAAACCGATGAATTATTTGATGACGGTTCGCACATAATATTTGTAAACGGTAAGTATGATAATCAGAGCAGTCCTATCGGTAAACTGATGTATGATTTCAGGTGTACGGATGCCTCTGATATGTATTACAAAGAGCTTGCTGATAAAGTTAAATACTTCAAAGAAACAAAAGGAGGTAGCAGTGCTATGTGTAAGATGATGGAAGATATGAGAAAAGAAGCAGCAACTAAGGCAGCAAATGAAGCCGCAATTGAAATGCTGAAAGATAATGTCATTTTAGAAAAAGTTGCTCAGTATAGCGGGCTTTCTCTTGATGATGTTAAACGAATAAAAAAAGAAAATAATTTGTAACGGCTCCGGTTGGAATTGTTATAAGAATTTTTTGGGAAACCTTTCAGAAGGTTTCCTTTTTTGTTAATGAAATAGCATGTTTTGTTGTATATTTTGCTTTTGATATTTACATTGTCTTTTTATTATGTTAAACTGATAAAAAACTAATAAAGTTTTTCGGAGGAAATATTATGAAAGCAAAAATTACTGTTGCGGCTGAAATGAAAATCGGCAGCATTGACAGAAGAATGTTCGGCTCATTCATCGAGCATCTCGGCAGAGCCGTTTACGGCGGAATCTATGAGCCGGGTCATCCTCTTGCTGATGAGGAAGGCTTCCGTACCGATGTTATAAAGCTTATCAACGAGCTTGATGTGCCCATCGTGCGTTACCCCGGCGGTAACTTCGTTTCAGGCTATGACTGGGAGGACGGTGTAGGTCCTGTAAGTGAAAGACCGAAGAGACTTGAGCTTGCATGGGGTGTTACCGAGCCTAATACCTTTGGTACAAATGAGTTTATGCGCTGGTGTCAGAAGGCTAAGACTGCTCCTATGATGGCCGTAAACCTCGGCACACGAGGCCCTGATGCGGCAAGAGCTCTCGTTGAATACTGCAATCATAAATCAAATTCAAAATATTCCGACCTTCGTATAAAGCACGGCTATAAGGATCCCTGGGATGTTAAGCTCTGGTGCCTCGGCAATGAAATGGACGGCCCCTGGCAGATGTGCTCAAAAACTGCCGAGGAGTACGGCAGAGTTGCAAACGAAGCGTCAAAAATGATGAAGTGGGTTGACTCTTCAATCGAAACCGTTCTCTGCGGTTCATCAAGCCGTTATATGAGCACCTTCGGTGACTGGGAGCATAAGGCCCTTGATATCGCCTATGATAATGTTGACTATGTTTCACTTCACCAGTATTACGACAATCACTCAAGAGATACTGCTTCTTTCCTTGCAAAGAACCTTGACCTTGAGGATTTCATTTACAGCGTTATCTGTATCTGCGACTTTGTAAAGGCAAAGAAGAGAAGCAAGAAAAAGATTAACCTTTCCTTTGACGAGTGGAATGTATGGTATCATTCAAACGGAGCTCCCGTTGAGCGTTGGTCAACGGCGCCCAATCAGCTCGAGGATATCTATAACTTTGAGGATGCACTTGTTGTCGCATGTATGCTCATTACTCTTCTTCGTCACGCTGACAGAGTAAAGATTGCCTGCCTTGCTCAGCTTGTAAATGTTATTGCGCCTATCTTTACGAAAACGGGCGGCGGTGCCTTCCGTCAGACAACCTTCTATCCCTTTAAGGTTATGTCCGAGTTTGCAAGGGGAGTGGCACTCAATCCTATCATCGATTCACCCAGGTATGACTGTAAGGACTTTACCGATGTTCCTTACCTTGAGTCAATCATCACCTATGATGAAGAAAAGGACGAAATTGCTCTTTTTGCCGTTAACCGTTCTCTTGACGAAAAGATGCTTCTTGAGATAAATCTTCTCGGCTTTGAAGGCTATAAGCCCTTTGCTGCAGAAGCTCTTGAGGGCTTTGATGTTTATCAGGAAAACACTTTTGACAATGAAAAGGTTAAGATGTGCAAAAAATCCCTTCCTGCAGAAGAAGGCAAGACCTTTGTTGCAGAGCTTGAGCCTCTTTCCTTTAACGTTATCCGCTTTAAGAAATAATAATTTTCCGTCGTGAAGATTTGCTCTTTACGGCGGAATTTTTTTGTGTTAGAATAAACTGTATTCGTTTTTAAGGAAGTGAAAAAGGTGAAAGAAAAAGGTAAGCTTAATTTTATTCTTGCAATGCTGATTTTCTCTTCAATAGGTATTTTTGTAAGGTACATTCCGTATCCTTCATCATTTATTGCCTTTTCAAGAGGTATTATCGGTTGTGCAGTGATTCTTCTTTTTATGCTTTTCACCAGGCAGAAGAGCGACAAAAAAGCAATAAAGGATAATCTTTTCCTGCTTGTGCTTTCTGGTGCGTTCATCGGTGTTAACTGGGTTGCACTTTTTGAAAGCTATCGTTACACAACCGTTGCAACGGCAACTCTCTGCTATTATATGGCACCGATGTTTGTTATTATTGCCTCACCGATTGTCTTCAGAGAAAAGCTGACGGTGAAAAAGATCGTCTGCCTTGTTACTGCTCTTGTTGGTATGGCATTTGTCAGCGGTGTTTTTGAAAAGACTCAAGCAGGTGAAAGTCAGCTCAAGGGTGTCATTTTCGGACTTGTTGCGGCGGCATTTTATGCATCTGTTGTTGTAATCAACAAGAAAATGAAGGAAATTCCTGCCTATGACAAAACCTATATCCAGCTTTTGTGTGCTGCGGCAGTTGTGGGTGTTTATAATCTCTTCACAGTCAAGGCTGATGAGCTTGTTTTTGATACAAAAAGTGTTATTCTTCTTGTGTTTGTCGGCGTTTTCCATACAGGCTTTGCCTATACTCTTTACTTCGGCTCAATGAAAAGCCTTAAGGCGCAGTCAGTGGCGATTCTGAGCTATATTGATCCCGTTTTTGCCCTTGTGCTTTCTGCGGTTATTCTCAAAGAGCATATGAGCCTTTTCGGTATAATCGGTGCAGTGATGGTGCTTGGTGCGGCTTTTGTGTGTGATATGCCGGAAAGAAAAAAAGAAGTGTTGTCATCAAGGAAAATTAATAATTAAGTCTTGAAAAGAATGCTATTGTGTGTTAAGATTATATATGGCACATTATGAAGTAAAATAAGTTATTCAGATTATAAAAAACAGGAGTGATTATATGAAATGTAATTATTGCGGTAAAGAGCTTCCTCAGGGAGCTGATTTTTGCCCCGAATGCGGCATGATTATCAGCCTTGACGGCTCAAATGAAGCTGAAAAAGAAGTAAACGAGGTTGAAGTTCCCGAGTTTACTCCCAATGTATTCAAGGCAATGGACTTTGAAGAGGAAAAGGCAGAGCCTGCAATGGAGCTCGAGGCAGACACAAAAGAGGAAAAGGCCGTTGTTGTAGAGGCTATTCCCGAGTATGTACCCGAAGCAGAGGTTGAAGACGGCTTCGCTGACGAAGGTGAAGAGATTTTCATTCAGCATGAGGAAGCTCCTCAGCAGGCTGAAGCAGCACCTGCAGAAGACGGCTTTGCTGATGATATCATCGTAGCCTCCGTTGAGGATGGCTTTGCTTCAGAGAATGACGGCTTTGCTCCTCCGGAATATACAAGTGAGCTTTCCTATCTTGATAAGAAGGAAGAGGCTCCTATTGCTCAGGTTCTTTTCGATGCAGATGATGAAGAAGATGACGACGCTTCAGGCGATACAATTATCATGAGCCTTGATCAGCTCAAGCAGGCTCAGCAGGAGCTTCCTCAGGATGAGCCTGTTCAGCAGGCTCCGGTAAAAGAGGATAACTCTCTTCTTGAAGCTCTTTTTGATCCTTCAGTTTTTGAAAAAACAAGCAAGGATGAAATAGAGGATATTACAAAGGCACACAATGATAAAATCAAAAAAGAAAAGAATAAGACAGATAAGAAGTCATCAAATAAGGGCTATGCAATGGTATTTGCTCTTGTAGCAGTTCTTGTAGGCATCATCTTTGCCGCAGGTTATGTTATGGATAATGTTCTTCCTAAGATTCAGGACAACACAAGCACAACCGACGCAAATGCCACAACCTCATCAACAACTGCACCTTCAACAGCAAAGCCTGCTGAAACCACATCAACAAATCCCGGTGACACAACAACCACCAAAGAGGGTGAAACCTCTTCAACAAATCCCGGTGAAACAACAAGCAGTACAGGCACATCAACAACTGTTCCCGGAGCAATGACCACAACTTCACCTACAACTACTGCTCCTACAACAACTGTTCCCTCGACAACTGCTCCTACAACCACCGCTCCCACAACAACATCACCCACCACTACAAAGCCTACAACTACTGCAGCCACAACAGTAGCTACAACAGCAAAGCAGCCTTCAAGCTGGTATAGCCAGTCAGTTGTATATTATCCCTCAGGCTCAGTAAGCATTAAAACCAGTCCCTCATCCTCAGGCACAACAATGGGAACTCATGCATACGGCTATCCTCTTTGGGCTTATGCAAGTGAAAACGGCTACTATTATGTAGAAAGCGCATATCTCGGAGTTTACGGTTGGGTAAGCTCATCAGGTCTTCAGCAGTATGTTACAACAACTGCTCCCACTACAACAAGACCCACCACAACAAGACCTACAACTACAAAACCCACTACAACTGCTCCCACAACACAGCCTACAACTCAGCCCACAACTGATTATGACCGTGAGCATGTTAAATATGAAGCTTCATATAAAGCTTCGGTAAATACACCGAATAACGCAAATCTTTACATCCGTTTCGGCCCCGGTACAGACTTCAACAACAAGGGCAAGCTTCCTTACGGCACAGCTGTAACAGTTATCGGCTACAGTGCTACAGTCAGTGGCTGGGTATATGTTAAGGTTGATTCATCAGGCCTTGAAGGCTGGGTATCTTCAGATTATCTTAAATGATAAATTAAAGGAGAAAATATATTATGATGACATTAAAGACACGTTGGTCAGAAGAGGCAATGTGTGACCTTCCTCTTCCTGAATATCCCCGTCCTCAGATGGTAAGAGAGGACAATTGGGTTAACCTTAACGGTATGTTCGATTTCGCAATCACCGACGCAAAGGCAGAGTGGTGTGACAAGTACGAAGAACAAATCCGTGTACCCTTTGCAGTTGAAAGCTGTCTTTCAGGCATCTGCAGAAGAATTACCGCTGCAGACCGTCTCTGGTACAGAAAGAGCTTCACTCTTCCCGAGTCCTTCAAGGATAAGAGAACACTTCTTCACTTCGGTGCAGTTGACTGGGAATGCAAGGTTTATGTAAATAAAACACAGGTAGGCTCACACATCGGTGGCTACTGTCCCTTCACAATTGACATCACCGATGCACTCAAAGAGGGTGAAAATGAGCTTGTTGTATGGGTTTATGACCCCACAGACGAAGCCTGGCAGAACAGAGGTAAGCAGGCAAGCTATTCCCACGGCTTCTGGTACACCTCAACCTCAGGCATCTGGCAGACAGTCTGGCTTGAAGCTGTAAGCGAAAGCTATATTAAAGAATATAAGCTCACTCCCGATATTGATGCAGGTGTTCTTGAAATCAAGACAGCCGTAATCGGTGAAGGCTCACTTAAAATCAAGGTTCTTGACGGTGATAAGGTTGTGGCTGAAAAGGAAATCTCAGCTGACGATAAGGTTGAAATTCCCGATGCAAAGCTCTGGTCACCTGAAAATCCCTTCCTTTATGACTTTGTTCTTGAGCTTTCAAAGGACGGTGCTGTAAGCGATACAGTAAAGGGTTACTTCGGTATGCGTAAGTATTCAATCGGCGAATACGGCGGCTACAAGAGACTCTTCCTTAACAATGAGCCTTACTTCCAGAGAGGTCTTCTCGATCAGGGCTACTGGAGTGACGGTCAGCTTACACCTCCCACAGACGAAGCTATGATTTATGACATCGTGAAGATGAAGGAGCTCGGCTTCAATATGCTTCGTAAGCATATCAAGGTTGAGCCTGCAAGATGGTACTATTATTGCGATAAGTACGGTATGCTCGTATGGCAGGATATGATCAGCGGCGGACAGAATTTCAGCACCCTTTATGTCGGTGTTATTCCTAACATCCACAGCTTCCTTAATCCTCTTGTTTACCTTACCAAGAAGGACAACAATTACAAGCTTCAGCAGAGAGAAAAGCTCGAATGGAGACTTCAGTTTGAAGCAGAATACGAGGAAATGATAGACGCTCTTTACAACTACACCTCAATTTGTTGCTGGGTACCCTTTAACGAAGCCTGGGGACAGTTTGACGCAAAGAGAATCGGTGAATGGACAAAGAAAAAGGATCCCACACGCTTCTGTGACCACGCAAGCGGATGGTACGATCAGAAGGGTCCCGATTTCAGAAGCATCCACAAGTATATTATGCCTGTTATCCTTCCCAAGTATGATAACAGACCCATCGTTCTTAGTGAATACGGCGGCTACAGCAGTAAAATCAAGGGCCACGTATGGAACTGGGATAAGAGCTTCGGTTATCAGATGTACGCTGATAAGGACAAGCTCACAGAGGCTTACAGAAAGCTTCACGAAAAGCAGATTATTCCCAACATCAAGAACGGACTTTCCGCAACAGTTTATACTCAGGTTTCTGACGTTGAGTTCGAGGTAAACGGTATGCTTACCTATGACCGTGAGATTATGAAGCTTCACGAGGATGTTGTTAAGGAAATTAATGCAAAAATGACTTATTGATAAAAAAAGAAGCTGTGATCGGATCACAGCTTCTTTTTTTAGTCCGTTTTTTCGGACTGCAAATATTTACTTTTTATTTATGTTGTGGTATAATCCGGTTGAGGTGAGTTATATGGCAGAAAAGGGTTACACTAAGCTCAAGCTTTTATATATCAAGCATTATCTTGAAAAATACAGCGATGAGGATAATATGGTCAAAGCTGATGAGCTTATGGAGATGCTCAGTGAAAAGGGTATAGAATGCGAAAGAAAATCAATTTATGCCGATATTGCTACGCTCAAGGACTACGGTGTGGATATCTCAACAGAAAAGAGAGGCTACCGCATTCTTAACCGTGATTTTGAGCTTCCCGAGCTTCGACTTCTTATGGATGCGGTTCAGGCGGCAAACTTTATCAGCGCAAAAAAGAGTAAGGAGCTGATAAAGAAAATCGGAAACCTTTGCAGTGTCAATCAGGCAAAAATCCTTGACAGACAGGTTTATATTGAAAACCGAAACAAATGCACAAACGAGGAAATTTATTATAATATTGACCTTGTCAATAAGGCAATTTTGCATAAAAAGAAGATTTCCTTTACATATATCAAGCGAATAATAGATGAGCAGGCAAAGGAGATTATCCGTGAGGAAAAGGAGCTGACGGTCAGCCCCTATGCTCTCATCTGGAGTAATGATCATTATTACCTTGTATCAAACAACTCCAAGTATGATAACCTTATGCACACAAGAATCGACCGAATGAAAAGGGTTGTAATTGCTGATGAGTCCGCCCGTGACTTTTCCGAGGTTTCACCCTACAGAAGCTTTTTTGACTCGGCCGATTATTCGGGAAAGCTGTTTAACATGTTCAGCGGTGACACACAGAAGCTCACACTCCGCTGCAACGATGCAATACTTGAGGAAATGGTTGACCGCTTCGGTGAAGAGTGCAGCATCAAAAAAACAGCAGGGGACAGCGAGCACAAGTTTATTCTTGAGACAAAATGTGTCTGCAGTGACGGTCTTGTTTCCTGGATTATGCAGTTTGGCGATAAGGTGGAGGTTATTGCTCCTGAAAGCCTTAAAAAGGATATTCTTAACCGTGTGGAGAATATAAAGAGCCTCTACAGCAAATAAAAGGACGTTAAGCTTTTATGTTCCGAAGATGGCGTAAATCATTTTCGGAATATTTTTTTATTTTTTCAAGAAAAAATCCTTATTTTTGAAAAAAATCTTTACTTTAATGTTGATTTAATCTTTCAAATTTATTATAATAAACTAGAATATGGGTATTTGTATATATTTAAAGGAGTGTACAGTTATGGCACGAAAATCAAAGAAGAATTTATCCTCTGAAGAGAATATCAATGAGGTGACAACAGCCCGTAAAGGAAAGAAGGAAAAAAAGAACAAGAAGAAAAAGAAGCACCCCGTAGCTTTCGGAATTTTTCTGTTCTTCTTCTGTTGCTTTGTCTCTGTTATGCTCACAGGTATTATCGTAGGCGGTTCGCTGCTTACTTATGTTGACAGCGTAATCAACGGCACAAGCGCAATTGACCTTGACTCTTACAAGAGCTCACAGAGTCAGACATCCTTTATCTATGCTTATGACGCAAGCGGTAAGGCACAGGAGTTGCGTCGCCTTCATGGTGAGGAAAACCGCATCTGGGTTGACTATGATGAAATGCCTCTCAACCTTCAGTGGGCGTTCATCTGTCTTGAGGACAAGCGTTTTTATGAGCATCCGGGTGTTGACTGGATCAGAACCATCGGTGTTTTCATTAATCCTGCATATGAAGGTCAGGGTGCTTCAACCATCACTCAGCAGCTTATCAAGAACCTTACTGATCAGAACGAAGCAACCTATATGAGAAAGTTCCACGAAATTCTCAAGGCTCTTAACTTTGAAAGAAACTATTCAAAGAAGGATATCCTTGAAGCTTATCTCAATACTGCCTCTCTCGGTGCAGGCTGCTACGGTGTAAAGACTGCTGCAGAAACCTATTTCGGAAAAGAGCTTTCCGAGCTCACACTTTCCGAGTGCGCAACAATTGCAGGTATTACAAAGGCTCCTTACTCACTTAATCCGTATGTTGATTTTGAAGCCTGTATGGAAAGAAGAGACGAATGTCTCTGGTATATGCACGATCAGGGTAAGATTTCAACTAAGCAGTACGAAAAGGCTCTCAAGGAAAAGATTGAGGTTCAGGAATATACCATTTACGACCAGACAGAGGAAATCAAGGATGAGGATATTTACAGCTGGTACGAGGAATATCTCATTGACGAGGTAATCGAAGACCTTCAGGAAAAATACAACCTTGAATATACAGAAGCCTGGCAGAGAGTTTATTACGGCGGTCTTAACATCTATTCAGCCGTTGATCTTGACGTTCAGGATTCAATTGAGTACATTTTTGAAAACAGAGTAGGCTTCCCTGATGCAGGCTATGATACAAACGGTGACGAGGTTCAGTCAGCTATGACCATTATGGATTATAACGGCAGAATCATTGCAGTTGCCGGAGGTGCTGACAAGAAGGAGGCAAACCGAGGCTTTAACAGAGCTACTGATGAAATGGGTAAGAGACAGCCCGGTTCATCAATCAAGCCTCTTGCTGTTTACGGACCTGCTTTTGATAAGGGACTTCTTGAAAGCGGTAAAACAACAGTTCTTGATAAGGCTATCACCGTTGACGGTGAAACATGGCCTCAGAACTATTCAGGTGACCACGGTTCAGGCAAGGATCTTGAGGTTGAGTATGCTGTTGCTCAGTCACTCAACACAATTCCTGCAAGAATCATTGATGAAATGCTCGGCCTTGAAAGAAGCTTCCACTATGCTAATGATGTTTTCCATCTTAACCTTTCCGAGGGCGATATTACCTATAGTGCTATGGCCTGCGGCGGTACGGAAACAGGTGTTACAACTCTTGAAATGGCAGCGGCTTATGCTACCTTCGGTAACGGCGGTTATTACTTTGAGCCCTACAGCTACTACAAGGTAACAGACAGAAACGGTGCAGTTATTCTTGATAACACTAAGAATAAGCCTGAAAGAGCAATCTCAGAAGAAGCAGCCGATATAATGCTTGACATTATGTTCAGTACTATTACACAGACCTACGGTACAGGTTACGGCTACGGAGTAAGCGGCTTTGATACCTTTGCAAAGACAGGTACAACCACAAACAACTACGACAAGTGGTTCTGCGGCGGCACACCTTATTATGTAACTGCTGTTTGGCTTGGCTTTGATATTCCTGGTGACACCGATACAGCAGAAGCTGATAAGATCTTCTCATCTGTATTCGAGGAAATTCATGAAGACCTTGATGACAGAGATTTTGATGAAGTAAAAGATGAAACCTATATTTACATCGCTTCTGTAAATGAAGAATAAGAGGTAAAAAATGATTATTCTTTCAGTTGATTACGGTGATGCAAGAACGGGTATTGCCGTCTGCGACAGGATGCAGATGCTTGCTTCTCCCGTTACGGTAATAAATCAGAGCTACGAACCGAAGGTTATTGCGCAGATCGGTGAGCTTGTGAAAAAGCATTATGCTGAGCGTATTGTTGTGGGACTCCCGAAGAATATGGACGGCAGTGAAGGGGACAGAGCACAAAAGTGCAAGGCCTTTGCCGAGAAGCTTCAGGAGGCAACTGGCATTGAAACAGTGATGTGGGATGAAAGACTCACAACGGTTTCAGCTCACAGAGCTCTTAATGTCACAAATGTAACGGGCAAAAAGAGAAAAGACATCGTTGACGCAGTTTCTGCAGTAATGATTCTTGAGGATTACCTCGCATCACAAAAGTGATAAAATTTCCCGATCGGATATAAAAAGTCCGGTCGGGATTATTGCTTAAAAAAGAATGAAAAAAGTTGAAAAAACTTTCAAAAAAGCCTTGACATTTTCTTTTTATATGTGTATAATATGCCTTGTTCGTTGCGGAATTGTGTAAGGGTAGCACAGCAGACTCTGACTCTGTTTGTCTGGGTTCGAATCCTAGTTCCGCAGCCAAAAAAATCCGAAAGCATTTGCTTTCGGATTTTTTTTATCCAAGCCGACAGGCTTGGTATATCATCAGCCGTTAGG
>JAZKYQ010000083.1:0-20193 GCA_045612205.1 Acutalibacteraceae bacterium | reverse complement strand
AAGCTCTTACCTTTAAGAATCTTGACATCAAGGGCTTTCACTGTCACGTCGGCTCTCAGGTTTTTGATGAGGAAGGCGATGTTTACCTTGAAGCCTCCACAATTATGATTCACTTTGCAAAAAAGATGGAGGAAATGTACGGCTTTAAGACTGAAATTCTCAATATGGGTGGCGGATTTGGCGTAAGATACACTGAAAATGACCCCTATCTCGATATCGAAAAGGCAATAGAAAGCCTTTCTGTTCACATCAAAAAGACAGTTTCCGAGCTTTGCATGGATATGCCCAAGGTTATTATGGAGCCGGGCAGAAGCATTGTTGCCGATGCAGGTATGACTCTTTACACCGTAGGTACACTCAAGGAAATCACAGGCTATAAGAACTATGTTTCCGTTGACGGTGGCATGACAGATAATCCCCGTTATGCTCTCTACGGCTCAAAGTACACACTTTTACTTGCTAACCGTATGAATGAAGAATGCGATTTTGAATGTGATGTTGTTGGCCGTTGCTGTGAAAGCGGTGACATTATTCAGCCCGAGGTCAAGCTTCCCAAGCCTGTAAGAGGTGACATCGTTGCAGTCTGCACAACGGGCGCTTACAACTTCTCAATGGCATCAAACTATAACAGAATTCCCCGTCCTGCTGTTGTAATGCTCGACGGTAAAAAGGATTACCTTGCAGTAAGACGTGAAACCTTTGCCGACATTGCGGAAAGAGACATGTAAGAGTAGTAAGTAGTAAGTAGTGAGTAGTGAGGAAAGTTGAATTATGGAAGAAGTAAAGCATAAAAGAAGAGTGCGCTATAAAGGCACACATCCGAGAAAATTTGAGGAAAAATATAAGGAGCTCAACCCCGAAAAATATGCTGACGATGTTGCGCACATCATCGCAAGAGGTGCAACTCCCGCAGGTATGCACATTTCCATTATGGTAAACGAAATTCTTGAATTTCTCGATATCAGGCCGGGACAGGTAGGTCTTGACGCTACTCTCGGTTATGGCGGACACACAAGAGCAATGCTTGAAAAGCTCGAGGGGAACGGTCATATTTACGCTCTTGATGTTGACCCGATTGAGTCAGCGAAGACTGAAAAGCGACTTCGTGAAGCAGGCTTCAGTGAGGATGTTCTCACAGTAAGATTGCAGAATTTCGCCGACATTGACAAGGTTGTTGCCGATACGGGTAAGAAGTTTGACTTCATCCTCGCTGACCTCGGAGTAAGCTCAATGCAGATTGACAACCCCGAAAGAGGCTTTTCCTATAAGGTCGAAGGTCCTCTTGACCTCAGACTCAACCCTCACAAGGGACAGAGTGCCGCAGAAAGGCTCAAGGAAATGACCAAGGATGAAATCATAGGTATGCTTACTGAAAATGCCGACGAGCCTTATGCTGAAGAGATTGCAAAGTGCATAATGAAATATTATTATATGGGTAAGCCCGTTGAAACCACTCAGGCGCTTCGCAAATGCGTTGAGGAGGCACTTTCCTTCCTTCCTAAAAGTCAGCAGAAGGATGCGGTGAAGAAGTCCTGTCAGCGCACTTTCCAGGCAATAAGAATTGATGTCAACAGCGAGTTTGAGGTGCTTTATTCCTTCCTTGAAAAGCTGCCCGAGGTGCTTAATGAGGGTGGCAGAGTGGCAGTGCTTACCTTCCACTCAGGTGAGGACAGACTCGTTAAAAAGTCCTTCAAGGAGCTTCATAAGCAGGGTGTTTACTCATCCGTTGCAAGAGATGTTATCCGTCCAACTCACGAGGAGATAATAAGAAACAGCCGTTCAAAGTGCACTAAGATGCGTTGGGCGATCAAAGCATAAAACGACAAGCAACAGACTGTTGCAAATATATGAAAAAAACTGACGAAATCAGATGTTTCGTCAGTTTTTCTTTGTGCAATTTATTTTGTGACAGTTTCCTTTGTCTTGTCCTTGAACACCTTTGTGAAGTTCACAATGAAAAGGAAAAACTCAATAAGTGCGATGGGAATCATTTCCATCAGTGCGCTCTTTCCGATAAAGACGAAAATCACAACAAAGCTCATAAGAATCATCACTGTACAGACAGCAAAAATAATGAAGTTCTTATTTTCTTTTCTGTGCTTGATGAAGGGAATCAGAAGAGGAACCACTGTGAAAGCAATGAAAAGTCCTGTTGCAACCCAGTGAGCAATTCTTTTGGGATTCCAGTCCTCAATGCTGTGACCGAGAGTGAGGGCAACAACACATACACCGATAAAAGAAAGAAGGCAGAAGAAGTCTGAAACCTTGCTTTTGATGTTATATCTTGAGTAAAGAAGCTGAGTGTTAGCGATGATGCTTCCTGAAGTGAGAATACCCCAGAGCCAGAAGAAAATCTTCTTGTCGGGATCCTCACAAAGAAGTGAAAGGGTGCCAAGCTCCGAAGCGGGATTGTTTCCCCAGAAGAAGGGGAGCGCAAGGCCGTAAATAAATGCAGGGATAAGTATCGCTAAGCAGAATGATTTTGATTGAAAGATATTCTTTTTCATTTTATTCACCTTTAAGCTTTTTCTGTGTTTTTCTTGTTTTCACGGATTACACCAAGAACCTCTTTTTCGTTATAAAGAGCAAATACTGCAACGGCTGCAAGGCAGATGATGCCACCGACAACTGCTGAAAGCATAAGTCCATTTTTGCCGACATTCTCGCCGTTCAGAGCGCCAACGGCAACAAGTGAGGGAACAACCATTGTTGCAAGGGAGGTACCCATTTTTGTAATGAAGCTTCTTGCTGCACCGAAGATGCCCTCCTGATTAACTCCGCTTGTGATGGTGTCATACTGGATGACATCGCTCATCATTGAGCCGGGAAGAACATTGAGCACTGCAAAGGGGAAGGAAACAATAAGTGCGAAAGCAAGGGCAATTGTCATGCTGTTTCCGGGGATTTTGTCACAAAGACAGATAACAAATTCACTAAGAGCAAAGATTGTACAGCCGGCAATCATGGGAATCTTCTTGCCCTTGTTCTTTGCCCATTTGCCGATGAAGGGATAAAGAACGAGAGAGCCTACAATTGAGGTTGCCATAATAATGATCGACTGCTCCTCGGGAATGTTCATAAGGCTTGTGATGTAGTACATAATGCAAGCCTGGAAGAAGGACATACCTGTTCCTTCAAGAAGCTGACCGATTGTAAGAATGATGAAGTGCTTGTTCTTGAAGGCGTGGCTGAGTGACTGAGAAAGTGAAATCTGAGGAATAACAGAATTGACGTAATCCTTTTCCTTGATTGTAAAGCAGGGGATGTAAAGAAGAATTACACCGATGAAGGTGAACACAGCAAAGGTTGCTCTCCATGCCATAAGAGGAGTAAGGTCAAGAGCGCTTTTCATAAGTGAAACAAGAGCAGGGGTTGCATAACCGAGCATACTGCCTGTTACAAAGAACAGAGAGTGCATTGTGTAAGCGTTGACTCTCTGCTCGGGCTCATTGATCATTTCAGGTAAAAGAGCATTGTGGGGAATCATATAAAGGGTGTAGAATATGTAGTAAAGCCAGATGAAAACACCGACCCAGATGTTGTTGAGCATGCCCGGTGTATCTGAGGGAGTCCAGAAAATAAGAAGTGAGGAAAGTGCAAAGGGCAGAGCGTAGATTTTCATAAAGGGAATTCTTCTGCCGTTTTTGTTCTTGCTTCTGTCACTTAAGGAGGCAACAAGGGGGTCAGTTACAGCGTCAATGATGTGACCTGCTGCCTTGATGAAGCCTATGACTGTGAGGATGCCGAGGAAAACCGTGCCCTGAGTGATAAGGGTGGGAAGACCTGAGCTTTCTGTGGGCTGATAGAAGTAGATAAGATAGTTGTTCAGCATGGTTGTGAAAAGACCTACAGCAAACTGCGGAAGGCAGAACTGAACGATTGTTTTGGTTGTGACTTTTTTCATTTTTTAACGTCCTCTCCTTTTGATTTTACAATATTATACTATTGTAATGAATTTATTTCAACATCAAAAAGGAATAAACACGCAACTTATGTGAAATTCTACATTTATTTATGCATATTTTTTATGCCTAAACACTTGAAAAAAGCGTAATAATGTTATAAAATAACAAATGGTGTTTTTAATTCTAAAAGTTATTATGAAAGGAACGAAACATAATGAACGTATTAAACAAGAAATCAGTTGAAGATATTGACGTAAGAGGCAAAAAAGTCCTCATCCGTTGCGACTTCAACGTAAAGATGGAAAACGGTGTTATCACAAGTGATAAGAGAATCGTTGCTTCACTTCCCACAATCAAGTATCTTCTTGACAACGGTGCAAAGGTTATCGCTTGCTCACACCTCGGCAGACCCAAGGGTGAATTCAATCCCGAATTCTCACTTGCTCCCGTTGCTGTAAGACTCGGCGAGCTTCTCGGCATCGAGGTTAAGATGGCAAAGGACGTTGTAGGTGAAAGCGCACAGGCTCTTGCTGCTGATCTTAAGGAAGGCGAAGTTCTTCTTCTTGAAAACGTTCGTTTCCATAAAGAAGAAACAAAGAATGATCCCGAATTCTCAAAGGCTCTTGCTTCACTTGCAGAAATCTATGTAAACGACGCATTCGGTTCAGCTCACAGAGCTCACTCTTCAACAACAGGTGTTGCTGATTATCTTCCCGCAGTCGGCGGTTACCTCATCCGTAAGGAGCTCGAGTACATCGGCGGCGCTCTTGAAAATCCCAAGAGACCTCTCGTTGCAATCCTCGGCGGTGCAAAGGTAGGCGATAAGATCGGCGTTATCACAAACCTTATGGACAAGGTTGACACTCTCATCGTTGGTGGCGGTATGGCTTACACCTTCTATGCAGCAAAGGGTTACTGCGTTGGTACTTCACTTTGCGAAGAAGATAAGATCGAGCTTGCAAAAGAAATGATGGAATCAGCTAAGGCTAAGGGGGTTAACTTCCTTATCCCCGTTGATAACAGACTCGGTAAGGAATACGATGAAAACACAGAGGTTATGATTGCTAACTCAAACGAGTTCCCCGAAGACTGGATGGGTCTTGATATCGGTCCCAAGACAGAAAAGCTCTTCGCAGACGCTATCAAGGGTGCAGGCACAGTTATCTGGAACGGACCTATGGGCGTTTCAGAATGGAAGAACTTTGCTTCAGGTACAATCGCAGTTGCTACAGCAGTTGCTGAAAGCGGTTCAATCTCAATCATCGGTGGCGGCGACTCAGCTGCAGCAGTTCAGAAGCTCGGCTTCGCTGACAAGATGAGCCACATCTCAACAGGCGGCGGTGCTTCTCTCGAATTCCTCGAGGGTAAGGATCTTCCCGGTGTTGTTGCTCTTAACGACAAATAAGATTTAAGTAGTCAGTAGCCGGTAGTCAGTAGTCAGGGTGGCTTTGCCACAGGATCAGACTAGAGCTATGGATTAATTGAAAAAGCATAAAGGAGTAATTTAAAATGAATAAAGCTACACGTAAGGCAGTTATCGCAGGTAACTGGAAAATGAATATGACTCCCTCACAGGCAAAGGCTCTCATCGAAGAAATGAAGCCCCTCGTTGCAGGTGCAGACTGTGAAGTTGTTCTTTGCGTACCCTTCGTTGACATTGCTACAGCAATCGAAGCAGCTAAGGGCTCAAACATCAAAATCGGTGCTGAAAACGTACACTTCAAGGCTTCCGGTGCATTCACAGGTGAAATCTCAGCTGAAATGCTCAAGGAATGCGGCGTTGAATATGTTGTTGTAGGTCACAGTGAAAGAAGACAGTACTTCGGTGAAACAGACCAGACTGTAAACCTTCGTTCACTTGCAGCTCTCAAGGCCGGTCTCAAGCCCATCATCTGCGTTGGTGAAACTCTTGAGCAGAGAGAGCTCGGCTACACAGAAACTCTTCTTAAGTATCAGACAAAGATGGCTCTTACAAACGTAAGCGCTGAGGATCTCAAGAACGTTGTTATCGCTTACGAGCCCGTATGGGCTATCGGTACAGGCGTTACTGCAACAGCTGATCAGGCTGACGAAGGTAACGGCTACTGCCGTGCAGCTATCGCTGAAGCTTACGGTGCAGACGTTGCTGAAACTGTTACAGTTCAGTACGGCGGTTCAATGAACGCAGCTAATGCAGCAGAGCTTGTTGCTAAGGTTAACGTTGACGGTGGTCTCATCGGCGGCGCATCACTTAAGGCAGCTGACTTCTCAGTAATCGTTAAGGCAGCTTCAGAAGCATAATCAAAAGGGGCTCATTGAGCCCCTTTTTAGTAGTCAGTAGTTAGTAGTCAGTAGTCAGGGAAATGCCCTTCGGGCATTTTAAGACGGATGAATTCATATTTGCAAACTAAAGAATTACTGCTGACAATAAATATAATATCCCTTTTAGTGAAAGGAAGGATAATCCAAATGAAAAAACCTGTATTATTATGTATTATGGACGGCTTCGGCAGAAATGACGACAATTACGGTAATGCAATTGATGCCGCAGCTACTCCTAATCTTGACAAAATTATGAAAGAAAATCCCATGACCTTTATCGGTGCTTCAGGTATGGATGTTGGTCTTCCCGACGGTCAGATGGGTAACAGTGAAGTTGGTCACACAAACATCGGTGCAGGCCGCGTTGTTTACCAGGAGCTTACAAGAATCACAAAGTCCATCAAGGACGGTGACTTCTTTGAGAATGAGGCTCTCAAGGGTGCAATGGAAAACTGCCTTGCAAAGAACAGTGCTCTTCACCTTATGGGTCTTATGAGTGACGGTGGTGTTCATTCACACAACACTCATATGTATGCTATTGTTGAAATGGCAAAGAAGATGGGCGTTAAGGAGGTTTACATTCACTGCTTCCTCGACGGCCGTGACGTTCCTCCTGCATCAGGTGCTGACTTTGTTCAGGAAACCTGCGATAAGCTTAAGGAAATCGGTCTTGGTAAGGTAGCTACCGTAATGGGCAGATACTACGCTATGGACAGAGACAACCGTTGGGACAGAGTAGGCAAGGCTTACGCTGCAATGGTTTACGGTGAAGGCGTTAAGGCTGAATGTCCCGTTGCTGCAATCAAGGAAAGCTACGAAACAGTTGACGCTGACGGTAAGAATCTTACTGACGAATTCGTGCTTCCCACGGTTTGTGCTGAAAATGCAACAATTAAGGCAGACGACAGCGTTGTATTCTTCAACTTCCGCCCTGACAGAGCAAGAGAAATCACAAGAACCTTCGTTGACGAGGCTTTTGACGGCTTTGAAAGAAAGAACGGCTTCTTCCCCTTATACTATGTGTGCATGACTCAGTACGATGCAACAATGCCCAACGTTCACGTTGCTTTCAAGCCCCAGACACTTGAAAACACCTTCGGTGAATATCTTGCAAAGATGGGCAAGACTCAGCTTCGTATTGCTGAAACAGAAAAGTACGCTCACGTAACCTTCTTCTTCAACGGTGGCGTTGAAAAGCAGTACGAAGGCGAAGACAGAATCCTTGTTGCTTCACCCAAGGTTGCAACTTATGATCTTCAGCCCGAAATGAGTGCTTACGAAGTAACTGAAAAGGTTACAGAAGCAATCAAGACCGGCAAGTACGATGCAATCATCCTCAATTTTGCTAACTGCGATATGGTTGGCCACACAGGTATCTTTGACGCTGCAAAGGCAGCAGTTGAAGCTGTTGACAGCTGCGTAGGTAAGGTTTATGATGCAGTCAAGGAAATGGACGGTGTTATGCTCATCACAGCTGACCACGGCAACGCTGATAAAATGTATGAAGCAGACGGTTCACCCTTCACAGCTCATACAACAAATCCTGTTCCCTTCGTTGTTTGCGGTTATGACTGCGAGCTTCGTGACGGCGGTAAGCTTTGCGATATCGCACCCACAATGCTTAAGATTATGGAGCTTCCTCAGCCTGTTGAAATGGACGGAGAGAGCATTGTAAAGTAAAAAATACATTTATTTATCGGGGTTGTTTTTCGGCAACCCCGTTTTTTATTATTTAAGAATTTTGTTAAAAAATTTTTAATGATTTTAAATTTTAATCTTGCTTTTCTACTTTATATATGGTAATATATGTTCACAACAACTATATGTGGAGGTTGAAATTATGAAAAAAATCATTTCAGTAATTTTTTCAGTTCTCATGCTTTTCGCAGTTATGGCTCCCGCTGTAAGTGCGGCAGGTGAAAAAACAGTAACAGTTTACCTTGAAGGCTACGGCGAAGGCCTTTACGGTAAGAGCGGTGAGCAGGCTTTTCCTGTTGACCTCGGACTTATTGACGGTCTCAAGGAAATTCTTGACCAGCTTCTTGCTAACCTTGCATGGGGTGAGATTACAGGCGACTACAGCAGATACAGTAATGACCTTTATAATCTTATTGCTCCCGCTTATGCCGATCTCAAGCTTGACAACAACGGTGAATCAAGAAGAGACGACGGAACATGGTATGAGGGTATAGGTGCTGATCCTGTCACAAACTACATTTATTATAATGCAAAGTTTGACGGTGGCTATTATCGCTTCAACTATGACTGGAGACTTTCTGTTGAATACAATGCAAAGCTTCTCGACAAGTACATCTCCAATGTTCTTGTAAAAACCGGAGCAACAAAGGTTAACCTTATCGGACGTTGCCTTGGTGGTAACATCATTTCTGCTTATCTTCAGAATGCTCCCGAAGCAAGCATCGAAAGACTCAATAAGGTTGTAATGTATATTCCTTCAACTCTTGGTGTTGAGTTCATCAGTGCACTCTTCTCCGGTAAGATTGTTCTTGATCCCGATGCTATCGACAACTATGTTAACCGTTCACTTGCAGATAATGACATTCTCGGTATGAGCGAGGATGATCCTCTTCTCGGCTCTCTTACAACAATCGTAAGCTTCATTAACGAGATTTATGTTCTCGGCTTCGGTACAGATGTTGTTGAAAGAATTGTCAAGTCAGTCAAGGATGATGCTCTTGCAAGAATTCTCCGTGATTCCTATGCTTCATTCCCTTCATTCTGGTCAATGGTATGTCCCGAAGATATGGAAGATGCTATCGCTCTTGTTTATAACACTCCCGAGCTTCAGGAAGAATATGCAGGTATGATTGAGAAGATCAGATCCTACCATCAGAATGTTCAGCTTAAGGCAGAAGACAGAATGGCTGAGCTTGATGAACAGGGCCTTGAAATTATGGTTATATCAAAGTATAACTACGCTGACTTCCCTCTTTCAGCAGATGCAGCACAGCAGTCAGACGGTACAGCAGCAACAGTTGCAACATCCTTCGGTGCTACCGTAGCCGATTACGGCACAACACTTACAGATAAGTACATCAAATCAATGGAAAAGGATGACATCAAGTATCTTTCAGACGACAAGATGATTGATGCTTCAACATGTGTTCTTCCCGATACAACATGGTTTATAAAGAACTGCTATCACGATGACTTCCCTGCAAGTATTGACAAGCTCATCAATACATTCTTCAAGACAGAGAATATGACTATCGATTCAGTTGAAGAGTACTCACAGTTCCTTAAGTTTGATAAGGCAACAGATACTCTTTCAAAGGTTGAGGGTCTTGATGAAGGTGATATCCTTGATAAGGATTCAGTTAAGGCTAAGACAACAATATTTATGAAAATCTTCAAGCTCATCTTTGATTTCTTCACAAAGCTTCTTGAAGGTAAAATCTTCCCCATTCCCAAGCCTGCAACAATTGCATAATTAATCAGGCAAGGCAAAATTTAACATCAGACAGCTGTGAGTTTTCTCTCAGCTGTTTTTTTGATGAAAATGATAAAACTTTAAATATTATTTTGCTTTTTTTCTTGACTTTAATGTCATATTTTGATATAAATATACTAGGTATTTTATATATTGAATTATTATGCATAAAAAGGAGTGGAACCATGGATTTCATTAAAAATCTCATGAACAACAACAAGGTGCTTAAGATTATCAGCATCGTCCTTGCTGTTGCCATTGTCATCACATCCGTGTTCGGTATTGCAGTTAATGTAATCGGCGGAGAAAAGGTAAACTGTGCAAAAGAGGTTGAAGCTTACAACAGCTCAACTCCCGATTTCAGCTCTTACTTTGTAAGCATGAGTGAGGATGAGCTTGCAAAGAGACTTGATAAGTCAGAGGCTGCAATTATCAGCATCATCTCAATGCTTGACATTGAGGAAATGCTTTACACCAATGAGGTTGCAACTCTTGTAACAAGATTCACAAGTGAGCTTATCGGCAAGGAATTTGCCGATGTAAAGTTCAAGGCTCTTAAGAAGGATTATCCTGCAGCTTATGATTACGTTGTTTCTCAGAAGGAAGCAGGCAAGACATGGGCTGACCTTGAGGTTATTCCCTTCGGAATTGAAGCAGGCGATAAGGATGCTTTCATCAGGGCTGCAGCAGCAGGCTCAGAGGTATTCGGCAATAACCTTCTCAAGGTTATTCTCAATGCTCCCTCAGCTTATAACGACGCACTCGTTCCTGCACTTGAGTCACTTCATACAGGTGCTATGCCCACATTCGCTGAGTTTGTTACCTCAACAGGTCTTTCAGGTACAAAGAGAATGGAGCTTCTTATTGAAAAGATCCTCTCAATCGTTGCACCTATAAAGGAAGCACCTCTTACATATCTTTGTGAAATCGCTCCCGACTTCTTTAAAAATTACACTAAGGCAGCTGAATTCCTCAATGGTAAAAAGGGTGTAGAAAAGAGAGCGCACCTTGTAATGCCCACAATCGACGGCCTTCTCAATGAGGTTCTTGCAGGCGTTGGCGTAAAGGTTCCTGCACTTGACATTGCAGCTGCATCCCAGATGGGCACAGCAGTTGTTGATGCAAGCGGAGGCAACAGAGGTGAAAGAGTAAGAATCAACGGTGACAGAGAGGTTGTATTCTGCTTCATGGCTGACTACATTCTTGACACACTTACATACGAAAACAATTTTGAATTTGTTGATAAGCTTATGACAAAGGATCTCAAGAACGAGGCTCTTTATCAGGGTGAAATCGGTGAAATCCTCAACAGTGATCTTGTAAGAGTATTCCTTGCAGACTTTGTTGATATCCTTTCAAAGATTCAGGGCAGAACAGTTCCTAACGTTCAGTCAGAGATTGATACTTATAATGCTCAGGATAAGGATTTCAGCAGCGTATTTGCATGGCCTATGACTGAAAACACAGTTTCAGCAGCTATTTCAGCACTTGATGCAACAATCATCGGTTCACTTTCAGACTTCAGCATTGAAGGTATGATCTTCACTGATACATTCGCAACAACAGTAACAAAGCTTACTGCAAAGATGTGCTCAAAGGAAATTTCTGACCTTGTATTTGCAGGTCTCAAGAAGAGCTTCCCCGGCGCATATGCATATATGATGGATGCACAGGCAGCAGGCAAAACATGGGCAGATATCGCTGTGATTCCCTTCGGCATCACACCCGGTGACAGAGCTACATTTGTTAAGGCTTGTGCAGCAGGCTCAGAGCACTTCGGTGATGCACTTGCAATGTGCCTTCTTGCTTGTCCCACCTCCTATGAGGAAGCACTTGTTCCCGTGTTTGAATCACTTCATACAGGTCCCATGCCTGACATCAAGGAGTTCATCCTTTACTCAGGTCTTGATTCAGTAAAGAGAATGGAATTTGTAGTAGAAAAGGTTCTTGAAATTATGGATCCTCTTCTTGCGGCTCCTCTTACTTATCTTTGCGAATTCCTTCCCGACTTCGTTGCAAGCTACAATAAAGCAGCAGCATGTGCTCAGAGAGATGCTGACATTATCGAAAAAGCAGGTATGCAGCTTCTTCCCATCAATGATCTTCTTTCAATGATTCTTTCAGATTTCGGCATCGTAATGCCTGAATTTGATTTCTCAGTAGTTGAAAAGTTCGGTCATGCAAGACTTGCAGCAAGCGGTGACATTGGCGGTCAGAGATGTGAAATCATCGGTGATAAGGAAGCAGTATTTGTTTCTGTTGCCGGCTTCATTCTCGCAATTGCAAAGCAGGAGGGTAACCTTGCTGCTGTTGCAGATCTTCTTTCAAGCACACTCGGTATGGATACCTCAGAGGTTACCAAGGTAATGACAACTGTTGATAACGTTGTAACAACTGTAAACAGCGTTGTCGGAACAGCTGCAGCATAACTAACAAAAGGGTTTCTTTCGGCGAGAAAGAAACCCTTTTTATATGTGATATTATCTTTATGATAAAAGAAAAGGCTGCAGAAACCTATGTTTCTACAGCTCTTTTGTTTTTTTAGCTCAGCTTGCAATGAAAGATTAATAAACAACAAGAATTCTGCCGTTCTTAACGCTGACCTTGCCTTCCTTGCCGATGAATTCGTTACTTACGCCGATGGGAGTATCATAACGAAGGTCGATGTTGTTTGCAGTGTACTTGAAGTTTTCGATTGTAACACCCTCACTTACATCGCAAAGGGAGAAAACGGAAACAACACCTGATTCTTTTGCTGGGATGGTAATTTCACCGTTTGAGAAGCCTATAAATGTCTTTCTCTTATGAATGAATGTACCTCTTGCGCCCTGTCCGCAAAGATAAGACAGGTGAGCGATATTGCCAAGAGAATGGTCAAATCTGTCACCGCCGAGAGCACCGAAGATAACAAATTCCTTGTATCCTCTTTTAAGACCTTCATCGATAGCCATTCTCATATCTGTGTGGTCTTTTTCTCTGGGGAAAACAATCTTGTTTTCAAAATCGGGAACTGCGCCTAAGGAGTCGAAGTCGCCGATTGCAAGGTCACAGTCTCTGCCGAGAAGCTTTCTGTGACAGAAGCCACCGTCAGCACAAATGATAAAGTCGTCTTCTGTTGCTCTGATTTTTGTTGTTTCAGAAACATCACCTGCGCCGATGATATAACATATTTTACTCATTTAATCACATCCTTGTGTATAGTATAACACAATATTGAATTAATTTCAATAAAAACACTTTACAAATTTGCCATTATACTTTAAAATATTAAAAGAAAAAACAAAAGGAGTTACTGATGAATATACAGATTTACGGAACTGCAAAGTGCTTCGATACAAAAAAGGCTCAGCGATATTTTAAGGAACGCGGAATAAAATTTCAGTTTGTTGACCTTGCAAAGTTCGGGATGAGTAAAGGCGAATATCAGAATATAAAACGAGCTTTAGGCTGTAAGCTTGAGGATCTCGTTAACGAAAAAAGCAAGTCATATGAAAAATCATTTATAAAATATCTTGCATCAGAGGAAGCCAAGGAAGAAAAGCTTCTTGAAAATCAGGATATGTTCAAAACACCTATTGTCCGCAACGGCAAGAAGGCAACTCTGGGATATTGTCCTGACGAATGGAAAAAGTGGGAGGAGGAAAAATAATGGTAACACAGGAACAGATTGACAGAATCAACGCTCTTGCAAGAAAGTCAAAAACCCCCGAGGGTCTCACCGAGGAAGAAAAGCTTGAACAGCAGAAGCTCAGAAGACTTTACATTGACTCATTCAAGGAAAGCCTTGTCGGTCAGCTTGAGAACACCTACATTGTTGACGAAAAGGGCAACAAGCGTAAGGTTGAGCGAAAAGGTAAAAAGTAAGCAGTAGCCGGGATAATTTGAAATATAA
Source organism: Acutalibacteraceae bacterium (assembly GCA_045612205.1). Taxonomy (GTDB): domain Bacteria; phylum Bacillota; class Clostridia; order Oscillospirales; family Acutalibacteraceae; genus UBA6857. Next base: position 6,644 of record JAZKYQ010000083.1, on the reverse strand, counting down.
ATAAATTAAAACAGGTATTTTCATTTGTGCGTTGAAAATACCTGTTTTTTTACTTATACAGAATTATTGTTTTCTGTTCGCGGATATAACAAAAAAGTCAGAACACGGTTATCCGCGTCCTGACTACTGACTACTGGCTACTGACTACTCTTCTGATATCTTTATATCAAAAGAAATCTTTAAGAAGATCAGCCATCGGATTATTTTCAGTCTTGCCTTTTTCTTCTTTCTGCTGCTTTTTCATATAGTTCATCACATCGAACTTGTTTGCACCGCTGTCCTGCTTACGCTTGTTGAAGTCGGAAAGGCGTTCACGGTAACCGCATTTGCAGGTAAAGAGCTTTTTGTCACCCTCACCGCGAAGCTCTAACTTCTTGTGACACTCGGGGCAACGTGCGTTTGTAACCTGAGTAAGCCCCTTACGGTAACCGCACTCTCTGTCCTGACAAATGAGCATCTTGCCCTTTTTGCCGTTAACCTCAAGCAGATACTTACCGCAGACGGGACACTTGTCCTTAGTGGCATTTTCGTGATTGTACTGAGCGTCGGAAATAATAACCTTTGAAACAAGAGAGGTTGAGTAGTCTCGCATTTCGCCGATAAAGCTCTTCATGCTCTGCTTGCCCTTGCTGATGTTCTGAAGCTGCTGCTCCCATTTAGCTGTAAGAGTCGCAGACTTGAGATCCTCGGGAACAATTCTTATAAGCTGCTTACCTTTTGCAGTGGGATGGATTTCCTTGCCTACACGTTCAATGGAGAAGTTGTCAAAGAGCTTTTCGATAATGTCAGCTCTTGTTGCAGGTGTTCCTAGACCGCTTGTGGTTTCAATGACAGCCTTAAGGGTCTTGTCTGTAATCTGCTTTGAGGGATTTTCCATTGCGGAAAGAAGAGTAGCTTCTGTGTATCTTGCAGGAGGCTTTGTTTTGCCTTCTGTAATTTTTATGCCCTTGAGAGTGAGAGGCTGACCTTGCTTAAGAGGAGGAAGGCTCTGAGCCTTGTCGTCGCTGTCGTCATCGTCATCTTCGTCAAGGTTGCCGTAAAATTCCTTCCAGCCCTGCTTGAGAGGTGTCTTTCCCTTGGCATAAAAGCTTCCCTTGTCAGCGGCAATTTCTATCTTAACCTCGTCATATTCAAAAGGCTCACTGAGAACAGCCATAAATCGTCTTACAACAAGGTCGTAAATGTTTCTTTCTTCGTAGGAGAGCTTCTGGAAATTAGGGCTCTGCTCAGTGGGAATGATTGCGTGATGGTCGGAAACCTTTGCATTGTTGACAATGAACTTGGTTTCGATTTTTCCTCGGGCAAGCTTCATTGCACTTGCCTGATAAGGTCCGATTGCCATTGCACGAAGTCTTTCGGGAATAGTTGCCACAATATCATCGGTTATGTAACGTGAGTCGGTTCTCGGGTAGGTGAGTACCTTGTGGTATTCATAGAGACTCTGCATAAGTGAAAGTGTCTGCTTTGCCGAATAGCCGTATTTTTTGTTGGCATCACGCTGAAGCTCTGTAAGGTCGTAGGCTGCGGGAGGGTTCTGCTTTTTTGTAGCTTTTTCAAGCTTTGTAACGGAATAATTTCTGCCCTGAAGTGTCTTGTAAAGGCCTTCTGCAAAGGCTTTGTCGGAAAAACGGGTGTTACCCTTACTGTCACGGTAAGTGCCCTTAAATGCACCAAAATCACCCTTTAAGCCGTAGTAAGCCTTTGGCACAAAGGACTGAATTTCTTCTTCACGCTGCACAATCATCGCAAGGGTAGGAGTCTGAACTCGTCCCGCTGAAAGAGAAGCGTTGTATTTACAGGTGAGTGCTCTTGTGGTGTTCAGACCCACAAGCCAGTCAGCCTCGGCACGGGCCTGAGCGGAGTGGTAAAGATTGTCGTACTCCTTTGCACTCTTAAGATTCTGAAAGCCTTCCTTTATTGCCTTGTCGGTCTGGGAAGAAATCCACAGACGGTAAGCAGGCAATTTGCAGTGAGCCTTCATCATAATCCATCGTGCGACAAGCTCACCTTCACGGCCTGCATCGGTTGCGATAACAAGCTTGTCGATGTCGGGACGCTTCATAAGTGCTGAAACAATTCTGTACTGCTTTGAGGTCTGCTTGATTGTAACAAGCTTCATTTTGTCGGGAAGCATAGGCAGATCCTCAAGTCGCCATGCCTTGTATTTATCGTCGTAAGCATCGGGATCAGCAAGGGTTACAAGGTGACCGAGTGCCCAGGTGACAACATATTTGTCACCGTTTATGCAGCCGTCACCCTTGCCCTTACAGCCGAGCACTCTTGCAATATCCCTTGCTACGGAGGGCTTTTCCGCAAGAACTAATGTTTTACCCATAATTTTCTCCTTATCTGTTTACTGACAGACAAGCGTTGCTTTCATTAAATCCGTCAGCAATGATTTTTTCAACATCTTCCTTTGTGATTTCCCTGTAAAGGTCAATCACATCAAAAATGCCATAGTTGTTCATATAAGCGTTGCAGAGATTGTTGGCAAGGTCGTCAACATCGTTGTAAGAGAAAATCTCTGCTCCGTATTTTTTCTTAAGGCAGATTTCAAAATCCTCCTTTGAAATGCCTGCTTCTCTGATCTTCCTGATCTCTTTTATGATCTCATCGCGTACCTTTTCAGGCTCCTTGCTTTCACCTGTGAAAATCGCTGCGGAAAAGCCTCTTCCGAAGAAGTATTCCTTGCCGAAGGAGGTGTTGATGAGCCCTTCATCGAGAAGCCTTGTGTAAAGAGGGGAGAACTTTCCGCAGATAATTTCAAGTGCGAGGTTATAAAGCAGTGTTTCCTTTGGTGAAGGCACAATACCCTTAAGCTTTTCCTTGAAGCCTAAGGCAAACTTGGGAGCTTCAACGCCGAGAATTTCTTCGGTATAGGTTGTTGCAACACCTTCCGGCTCTTCGGGAACAATCTGCTCGAATTCTACAGGCTCTTCTGTTTTGAGAATTTTATCTGCAATTTTAATAACCTTTTCAGCCTTTACGTTGCCTGCAACGGCAAGGCACATATTTGAATTGTTGTAGAAGGTTCTGTAGCAGGAGTAAAGGAGGTCAGCACTGATTTCGGAAATTGATTCTACAGTACCCGCAATGTCAATTCTTACGGGATTTTTGCTGTAAAGACCACGAAGAAGGTTGAAAAGCACCTGCCAGTCGGGATCATCCTGATACATTCTGATTTCCTGACCGATGATGCCCTGTTCCTTCTGGACTGTTTCTTCCGTGAAATAGGGAGCCTTTACAAAGTCGAGGAGGATTTCAAGGTTTTCCTCCCAATTGTCGGCACATTGGAAAATATAGCAGGTACGGTCAAAGGAGGTGAAAGCATTTGCGTTTGCGCCTGTTTTTGCAAAGCGCTCAAAGGCATCAAGCTCTTCACTTTCAAAAAGCTTATGCTCAAGAAAGTGAGCGATACCCTCGGGTACGGTAGTGTAGCTTTCTTCACCCTTAAGGCGGAAGCAGGTGTCAACGCTGCCGTAGCGTGTGCCGAACATTGCAAATGCGCCTGAATAGTCAGGCTTTTCCATAACAAAAATCTTAAGACCGCTCTTGTGGTCAATTTCATAATATTCTTCACTAAGAAGCTCGTTTCTTATTTTTTTCATTATTCAGCATCCTCCTTTCCGTCACTTTCAAGTATAAATACGGTGTCCTCGGTTACCATTGAAGCGGCAAGAATGATTTCCTCACGGCAGACAGCATTAATCATTTCACCGTAAGAGGAAGGCTCTGCAAGATCATTTCTGATACAGCAGGAGGTCATCCAGTCGTTGATGCCCATTACGCTGTCATAAACACTGTTGTAAAGGTCGCAAAGGCTCTTTTTTGCGTTGTCGATTGTTTCGTCGGTGAAGTTGCCCATTCTTACCTCGTCAAGCTCGTGGCGGATAGCGTCAAGAGCCTTTTCGGCATTTTCGGTTTCAACACCGCTTTCAACAGTTATGATTCCCTTGTTGCTGTCAAGTCTTGCGGCGCAGTAATAACAAAGGCTCATTTTCTCTCTTACATTCATAAAGAGCTTTGAGAAGGTGCCGCTGCCGAAAATAGCGTTCATAAGCTTGATTGCAGGGAAGTTATCAAAGTCATAGGTCATACCTGCACGCATTCCGATAACAAGCTTGCCCTGCTTTACGGGCTGTTTTTCACGGAACATACGGCTGTCATAAGCCTCTGTGATAAATTCTGTGTGAACCTCTGAAATGTTTTCCTTCTTTCTTTCAAGAGGAGCAAAAAGTCTTGTAACGGTTTCTTCAACGGATTTTTCGTCAAAGCTGCCGGTAACATTTATCTGCATGGGACTGTTGAAAAGAATATCCTTCCAGATAAGAAGAAGCTCATTACCGCTTGTGTCTTCTATTTCTTCCTTTGTGCCGAGACGGTGTGTGCCGTAGATTTCATCACAGCACATTTCCTTGAGCATTGTATCAAGAGCGTAGATTCTCTTGTCATCCTTTTCGCTGTCAATTTTTTCTGTGAGAAGTCGCTTTTCTCTTGTGAGGTTTTCTTCCTTGAAGCCGTCGGGAGTGATGTCAGGCATAAAAAGACAGCCAGAAAGAAGTCGGATACCTTCTTCAAGCACCTTTTCCTTGTTTAAAGCAAAACGGTCGTCAAGACAGATAAGCACAAGTGAAAGCACCTGAGCCTCACCGATTTTTCTTACGGAAGGGGAGATTACTGCTCCGTAAAGCTCGGCAAGGCGGCGGTTCATTGTGGTAATTGAAGGATAAGCCTTGCTTGTTCTTGCAAGAAGATTTAAAAGCAGAGCCTTTTTGCCCGGATTTTCACCGAGACTTGTTACTATGTTAAAGGATACAACCGAGGTTTTGAACTGCTGAGTTTTATGAGTGCAGAGCTTAATTCCCGGTGCGATGATTTTACTGTTCATAATGCACCTCCGAGGGTAGATTTATCCTTACTATTGTATCACAAACACGGTGCGATATGCAATAGCAAGAGCGTTTTACTTGTCAACAGTTTTTCAGCAAATTTTTCAACTTTGGCGGAATGTATCTTTTTGTTGCAAAAGGATAATCGGATTTTGTGCAAAGAGTCAAAAACACAAAATCTTGTGCTTGTGTATTGACTTAGCACTAAATATACCCTATAATATAGACCGACTTAAAAATAAAGCCGAAAGGAGAATATATATGAAAGTTATTAAAAGAGACGGCACATTTGTAGATTTTGACCGTGCAAAAATTATTGTTGCTCTTTCAAAGGCTAATGATGCTGTTGAAGAAAACGAGAGAATCACCGAAGCTCAGATGGACGAGATTGCTGACTTCATCACAGAGAAAAAGAAGGACAGAATTCTTGTTGAAGACATTCAGGATGCTGTTGAAATGAAGCTTATGGAGCTTGACAGATATGCTCTTGCAAAGGCATACATAATTTACCGTTACAACAGAGCTCTTGTAAGAAAGGCAAACACAACCGACGACTCAATTTTGAGCCTTATCAAAAACTCCAACAAGGACGTTATGGAAGAAAATTCCAACAAGGATGCCGTTATGGCAGCAACTCAGCGTGACCTTATTGCAGGTGAGGTGAGTAAGGACCTTACAAGAAGAATGCTTCTTCCCGAGCACACTTCCAAGGCTCACGATGAGGGCGCAATTCACTTCCACGACGCTGACTACTTCCTTCAGCCCATTTTCAACTGCTGTCTTATCAATATCGGTGATATGCTTGATAACGGCACGGTTATGAATGCAAAGCTTATCGAAAGCCCCAAGAGCTTCCAGGTTGCCTGTAACGTTATGACACAGATCATTGCTTCCGTTGCATCAAGCCAGTACGGCGGTCAGTCTGTTGATATCAGTCACCTCGGTAAGTATCTCAGAAAAAGCCGTGACAAGTTCACAAAGCATATGACAGAAGTTTTCAGCGATGAATTCTCAAAGGAAGAAATTGACAGAATCGTTGCTGACCGTCTTCAGGATGAGCTTCGTTCAGGTGTACAGACAATTCAGTATCAGATCAACACTCTTATGACCACTAACGGTCAGTCTCCCTTCGTTACAATTTTCCTTAACCTTAAGGAAGGCGATGAGTACATTGAAGAAAACGCTATGATTGTTGAGGAAATTCTCCGTCAGCGTTATGAGGGTATCAAAAATGAAAAGGGTGTCTATGTCACTCCCGCATTCCCGAAGCTTGTTTATGTTCTTGACGAGCATAACTGCCTTAAGGGCGGCAAGTATGACTATATCACAAAGCTTGCAGTAAAATGCTCTGCAAAGAGACTTTATCCCGACTACATTTCCGCTAAGAAAATGCGTGAAAATTATGAGGGCAACGTATTTTCACCTATGGGTTGCCGTTCTTTCCTTTCCCCCTGGAAGGATGAAAACGGAAACTACAAGTTTGAAGGCCGTTTCAATCAGGGCGTTGTTTCTCTTAACCTTCCTCAGCTCGGCATTCTCGCAAAGGGCGACGAGGAGAAGTTCTGGGAGCTTCTTGAGGAAAGACTCGAGCTTTGCTTTGAAGCACTTATGTGCCGTCATGAAGCACTTCACAAGGTCATTTCCGACACAAGCCCAGTACATTGGCGTTACGGTGCTATTGCAAGACTTGAGAAGGGTGAAAGCATTGAAAAATTCCTTCACGACGGCTACAGCACAAGTTCACTCGGCTATATC
>JAZKYQ010000082.1:0-34628 GCA_045612205.1 Acutalibacteraceae bacterium | reverse complement strand
CATCATCAAGCTCAACATCGGCAACCCTGCTCCCTACGACTTCAAGGCTCCTCACGAGGTTACTGTTGACCTTATTTACAACCTCCGCCACACTCAGGGCTACTCACATTCAAAGGGCCTTTTCGCTGCAAGAAAGGCAATTATGCAGTACTGCCAGATGAAAAACATCCCCAACGTTCAGGTTGACGATATCTACACAGGTAACGGTGTAAGTGAGCTTATCACCCTTTCAATGCAGGCTCTTATCAACAACGGTGACGAAATCCTCGTTCCTATGCCCGACTATCCCCTCTGGACTGCATCCGTTACTCTTGCAGGTGGTAAGGCAGTGCATTATCTCTGCGACGAAGAAAATGAATGGGCTCCCGACCTTGACGATATCAGAAGCAAAATCACACCCAACACCAAGGGAATCGTTGTAATCAACCCCAACAATCCCACAGGTGCAATCTACTCCGACGAAATGCTCAAGGGCATTGTTCAGATTGCAAGAGAAAACGAGCTTATCATCTTTGCTGATGAAATTTATGACCGCCTTGTTTACCAGGGTGAGAAGCACACCGCAATCGCATCCTTTGCCCCCGACCTTCTTACAGTATGCTTCAACGGTCTTTCCAAGTCCCACTATGTTGCAGGCTACCGTGCAGGCTGGATGTGCCTTGCCGGTGACAAGTCAAAGGCAAAGGGCTACATCTCAGGTCTCAACCTTCTTTCAACAATGAGACTTTGCTCAAACGTTCCTGCACAGAGCATCATTCAGACAGCTCTCGGCGGCTCACAGGAGGCGCTCACGCACTTCAAGCCCGACGGCAGACTTTACGAGCAGAGAGAATACGTTTACAACCGTCTGAACGCTATGGATGGCATCTCAGCCGTAAAGCCAAGAGGTGCATTCTACATATTTGCAAAGATTGATACTGAAAAGTTCAACATCACCGATGACGAACAGTTTGCTCTTGATCTTCTCAGAGAAACAGGCGTTCTTATCACCTGCGGTTCAGGCTTCAACTGGCACAAGCCCGACCACTTCAGAGTGGTTTATCTTCCCGATACACGCATTCTTAAAAAGGCTATGGACAAGCTTGAAGCATTCCTTGCGACTTACAGACAGAAATAGTAGTCAGTAGTCAGGGATGCCTTCGGCATTATAAAAATTCATGGCAGAGGTTGTTTCCTCTGCCGTTTCGTTTTAGTTGTTCAGTATATTGTAAAGCAGATCCGTATGACCTGCAAATTTACCGTAAAAGTCAGAAACAAGCTTATAATGAACCTTGCCATTTATCTCTTTTTCAATCCCCTTTTCCTGCACTGTCTTCTCAATGCCTTCTATAATCTTCCAGCTTAAATCCTCGGCACTTATGGGTGATAATGACCACTCAAAGTCGTCTTCAAAAACGAGTGAATATTCAAGGTCAACATCTAATTCTGCGCCGCTGTACCTTCTTGCAAAGGCGTGTACGGAAAGTCCGGTTTTAACAAGCTTCGCATCCTCAATTTCATAAACCTCTGATACCTGACCGAAAAGGTTATGGATTGTTATTTTTTCGGAAGTTACCTCTGTTCTTGAAGGATACATAAGTAACGGTATAACTAAAACAGCTGACAGAGCAGGAACAAGAAGCAGATATGCCTTCTTTGTCATTTTGTTGTATATATAAGGCTTGAGAATTATCCACCAGACAAGAAGCAACGGAAAAACCGACAGCTGAAAAAATCCTACCAAACCCGGAAGCTCATAAACTGCAGGCTGACCCGCTTTGAAAATAACGGATAAAGCCTTCTCTTCCACTTCACCAATATAGAATAAATGCAAGGCACCCACTGCAAGTAAGAGCCACCTGAATGTTCTGATTTTCACTGTTTTCACCTCGTTTTCAATATGATTATATTACACCCACAGCAAAATCACAATGATAAAAACGATACTTTTTCTTATAAAAAGTATAAAAAACGATACTTTTATATAAAAATCCTCACCATATCCGGTGAGGATTTTTAACCGATCAATCAATTTCAACTGAAATCTTAGTGTCGCTTCTGTTTGCAGTTGCACGCATTACGGTTCTGATAGCCTTTGCAATTCTGCCCTGCTTACCAATAACTCTACCCATATCATCCTGAGCAACATGAAGGTGGTAAACGATTACGCCTTCTTCGTTAATGTCGTCAACGTCAACAGTCACCTTTTCGGGTTCATCAACTAAACCGCTGGCAATTGATATAAGTAAATCTTTCAAAGTGCTTACCTCCGAAATTATTTAAGGATATCGCACTTTTTAAGAAGAACTTTAACTGTGTCAGTGGGCTGAGCACCGTTAGCAATCCACTTCTGTGCCTTTTCAGCATCGATCTTGATTTCTGAGGGTTCTGTCATGGGGTTGTATGTGCCGATTTCCTCGATGAAACGACCGTCACGGGGATATCTTGAATCTGCTACAACTACACGATAGAAAGGAGCCTTTTTTGCGCCCATACGGCGAAGTCTGATTTTTACTGCCATGATAATGACCTCCAAATAAAATAATTTTTTTGTTTTTTTATACCAACACTTTCGTGCCTTTTACTGATTTTAACTTTTGTGATTTTTATCACATTCCGAATCCGTTCATACCACCCATACCGTTCATCATACCGGGCATATTACGCATTCTCTTCTGCATCTTCTTTGAAGATTTGCCGTTCATCTGCTTAAACATCTTCTGCATCTGTCTGTACTGACTCAGAAGTCTGTTAACGTCCTCAACCTGCATACCGCAGCCTGCTGCGATTCTGCGCTTTCTTGAGGGGTTGATGATGTCGGGCTTTGCTCTTTCCTGAGGAGTCATTGAAAGGATGATTGCCTGAATGCGGTCGAACTGTCTTTCGTCAACCTCAACCTCGTCAATCTTCTTGCTGACACCGGGAAGCATTTTGAGAAGGTCCTTGATCGGACCCATTTTTCTTACCTGCTGAAGCTGATCGAGAAGGTCGTTAAGATCGAACTTGTTCTTTCTTAACTTCTGCTCAAGCTCTCTTGCCTTCTTTTCGTCAAGCTCCATTTCAGCCTTCTCGATAAGTGAAAGCATATCACCCATGCCGAGAATTCTTGAAGCCATTCTGTCAGGATGGAAAACGTCGATGTCACCGAGCTTTTCACCTGTACCTACAAACTTGATAGGCTTACCTGTAACGGCTCTTGCTGAAAGAGCAGCACCGCCTCGTGTGTCACCGTCAAGCTTTGTAAGAAGAAGACCGTCTATACCGAGAGCCTCATTGAAGGAGGTTGCAACATTAACTGCATCCTGACCTGTCATTGAGTCAACAACAAGCATAATTTCGTGAGGATGAACCTCGCTTTTGATGTTCTTAAGCTCTGTCATAAGCTCTTCGTCAACGTGAAGACGACCTGCAGTGTCAAGGAAAACGTAATCGTTGCCGTGATCCTTAGCGTAAGCAACAGCCTGTCTTGCAATGTCAACGGGATTAATCTGACCGAGCTGGAAAACGGGAACTCCTGCCTTTTCACCTACAACCTCAAGCTGCTTGATAGCCGCAGGTCTGTAAACGTCACAGCCTACAAGAAGAGGACGGTGTCCCTGATTTTTAAGCATAAGTGCAAGTTTTGCACTGTGAGTGGTTTTACCTGAACCCTGAAGACCGCACATCATAACGATTGTGGGCGGATGGTTCGCGGTATTGAGTCTTGACTTTGTGCCACCCATGAGGTTTGTAAGCTCCTCATTGACGATTTTGATAACCATCTGTGAGGGAGTGAGGCTTTCCATAACCTTTGCACCGATAGCTCTTTCGGTAACTGTGGTTGTAAAGTCCTTTGCAACCTTATAGTTAACGTCAGCTTCAAGAAGTGCAAGGCGAACCTCTCTCATGGCTTCCTTTACGTCGCTTTCGGTAAGTGAGCCCTTACTGCGGAGCTTCTTAAAGGCGGCTTCAAGTCTGTCTGAAAGACCTTCAAATGCCACTTGAATCAATCCTTTTCAATATATATTGTATATGTTTATCTCAACATCTGAGTCAGAGCGGAAATTCTTGCCGTAGCGTCGTTGATTTCCCTTGAAAGAGCAGTTTTTCTGTTCACCTCATCAATCAGTGAAGCAAGCTCTCTTATTTCATCAAGGCCGTTGTTGATCTGCAAAAAGCGTTCATAAAGGCCGAGGTGCTTTTCAAAATCGAAAAGCTGAGCTTCGGCGCGCTTGATTGCATCGCGTACGCCCTGACGGGTAATCCCCTCATTTTCGGCAATCTCCGCAAGAGAAAGGTCGTCGTTGTAGTAATAGCCGATGAACTCCTGCTGCTTTTTTGTAAGCATTTCACCGTAAATATCAAAAAGAAGAATTACGTCAAGATTCTTTGCCATTACTTTGCCCCTCCTCACTGTAAAGAGTTTTAACTTTACACAGCTCGGATATTATACATTAAACATATGTAAATGTCAATACCTTTACAGATATTTTTTATAACAAACTTAAAAACTTCAAAAAGTATCAAAATACATACTTTTTACCCCTGAAAAGTATCACTTTTGACATTGTGAAAAGCTCATTTATCCCTTAAAATATAATCATAGCAGAAACGCAATACACATTCATGCATCAAAGGAGGTTATAATATGAATGAGTTTTCACCTGGCACAGAAAATTTTAATTTCGCTCAGAAATTGGTTTACCTCTTTGTATCAATACTGATAAGAAGAGGTGATGCTATGAAAGAAAGCTATTATGCACAAATAAACTAAGGCTCAATAGTTCGATTTATCCAAAGAAAATTTTTCAGAGCCTGATTTATTGACTGCAACAATCAATAATAGTATAATTAAAACATAAGATTAAAGCAAAGGAGGTATAAAGATGAATGAGCTTACAATTTTCTGGCTTGTTGCAGTAATCATCCTCGGCATAATCGAAGCTTCAACGGTAAGCCTTGTTTGCATCTGGTTTGCTCTCGGAGCTCTCGCAGCGCTGATTTCGTCTCTTTTCGGCGGACCCTTATGGCTGCAGATTCTGCTTTTCATCATCGTGACGGTTGTCACACTCATTTTCACAAGACCTCTTGTGAAAAAATACTTCAGCAAGGACAGCCACAAGCCCACAAACGCTGATATGGTTATCGGAAAGGATGCCAATGTAATCGAAGCTATCGATAATCTGTCAGGCACAGGCGCTGTCAGATGTATGGGTAAGATCTGGTCGGCAAGAAGCGAAAACGGTGAAATAATTGCCGAAGGTCAGATTGTAACACCTGTAAAAATCGAAGGCGTAAAGCTGATAGTGAGTAAGAGTAGTCAGTAGCCAGTAGTCAGGATTAAAAATGAGGATATGTCCGATGTCAAAAAACGACAGATTTGAAAAAATCTACTCCCAATCCACCATTAGCGGTTCAACTCAGATATGGGTAGACAAACAAACCGGTGTGAATTACATCTATCACGCAAGCGGTTACGGCGGCGGCCTCACTCCCCTTTTAGACAAAGAAGGAAAGCCCGTTGTAACTCCCGTTGCAGAACTGTAATCAACCAAAGCAAAAATAAAATCCATATAAAAAATTGTAAAGGAGAAATGAAAATGGAATTTATCATCATTGCAGTATTAGTACTTCTCGTCGTTCTCGTTCTTGTAACGAACATCCGCGTTGTTCAGCAGGCAAAGGCCGTAGTCATTGAGCGTCTCGGCGCTTATCAGACCACCTGGGGTGTTGGCCTTCATTTCAAAATCCCCCTTATTGAAAAGGCCGCAAAGACCGTTTCACTCAAGGAGCAGGTTGTTGACTTCCCGCCTCAGCCCGTTATCACAAAGGATAACGTAACAATGCAGATTGACACAGTTATCTATTTCCAGATCACAGACCCCAAGATGTACACCTACGGTGTTGAGCATCCTCTCACAGCGATTGAAAACCTCACCGCTACTACTCTTCGTAACATCATCGGTGAGCTTGAGCTTGACCAGACTCTCACCTCACGTGATATCATCAACTCCAAGATGCGCTCAATTCTTGACGAGGCAACCGACCCCTGGGGCAGCAAAATCAACCGTGTTGAATTAAAGAACATCCTTCCTCCCAAGGAAATCCAGAACGCCATGGAAAAGCAGATGAAGGCTGAGCGTGAACGCCGTGAGTCAATCCTCAAGGCTGAAGGTGAAAAGAAGAGTGCCATCCTTATCGCAGAAGGTGAAAAGGAAAGTGCTATCCTTCGTGCTGACGCTCAGAAGCAGTCTCATATTCTTGAGGCTGAAGGTCAGGCAGAGGCTATTCTCAAGGTTCAGCGTGCAACTGCAGAAGGTATCAAGCTTCTTAACGAGGCAGGTGCAACTGACGAGGTTATCAAGCTTCGTGCTCTTGAAGCCTTCACCGCTGCAGCTGACGGCAAGGCAACAAAGATTATTATCCCCTCAGAAATTCAGGGTCTTGCAGGTCTTGCAACCTCCTTCAAGGAAGTTATTAGTGAAAAATAATTACCGTTGATTATCGTTCAGGACACTTAAAACGTGTCCTGATTTTTTTGTTATGTTTCTGTATTGAAAAGCCGATATGATAATGCTATAATTAAAGAGCAAACTAAAAAAGGAGAATTTTATGATGGAAACAACAGAAAAGAAAAAATCTGCACTTACCCTCAAGCACAAAATCGGCTACGGACTCGGTGACGCAGGCGGATGCATGACCTTTGCGATTATGGGCAGCACCTTTGCAATGTACTGTACCGATGCGCTTAAAATCGACACCGGCCTGCTTGCAATTCTTCTTGCTGTGTGGAATGTGTGGGACTTTATCAATGACCCGATAATGGGTGCATTTATGGATAAGTCCTTTGCAAAAAGTCACAATCCCAAGGGCAAATTCCGCCCCTGGATTTTTAAAAGTGCACCTCTTATCTGCGTAAGCTTTATAGCACTCTGGTGCGTACCCTCACTTTTTGAAGGTCTTTCACTTGTGTGTGTTCTCTTCGGCTTAAAGATACTTTATGAAGGTACCTACACTATGTTCAACATCCCCATGGGCTCACTTCTTTCCGCAATGGCTGACGACGACAAGGACCGAGCTACCCTCTCCTCTGCCCGCGGCTTCGGCTCTGCAGTAGGGAATGCAATTCCTGTTATTCTTATGCCTATGCTTATTGAAAAATACGGTCAGACCAACTCCACAGGCTACGCTGTAGGTGCTGTTATCTGTGCTGTTATCGGCTTTGTAATGTGCCTTGGTCACTATGCTCTTACAGAAGAAAGAACAACTCCTGCAAGCACAAATGCCGAGCAGCAGAACATAAAGCTCACCGATATTCTCAATGTTTTCCGTTCAAACAGACCCTTCCTCGCACTTTGCATTCACGGTCTTTGCATCTGCACAATGCAGTATCTCGGAAACACCCTTACAAACTATATGTTCTCCGTTGTTTACAACGATCTTAAGCTTATCACCTACGGCTCAATTGCCTCAGCTCCCTTTATGACAATCACTCTTATCGGCGGACCCTATCTTGCCAAAAAGTTCGGACTTGAAAGATTCATCCGCTTCGGCCTTCTTATAGGCGCAGTGACATATATCGGTCTTTTCGGCTTACATATGGTAGTTGACGTTAACCCCTATGTTCACATCATCATCAGCAACATCGCTCTCGGCCTTGCAAGCATGTCAATTTATATGCAGTGGGGTCTTGTCAGTGAAGCTATTGACTACAATGAAATGATTACAGGCAAGAGAACAGAAGGCTCAATCTACGGCACATTCAACCTTTCACGCCGTGTAGGTCAGACAATCGGTAACTCCGCAGCCGTTCTTATGCTCGGCTGGATCGGTTACAATGCCGACCTTGCTACACAGTCCGCAGGCACAATCACAGGCATCAAGGTTCTTTGCGTCCTTCTTCCCGGCATATTTGTTCTCGGCTCATGGGCAGCCTTTAAGTTCCTTTGGAATATGGACAAGGATACAAGAGAAAAGATTGATTCATTCAAGAAGGCACAAAGGGAGCAGTAATTTATGGAAAAAATAATTTCAACTCCCTGCGGTGAGATAAAAGGCTATGGCTGTAACCTTGAAAATGTGATTGCCTTCAAAGGAATCCGTTATGCCACAGCTGAAAGATGGGCTTATCCCAAGGAGGTTACCAAATGGGATGGTATCTACGATGCCAAAAGCTACGGTAACTGCTCCTATCAGCCCCGTTCATTTTACAACGAAGAGGAAAACCCGGGCAAGATTTTCTACTACAATGAATTCCGCAAGGGCGAAACCTACACCTATGACGAGGACTGCCTTTACCTTAACATATGGGCACCCGAAAATGCGACAGTCGAAAGCAGATTACCCGTTCTCGTTTACATTCACGGAGGTGGCTTCACCGGCGGTTGCGGTCACGAAAAGCATTTTGACGGACCCGTCTGGGCACAGAAGGGTGTAATCGCTGTAACAATAAACTACCGACTCGGACCTATGGGCTTTCTCTGCCTACCTGCCCTCAAAGAAGAAGCAGGTCACACGGGCAACTACGGGCTTTACGACCAGGTTACTGCACTCAAATGGGTCAGAAGCAATATTGAAGCCTTCGGCGGTGACAAGGATAAAGTCACGATCATGGGACAAAGCGCAGGAGCAATGAGTGTTCAGCACCTTTGTCAGAGCAAGCTTACCGACGGACTTTTTTCAAAGGCGGTTATGTCAAGCGGTGTGGGAATGGGCTCGATGCTTATGAGCACTCCCGAAAAGACCTATGATTTCTGGAAAGAGGTTATGAAGCTCTGCGGCGCTGACAATCTTGAACAGTTCCGTAAGGTATCCCCCCAGATGCTTTTCCAAAAGTGGAAAGAAGCACAGAAAACCGTTAAAAAAGGCGCTATGGCTACCTTCCCCGTCGCAGACGGCAATCTCATTATAAAAGGCTCAAAAGCCAAGGATATGCCCTACATGGCAGGTGCAACAAGTCACGATATGGCTCCCGCCTTCCTTCAGCCTATGACAACAAAGTGGGGCATAAAGAACAATGCCTACATCTGGCATTTTGAAAGAATGCTTCCCGGTGATGACAAGGGAGCATGGCACAGCAGTGACCTGTGGTACTGGTTCGGCACGCTGAAAAACTGCTGGAGACCGATGGAAGAAAAGGACTACAGTCTCAGCGGTGAAATGACCGACTACCTTTGCAGCTTTGTTAAAAGCGGTGATCCCAACGGTAACAACCTCCCCTATTGGAGCAAATGCAAAAACAGTAAGGATGTAATGCATTTTGGCGATAATCCCACTATATCTAAAAAGGTAAATATGAAAAAGCTTATTATCACAACAATGACAAATAAGCCTGTAGGCGAATAAAAATGGCCTCCTTGTGATTAAGTCACAGGGAGGTTTGTTTATCATCAAGGCGACAAAATGCACACCTTCGGTGTGATGAGATACGACACACAAAGTGTGTCGATGATATACAGTCCTGACGGACTGATGATATACCAAGCCTATCGGCTTGGATAAAAAAGAAGCAAGTCGTTGACTTGCTTCTTTTTTGGTGGAGATGGCGGTAATCGAAACCGCGTCCGAAAATCCATTCACACAACTTTCTCCGGGTGCAGTCAGTCTTTTAGCATTCCCTCACCCTCACGCCGATTGACAGGCTTAAGGGCTCGGTAGCCTTTGATGCATGACGGCATACAAGGCGCTCTGCCGTTCACGTTCACTGCTGAGTCGACGCCTTAAGTTAAGCCGCAGTACTCTTAACTCAGACGGGCCGCATTAAGCAGCCTTTAATACTGTAGTATTGTCGTTTAATTTTAAAGTTGTGACTTTTAAAGTGGTGCCACTCCACTACCCGCTTATCATGCTTCAAAATCCCCGTCGAAATCCTTTCATCCCCATATAGGCGATGCCAAGCATCGCATGAAATCTGAACTTCGTTCAGATGAAATATTGCTTCAGCAATATTAAATACCGACTTTGTCGGTGTGAAATATTTGCCTTACGGCAAATGTTATGGGTCACTTCGTGACGGATTTTAAAACCTAATTATATTATAGCTTATTTACTTTAAATTTCAACAGGTAAATTCTGCTTAGTAACGCTCCTTGAAGTTGCGCTCCATATCACGCTTGGCTGACTTTTCAGCGGCAACCTCACGCTTGTCATAAAGCTTTTTACCCTTGCAAAGACCTACCTCAAGCTTTGCTCTGCCCTTGAGGAAATAAACGGACAGAGGTATAAGAGTAAGTCCCTGCTGCTTTGTGACACCTAAAAGTCGGTTGATCTCACGCTTATGCATAAGAAGTCGTCTGACTCTCATCGGGTCACGGTTAAAAATATTTCCCTGCTCATAAGGGCTGATGTGCATACCCTTGACGAAGATTTCTCCGTCATCGATACTGCACCAGGAATCCTTGAGGTTAAGTCTGCCCTTACGGATGGATTTTACCTCCGTGCCGAAAAGCTCAATACCTGCCTCATAGGTTTCAAGTACAAAATAGTCGTGCCTTGCTTTTTTGTTCTGCGCAACGACTTGTTTTTCATCCTGTGCTGTTACTGCCAAGCAAAGCACCACCTTTCTGTTAAAATTACAGGCTTCTTCTTCCTTCAAGTGCTCTTGTAAGAGTTACCTCGTCGGCATACTCAAGGTCAGATCCTACGGGAATGCCGTAAGCAAGACGGCTTACCGCAACGCCCATAGGCTTGAGAAGTCGGGATATGTACATTGCAGTAGCCTCACCTTCAACGGTAGGATTTGTTGCCATGATAACCTCTTTGACTGTGCCGTCACCCATTCTTCCGAGAAGCTCCTTAACGGAGATATCCTCGGGACCTACACCGTTCATAGGTGAAATAACACCGTGAAGCACGTGATAGGTGCCGTCAAATTCGTGGGTACGCTCAAAAGCCATAACGTCACGGGGATCTTCAACAACGCATATTACGCTCTGATCCCTTGAAGGACTCTTACAGATGTGGCAAAGCTCATCCTCGGAAAGATTACAGCAGCAAGTGCACTTCTTGATTTTCTCATGAGAGTCAACTATCGCCTTTGCGAAGGCTTCGGCTTCCTCTTTTTTTAGATTGAGAACATAAAATGCAAGTCTTTGCGCACTTTTATGCCCTATTCCCGGCATACGCTCAAACTGCTCGATAAGTCGGGAAAGTGAATTTACTCCGTAGCCTGCCATCAGAAGGGAAGGTTAAGACCTGCAAGACCGCCCTGAGCTGCCTGCATAGCCTGGTTCATAGCATCGTCAGCCTTACGCATTGCTTCGTTTGTTGCAGCGATGATAAGATCTGTGAGCATTTCGATATCTTCGGGATCAACAACATCAGGCTGAAGCTTAATGTCCTTTACTTCATGAGCACCTGAAACAGTTACTTCAACTGCTCCGCCGCCTGCTGATGCAACAAAGTCGCTTGCTTCGATTTCAGCCTGCTTCTGCTCCATCTGTGCCTGCATTTCCTGGATTTTTTTCATCATAGCCATCTGGCCGCCACCTGCGCCCTGACCGGGAATTCTTGCTTTCATAGTTTATGTCTCCTTTGATTTTTATTATTTATGTTTACCCCTCCACCGCTTCCGCGGTCCCCCTCCCCTTTCAGGGGAGAAAAGTCTTCAAAAAGGGATTTATTATTAATCAGATTATACCTTCCTCAAGGCTTGATGTCAACATTTATATCCATTCTCTTTGCCTGACTGATAAGGTCCTCAAGTGGATCTCTTGCCTTTGAAGGAGCCGCTCCGGGAGCTGTTCCTTCCTTGGGAGCATTGAGTCCGAGACGGAATTTCTTTCCTGTCACACGGAAAATTGCCTGCTTGACATCCCTTGAATTTGTACCTGTTCTTATGAAGGCATTAAGAGTAGGATTACTGCTCTTAATAAGAACAAAGTCTCCGCTGATTGATGCTTCCGAATCGTGAAGCACACCCCACAAGGGCATATTGATTTTTGAAAGCTCGGAAAGCACCTCTGCCCAGGGAAGATATTCTCCCTCTCCGCTTTGTACGGGAGCTGAAGGTGTTTCATCGTAGTAGCTTTCCTTAGCCTGAGTGGGTGCTGAAGGCTCTTCGGAAAGGAAGGGATTTTCTGTTTTTTCCTCACGAAGAGGTTCATTTGCATTTATGAAGCTGTCAAAGACCGTTGATACCGCTACCTTTTCCTCCTTTGGCATTTCGGAAGGCTCCTGCTTCACAGCAACGGGAGCTCCCGTCTTTGCTTCCGCCTTTACTTCAGGCTTGACATAGTCGGAAATAAGCTGACGATCGTCACTCTGACCTCTTGCAGGTGCGGCTGAAACGGCAATTTCACCGCTCTTGAGCCTGAACTCAAGGTCGGCAATTCTGCGAAGCACAGCCTCATTATCTGTATCAAGCTTGGGAGAAGCAAGACGAATGAAGGTCATTTCCATTTCAATGCGGCGGTTTACACCCTTTTTCATTTCAGCAAGACAGCCCTGAAGAAGAGAAATGCTTTTGAGTATGCCTTCAAGAGTGAATTTACCACTCTGAGCTCTGAACTGCTCCATTTCACTGTCGGTGCAGACAATAAGACCCTCGGGCTTTGAAACAGTTTTTACAATCATAAGATTACGGAAATGGTTGATCATGTCCGTACAAAGTCGCTCCATATCAACAGAATTGGTATGAAGGTCACTTATTATTCTCAGTGCTTCTGCAGAATCACTTCTGCTTACCGCCTCGGCAAGGGCGAAAAGATGATCCTTGCCCGCCATACCTGCAACACCGCATACAACCTCTGCAGTGATGTTTTCAGCGTGGCCTGTGCACTGGTCGAGAAGTGAAAGAGCATCTCTCATGCCACCGTCGGAAATTCTTGAAATAAGGCTGAGCGCTTCATCCTCAACAGAAAAGCCTTCAAGAGAAGCAATCTGCTTCATTCGTGAAATCATTGCCTCGGGAGTAACACGTCTGAAATCAAAGCGCTGACAGCGTGAAACAATGGTAACGGGAAGCTTATGCACTTCCGTTGTGGCAAGGATGAATTTAACATGAGCAGGAGGCTCTTCAAGAGTTTTAAGAAGTGCATTGAAGGCGCCTATAGAAAGCATATGCACCTCGTCAATGATATAAACACGGTACTTACAGGAAGCAGGAGTGAAGTTTATCTCGTCACGGATGTCACGGATGTTTTCAACACCGTTGTTGCTCGCTGCGTCAATTTCGGCAACGTCAACGATTGTGCCGTCGTCAATACCCTTACAGATTTCGCATTCGTTGCAGGGATTGCCGTTTACGGGATTAAGACAGTTCACAGCCTTTGAAAGTATCTTTGCACAGGTTGTTTTACCCGTACCTCTTGAGCCGGTAAAAAGATAAGCATGAGAAACCTTACCGGACTCAATTTCTTTTGAAAGAGTGGCGGTAATATGATTCTGACCCACAACATCGTCAAAAACACGGGGTCTGTATTTTCTGTATAACACCTGGTACATGCTTTTCCTCTCCTTACTGCTCAGTCTTACATCATCTGATTATTAATCAAAAAGAGTAAGACACCTTTTCTCGGTCATACAGTGCAGGCGTAGCTGTGTCGCACAGACATTCTCCTTAATGCTGCTCGGTCTCCCGCCTGACATGGTTCGGAGTGTTCTGTCGCACAGGACCCGCACTGCATGACCAAAACAATGTATCTTACTCTAACTCGGGATATTATAATACAAATAATAAAGAAAATCAAGTCTTTTTCAACATTTTATAAAATATACATTTTTCATGAATATTTATAATATTTTCTGCATAAATATCAGTTTTTAATATCCGCCTCAAATTACAGCAACATTTCCAAAGAGCAACTACGGTGAGCGAAAGCTCACCTATTTTTTAGTCATTTTTACCAAAAAAGTGCATAAAATTAACAGTAAGCGTTCTTTTACCTCTCCTGTGTTTTAATGCAAAATTTATGAATAAGTCCTCACTTAAGAGCAACTTTTTAACTAAATTAACAAAATATGAAATCTTTCAACTTTTTTCTTGCTTTTTTAGGCACACAGGTATAAAATATTACACCATAACAAGTATTATTTTTATTTTATAGAAATGAAAACGCTTGCAATCTACTAAAAAGGAATGATCCCAATGAATTACGTACAAAGAGTAATTGACAGCGTTGCAAAGAAGCACGCACTTGAACCTGAATTTGTTCAGACAGTAACCGAGGTTTACAACTCCCTCATCCCTGTTATCGAACAGCACCCCGAATACGAAAAGGCTGCTCTTCTTGAAAGAATGGCAGAGCCTGAAAGACAGATCACCTTCCGTGTTACATGGATTGACGATAACGGCAAAGTAAATGTTAACACAGGCTATAGAGTTCAGTTCAACGGAGCAATCGGCCCCTACAAGGGCGGACTTCGTTTTCATCCCTCAGTTTACATCGGTATCATGAAGTTCCTCGGCTTCGAGCAAACCTTCAAAACCAGCCTCACAGGTCTTCCCATCGGCGGCGGCAAGGGTGGCTCCGACTTCGACCCCAGAGGTAAGAGTGACGGAGAAATCCTTCGTTTCTGTCAGGCATTTATGACTGAGCTTTACAGACACATCGGCCCCGACGTTGACGTTCCCGCAGGTGACATCGGTGTTGGCGCAAGAGAGGTTGCTTACCTTTACGGTCAGTACAGACGCATCAAGGGCTGCTTTGAAAACGGCGTGCTTACAGGCAAGGGCCTTTCCTTCGGCGGCTCACTCATCCGTCCTGAAGCAACAGGCTTCGGTGCTACATACTATGCAGTTGAGGTTCTCAAGCACTTCGGCGAGGAAATCAAGGGCAAAACAGTTGCTGTTTCCGGTTTTGGTAACGTTGCATGGGGTACAGCAAAGAAGGTTGCAGAGCTTGGCGGTAAGGTTGTTACAATTTCAGGTCCCGACGGCTATGTTTACGATCCCGACGGTATCACAACAGAAGAAAAGATCAACTATCTTCTTGAGATGCGTGCATCAGGCAGAGACAAGGCTCAGGACTATGCTGACAAGTTCGGCGTACAGTTCTTCCCCGGTGAAAAGCCCTGGGGCGTTAAGGTTGACATCGCAATGCCCTGCGCAACTCAGAATGAAATCGGCATGAAGGAAGCAGAACAGCTCGTTGCTAACGGCGTTCCCTACTATGTTGAGGTTGCCAATATGCCCACAACAAATGAGGCTCTCGAATATCTCATGAAAAACTGCAAGGCAGTTGCTCCCTCAAAGGCAGTTAACGCAGGCGGTGTTGCAGTTTCAGCTCTTGAAATGAGCCAGCACTCAATGAGATACAGCTGGACAGCTGAAGAGGTTGACGAAAAGCTCAGGAGAATTATGAAGGACATCCACGACAACTCAGCAAAGGCTGCAGAACAGTACGGTCTTGGCTACAATCTTGTTGCAGGTGCAAACATCGCAGGCTTCATCAAGGTTGCAGATGCAATGATGGCTCAGGGTATCTTTTAATTGAATTCACAATTCACAAAGCACAATTCGCAATTATGGTCACGGGAAAATTCCCGTGATCTTTTTGTTTAGCGGCACGAACAAAAAAATCAGCACAGACCTGATCCGCGCTGACTACTGACTACTAAAAAATCCCCCTCATCGAGAGGGAGATTTTTCAATTAAAGCACTACATCTGCAACAATAGGATAGTGATCTGAAGGATACATATCCTTTGCAGTATTTCTGATGATCTTGTAGGTATCGACCTTTACACCCTTTGAGGTAAAGATGTAATCTATGGGACCTCTGCCGTCATCCTCGATTTTACCGTAGCTGTGGAATGTGATTCCGTCATCAGCATTTGTTGCGGTAAATCTTACATCATCGGCAATTTTGCTCATCTCGGCAAAAACACCGCCATCCTGATAGGTATTGAAGTCACCTGTACAGATTACCGTGCCGTCCTTCTCGAGCTCCCTGAGCTTTTCGATGAGCACCTTAATCTGACCGACTCTTGTTTCCTCAAGTACGTGGTCAAGATGAGTGTTGATGTGGGTATACTTCTCGCCTGTTTCCTTATTTTCAAGCACTGCCCAGGTTGCAATTCTGTAGCAGGCACTGTCAAAGCTCTTTGTGAACTTTTCTTCGGGAGTTTCAGAAAGCCAGATTGTGCCCTCATCAAGGAGGTTGAACTTATCCTTGAGATAATAAACCGCACTGTACTCACTGAAGGGACCGTAGTTATCTCTCGGCTCGCCTACTCTGGCATATTTATCACCGAGGGCTCTGTCAAGGCGGATAAGCCACCAATAGTTTGCCTCCTGAACGCCCAAGGAATCCGGAGCATACTGTTCAATGATAGCGTTTACAATCTTTGAACGGTTCTTGATGCTTCCTTCAGGGTCGCTTGCACATCTTACGTTAAAGGACATTACACGTGTTGCTTCTTGTGACTTTTCGGGAATGCCGTCAATCACGATTTCACCGAAATTAACGGTTGTTGCCGCTGAATAAATACCGAAGCCGACGCCTGCTGCAATTGCAACAGCAGCAAGAGCAATGATAAGCTTTTTACCTTTTTTCATTTTTTATCCACCTTTATTCTGTCTTGATCTGTTCATAAGGAATTGCCACGATTTCCTGCATAGTTACTTCTTCCTGTTCATATACACCGGTGTATTTGTTCTGGTAGTAGCTTTCAGCTGTGCAGTCAAAGGAGCCGTCGGGCTTGAAGGTAATCATTGTGCAACCTCTCTGTGAGCCCTTCTTATAGATACCGGGATAAGCAAGGTAGTCGACACTCATACCGTAGGTAAGTCTGATACCCTTATATTCAATTGAGAAGTTGTTATAATGGTCGTGACCGCAGAAAACAGCCTTTGTTGAGCCCGTTTCAAGCATAGCCTCGAACATTTCATCCTCACCGATACCGCTGTAAACGACCTTACCGCTTTCACCTGCAGTACCGTAAACAAGCTTTACATCATCAGTATTTTCAAAGCCGTGTTCAACATATTCGTACCATGCATCCTTCTGCTCTGTGAGAGGAATGTGGAAAAACGCTGCTGACTTGATATCAGAGCTTTCCTGCTTACCGAGCTTTTTGAGAGTTTCGTTGTTCTCATCGTTGAGAGCCTTGATTGTATCCTTGTACCACTGAACCTGATTTTCGTGGATGTTGTCGTACTTCCACATAATGCCGAGAACGTCACCGTCAACATATGAATGGCTGTCGAGAATGTAAAGAGCCTGAGTAGTTATACCTTCGCTGTTTTCAACCTTTACAATCTGATTGCCGTAACCGTCAACATCCTCAGGACCGTTTTCAAAGATGCAGTAAGTATAATCATCACTGCCGTAAAGTGCGGAAAGATCCTCTCTGCCGTAATAACTGTAAGCCTCTGTGTCGTGGTTGCCGTAGCCTACAGTCCAGTAAACACCGAGGCTGTCCATAAGCGCAGCAAAAATTCTTGCTGAGGAAAGGTTATTGAAGGTGCCTGCCTGGAAGGGAACGGGATAAGATACGTCACCTGTAACAATTACAAGATCTGGCTTTTCAGCAGTAACCATTGCCGCAACGGCATTCATTGCAAGAGAATCCTTCTTTGAGGAAAGGAAGCCGCCGCCGATATGTACGTCAGTAAGCTGCATTACCTTAAGCTCATTGTCTGTCACAAAGGTCTGATAGCCGTTTTCGTCCTTTTCGGGAACAAGCTGATTTTCATAAGCCACCTTTTCAAAGGACTGTGCCTTTTCAATATTTGCCTTGGTGCTGATGAAGTTGGCACCTGCCACAAGACCAACGATTACAACAATAACTGCAAGGATAACACCGATAACCTTTACGGCCTTATTTCCCTTTTTCTTGGTCTTTACTTCTTTTGTTTCTGTCTGTGTGTTCATTTTTATTCCTCCTTAATACTCTTCATCCTATTTCAAAAGATACAGCTTGTACTCTGTCTCTTTAAAAACCCTTTCTTTTAAAGCCTCAAGCTTTTCATCTGTGATATTTTCATCGGATTTAAGGTAAAGCTTCTTATCCTTACCTGCAGAAAAATTAATCTGTGTGCCCTCGGAAAGAGAGAATTCTTCTATAAGCTCTTCAAGCTTAAGTCTGTCCTTCTTTTCAGGATAATCCAGAAGCATAAGCATATTTCCCTTAAGATTTTTCACTCCCGAAGCAAGAATCATTCCGCTTATAGCAATTCCGGCGCAGGCATCAAAGGAAAAGCTTCCCTTGTGCGAGGCGTAAAGAGTAACTACAGTAACAGCGGTGATAAAAAAGTCCATCATACTGTCAAGGGACATAACTCTTATAATATCGAAAGAGGTATCCGACACCTTCTTCCTGAGAAAGAAAAACAGCAAAAGCTTCGTTACCGCAGTGGCAGAAAGAAGATAAAAATACTTCATACTGAACCACACGGGAGTGGGATACATAAGCCTTTCGGCAGAATTGTAAAGAAAAATAAATCCCGTAGCTACAAGCATAGCCGAAAGAACGAAGGCAAGAAGCTGTTCACCCTTTTCACTTGCCGATTTGAAAATCAATCCGTCTTTTTTCATCACAAAAGATAAAAAGACAAGACTTGCAACCGAGGAAAGGCTGTCAAATAAATTGTTTATTCCGTCGGAATATATGCTGATACTGTTTGAGGACAGACCGACATAAAGCTTAACGGCAAAAAGAACAATGTTCACTATAAGAACAACGGTAAAAACATTTTTTTCTGATCTTGCTTTTATTTCGGTCACCTCCTCTGCCTTTCTTTTTGATTTTATCACAAAACAACAAAAAAATAAATAGGCAGATAAAATATTCTGTCTTTGTTATTGTAAAAATTTCCTTACCGTGATAAAATCAATCTGAAAAAAATCAACACGGAGGAAAAGTAAAAATGATAAACCTTACCTTCAAGGAATTTGCAGAGGCTGATTTCAGACTTTACCAAAACAATCCTATTATCAAAAATCCACCCTCAAGCTTTGTTATTGCTGACCCGAGTGTGCTCACTCCCGACGAAAGCCACGACGGAAAGTGGCATCTTTTCTGCCACACCTTTTTCGGTGTGCACCACTACAAAAGCGATGACGGTATCAGCTTTGAAAAGGTGCAGAAAATCGCAAACAGAGCAATGCGCCCTAACATCAATCATATAGACGGCAGATATTATCTTTTCTACGAAAGAACCAAGCCCGTTATTCTCAACGCTATGTCACTTCTCGGTGTCAAATGGAAAAGCGAAATTTACCTCACCGAATCCGACGACCTTAAAAGCTGGACAACTCCCCGTCTTGCCCTTGGCAAAACCCGTGAATACGAGCAGGACGAGCACGGTCAGGCTCTTTCAAACCCCTTCCTTATGAGAAACGGCGACAAGTGGCGTCTTTACTACTCCTGCGGTCAGACCTTTATCAAGGACTGCGGCTTCTGTGAGCCGAGACACATCAGCTTTGCCGAAAGCAGAAGAATCCGTGACGGCTATGTTGCAAGAAACTCTCCCATCATCAGCCCCGACAAAAGTATTGACTGGCTAAACCTTTGCTCAGGCTGCCTTAAGGTATATAAGCTCAAGGACTGCTACATCGGCTTACAGAACGGCATTTACGAAAAAGACGGCAAGAGCCACTCGGCAATAATGCTTCTCAAGTCAGACGACGGTGAAAGCTTTGAGCTTGTAAAGCCCTTCCTTGTTCCGCAAAAGCGCGAAAACAATAACTGGATGGCTCAGTATGTTTACGCCTGCTGCCTTACATATTACGAGGGCAAGCTCCGTCTTTACTTCAATGCACGAAATGTTGCCGATAACCTCCGAGGCAGAGAAAGCATCGGCATTTACGAGGCTGAAATAAAATAATTTTTAAAAAATCTATTGACTCTCACGTTGCGTAATAGTGTATACTTCAACCGAGGTGAGATAAATGAAAATGTCAATAAAAGAATTCTCTTCACTGACGGGTGTAAGCGCGCGCACTCTTCATTATTACGATGAGATTGGTCTTCTTAAGCCGGATATTGTAAACAGCGATAACGGCTACAGATTCTACACGGAAAAATCCTATGAAAAAATGCTTGAAGTTCTTTTTCTCAAGGAGCTGGACTTTTCTCTCAAGGATATTTCCGAAATCATTTTATCACCCTCTTACAACAAAAAAGAAGCTTTCAAAAAGCAAAAGGAGCTTCTCGTTCTGAAAAAAGAACGGCTGGAGTCACTTATTTTTGCTCTTGAGAAAGCCGAGAAAGGTGAACTTACAATGGATAAACTCAACAACAAATTTGAGAAGACAAAAAATCAATATGCTGACGAAGTAAAGCAAAAATGGGGCAACACCGACGCTTACAAGGAAAGTCAGAAGAAAGCCTCTTCTATGTCAGCCGATGAAAAGAAGAAGGCAACCGACGGACTAGAAAGCATTATGGCTGAATTTTCCGCAGTTATGAAAAATGGCTTTTCTCCCGCAAGTGATGAGACACAAGCTCTTTGTAAAAAGCTTCAGATCCACATCACAAATAACTTTTACACCTGCACAAAAGAGATTCTGATGGGTCTGGGTGAAATGTACGTCCTTGATGAGCGCTTTAAAGAAAATATTGACAAAAACGGTGAAGGCACAGCTGAATTTATAAGATCGGCAATAAAGCTTTACTGCAAATAAAAAAACTTCGGCGATGCATAACTGCACCGCCGATTTTTTATATAAGACCTGATGCGAGCTTCTTTACTCTGTCCACCATACCCTTGACAAGAGGGAAAGAGATAACTGAAAGCATTACACCCTTGATTGCATTAAGAGCCGTTGCAGAAGCTACTGCCGACCAGAGAGTTGCACCGTCAATTTCGATTCCGAGGAAGTACTTGAAGAACAAGGGAGCAACAAAGTAGTTCGCACACACACCGATAAGAACGATACTGACAACACCGACCGAAGAAGCAACAAGAAGAGTCTTCGTCTGCTTCATTTTGTCCTTTTTTCTGCGGATAATAACCGTAAAGGGCACAACATAAGCACAGCCTACAATGAAATTCATAAGATTTCCGAAGCCCATCTGTGTACCAACGCCCTTGACCATAAGCTCAAGAAGGTTTTTCACAAGCTCAACAATAACCGAGCAAGCCGGCCCGAACAGTACACCTGCAAAAAGTGCGGGAATATCGCTGAAATCCATCTTAAGGTGTCCCATTGCAGGAGGAGTTACGGGAAATTCAAGAAGCATAAGCACAAAGCTCATTGCCGAAAGCATTGCACACACTGCAAGGATCACAAGACTGTTTTTGTTTTTCTGTTTCATAAAAGGGCTCCTTCTTTCTTTTGTTGAGTAAAACATTTTTTGAATAACCCCAAGAAAAAAGCCTTGGCGCAAATAAATACACCAAGGCAAAAATACTAGCTTGTATTTCTTCTTTCGTCCGGACTTTACCGTCGGCTTCGGAATCACACCGAATCTGCATACGCTCGCGGGCTAAGGCCTCCGCCCATTACCGCCGGTGAGGAATTTCACCTCGCCCTGAAGATTATTCTTTTAATATAATAGCATTATCCCTTCTTTATGTCAACGGAATAATACACAAAGTATTTTGTAAGCTTTTACAAAATACCGGCTGTTTTATGCCCTCTCCGCCACCGGGAGAGGCAAGTGCCATTTCTTACAGTTCACTTGCTACTACTGAAAAAGGACGCCGAATGGCGTCCCCTTACTACTTACTACTTACTACTTACTACTTGCTACTTACTACTTAAATCACACTCTTGTTTCAAGCACGGTAACTTCACCGAGAATCTCGAATTCACCAAAGCCTGCAGGAATAAAGAGGCTGTCACCCTTGTAAAGAGTTACACAGGTGTCATCGTGCATAACAACGCCGTTACCTTCAAGAGCAACAAGGGAAACAAAGGATTCCTTACCTGCACAAAGCTTTGCTTTTTCCTCAATGTCAAGTCTCTTCACGGTGAAAAGCTCACAGCTTGTAAGGAGGGTTTCATAATAACCGTCCTTCTTCTCCTTTTCGCCCTGAGGCTTACCGCTTGCATCGATTGCCTTTGTGCTTGTAACATCAAGAGCCTTTTCAACGTGAAGCTCTCTGGGCTTGCCGTTCTGGAGTCTGCCGTAGTCATAAACACGGTAGGTTGTGTTTGAGTTCTGCTGAACCTCTGCAAGCAAAATTCCCTTGCAGATTGCATGAAGAGTACCCGCCTCAATAAAGAAGATGTCTCCCTTTTTGACCTTGACTCTGTTTACATAGTCAAGAAGGGTGTTTTCTTCAATGCTTTTGCGGAAGGTTTCCTTATCAATGTCCTTTTTGAAGCCGTAAATGATTTCGGCATCATCGTCACAGTCAACAATGTACCATGCTTCTGTTTTGCCGAATTCACCCTCAACCCTCATAGCATATTCATCATCGGGATGAACCTGAACGGAAAGGTTGTCAAGAGCATCGATGAGCTTGATAAGAATGGGGAAGGAGGAAAATCTCTCACAGTTTGTGCCGAGATAATTCTTACCCTCATTTGCGAGCACATCGGAAAGTGTTCTTTCCTTAAAGTCGCCGTTTTCAATCACACACTGACCTGCTTCGTGGCAGGAAAGCATCCAAGCCTCTGCCTGTCTGTCGTCAAAGGAAAGTATGCCGTATTCTTTTGAAAGGCGTGTACCGCCCCAGATGTAATCCTTTGTAGGAGGTGTAAGCTTTAAAATTTTCATATTTGAGTCTCCCTTATTCATAATCCGTCACCTTTGAAATTATACTTTAAGTAACAGTATATTTAAAGGTGGGTTTTCATTGAATTATATTTTTATTGGTGCTTTGTGTTTGTCTCTTATTATAATACTCACAGTTTCACTTAAAAGCAAGCATTTTTTCAAATCCGTTTTTCTTACCGCTTTTTCGGGTACGGGATGTCTCTTTGCTTTGTCCTTGATTTCGGATTTCACATCCCTGACCTTACCCGTAAACACCTTCACCGCAGTTGTAAGTGCCTTATCAGGCATCCCCGGAGTGATTGCTTTACTGCTTACCGCTATCAACTTATAAGTGTGTCACAGATGCCCTTTGCGATAGCCTGACCGAGAATCTGCTGATTCTGATCTACGGTGAGCATATAACATTCTGCATCGTTAGTCATAAAGCCAAGCTCAATAAGCACACTCGGGCATTCGTCGAGTCTTGTAACCGAGAAGGGATAATACTTCACTCCCCTGTCAATATCATCGTAAAGATCCTGACGGCCTGCATAGAAGTAATTCCTGTAAGCGTTGATAATCTCATTGTGAATGTTAGTGGCAAGACTGAAGGAGAAGGGCTTATAGTAAAATGCTGACGAACCAATAGCCTGAGTATTTGAAGAAGCATCGGAATGGATGCTTACATAAAGATCTGCCTTTACGGAACGGGCAAAGATTTTTCTTCCCTCAAGATTGATGTCATCGTCAGCGTAACGGGTCATATAAACCGTTACACCCTGCTGCTCAAGGAAGTTTTTTACCTGATAAGCAACAAGTATGTTTATGTCGCTTTCCTTTACCGAGCCTGAAAGTCCCGTTGCACCGGGATCATCAGCACCGTGACCCGGGTCAAGCACAACCACGCTTCCCGTAAGGCCCTTATGTCTGTTTCTTATTGTAATAACAGTTTCATCGCCCTCATAAACAACACTCATACCGTTATACACTCCTCTTTCACGCAGGGGAAGGTACAAGGTTGCCGTTTTCTTTTCCGGTGAAACAGACCAGCTTGCCGCAGAAACAATATCACTTGACGAGCAGTCGATTTCTCCATTTGCAGAGGTTGTATAATGGAAGGTAAGTGCAATTGCGGAAGCATTGAAGCCTGAAACATAATAAGAGAAGGAATTGTTGGAATAATAGCTCTGCTCGGCTATTTCTGCAGTGTAAGGCACCTTCCATGTGCTTTCAAGCCTTATAACAAGCTCTCCGTCACTGCCGTAAACCGATTTTACCGTAAGACTGTTTTCGGGCATATCGGTTGAAGGCTCAAGAGTAACGCTGTCACGGCTTACCTTAAGTCCGCAGGCAAGGTCATAATAATAGTACCACTCCTGCTGCTCATCATCGTAAAACTGTGTTTCACCGATTACAAAGTCCTTTGTACCCTTTGCAAGGGTCGGATAATAGGGAATAAAATTAAGTGAATCCCCTGTCGGAAGAGCATCGGTTTGCTCTGCAGAAATTACCGCAGTCTGATTTCCCGTGTAGGTGGCACTGTAAGCCGAGGTTGCCTTGCTGACTGCAGCATTGATTGAAGGCTTGACATGCTGTTCAACATCAATATAAGTCGGGTTGTAGTTCTGTACGGTATAGCCTGACGAGTTCTGAAGTTGAGTGCTTGAAGCCGTCGGAGTAAATTCAAGCTTTACGGGGCTTATTTCTGCACCGTCAAGCTGCTGGGCTTCCTGACCCAGCGTCGCAACGGCACTTATTCTTCCCAGAGAAGAAAGCTCCGACTCATCGGAAGGCATTTTGACTTTAGCATAAAAAGCCGTATATCCCGTTGCTCCATCCTGCTTTTTTGCAGGATATTTATTTGCCCCGATTTTAACAAAAACCTCTGCCTCATTATAAGCAACAACAAGAACAACTATCTCCTCACCGGGAGAGACCTTTATTTTATCCGAAGGCGCAACACTTTTGATTATCTCACCGTCAAAAGCATACTCAACCTCATACATTCTCTCATTGCCGTTTTGCGAAAAGCTGAAGCTGTTCAATCCTATCTCAAGATCAAGATTTATTTCTCCTCTGCCCTTGGAAAGTCTGCCGACGCTTTTTCCGTTGACATAAACAGGATAAAGATAGGAAGCGGAAATGCCCGCCTTATGTGAAGGCTCAGTTACCTTAAGCTTTTCTTCACTGTCATAATCGATAACACTCAGAGTTCTGAAAGCAAGAATGGGAGCAATACCCTTTTCAATATAGGTTCTTACCGCACCGAAGCAGTTATCCTTGTTCTCTTTTATATCCGAGTAAGAATAAAAAGCTCTTTTTGAAATTCCCGGGCAGTCCTTAAGAGCATAATGAGCCTTAAGAGCCTCGACAGCAGGCAGACTTTCGGGGTAAACAGAAAAATCCGTAAGTGTGCAAAGACCGATGCTGCTTGAGGAAAGATCAAGCTGCAGCTGCTTAAGGCTTTGCGCATCAGCTTCGCTTGAAAGCTTTACCAAAGCGCTGTCAAAGCTTTCCTTATCAAGCATTAAAAGAAGCTCCTTGTTTTCACAGAGAATGATTATCTCCCTGTTTCCAAGCTGAATTCTGACCTTTTTCAAAAGAGAATTGATATTATCGACCTTGTCCGTGCCGAGAGTGAGAAGATCTATCACCACTCCGTGAGCAAAGCTTCTTAAGGAAGCTATATCCTCTGCCGGAAGATAGGCTGTGCAATAAACATAAGCCTTTTTCTTTTCGGATGTAAAATAATCACATATACGCTTCAGCTTTTCCTTTTCTGCTTCACTCAGTTGTTTTGTGCTTTTAAGGCTGAGAGCTTCACTTTTCACAACGACCGAATCAAAAAAGCTTTCCTTTATTTCCGTTGCGGCTTTTTTCAGGCCCACATTGCCGTAAACGAAGCTGCAATCCTTTTCCTCCTGAAGAAAAATCAGATTTTCCGCCTCGGCAGCTTTTTCAAGGCTGTTGACAAGCAGATATTCCTCCTGACTCAGATTAACCGCATCCGAAGTGTCTGCCGTATCCCTTGAAGAGCTCAGAAAGAATAAGCCTATCATGGCTATTGCGACAACAACGGTCACACCCACAGCCAAATATACATTTCTTGTTCTGTTCATCAGTTTTTACCTTCTTGTTTTATAAAAAATCGGTTTAAAGTATCTGTCTGAGGTTGCTCAGCTCTGTTGCAGGGTAATTACCCTCATCGTCAAAATATTCCACAGAGAAAATTACAAAGCCATCACAATTCCTGCTTCTTAAATACTGCACCTGACGGGCAATTATGTTGGCGTTTTCCGTCCATTCATTCACACCGTCACCCGCATAGGAATCCTCTGTACCTGCCTTATAAAGAGCAAGGCCGACAGGCATTGAGACACCCTGACCTTTTAAGGAAAGCCAGTCATCGGTGCATTTGTCAAAGCTTCTTGATGAATGCTCAAAGCCGAAATAAATCTGCGGAATTATCATATCAGCGTATCCGCCCTTACACCACAGCTCAACATCGGCATAAAGGCTCTGATAATTGTTGTCGATATTACCGGCAGGACTTATTGAAAAAATCTTGTCACTGCCGTAGCTCTTGACGGTTCTGTAAAGAGCAGAAACAAGCTTGTTGACATTGGCTCTTCTCCAGTCATCACGGCTCATTGTACCGCCTGATGAAAGGTAAGCATTATATTGCACCGCATCAAAATCTCCGCAATCAGGAGGATAGAAGTAGTCATCAATATGTATTCCGGAAACGGGATAATTCTGTAAAATCTCTGCCGCACCCTGAAGCACAAGCTGCTGAGCCTTTTCTGAGCAGGGATTAAAATAAATCTTTTCTCCCACAATGGCAACATCCTCGTTTGATGAAGGGTTGTACCATTGTCTCGCCTTGTTGTCTGAACTCAACTCATTTACATCCGTGCCGTTATATACACGGTAAGGGTTGACCCAGGCGTGAACTCTGATGTTATGCTTTGCCATTACCTGACAGATGATTTCAAGGCAATCAAAGGGAAGCTCTCCGCCCTGAACTCCTGCGGCATACTCCGAAACAGGGTAAACACTGCTTTTATAAATAGCATCGGCATAAGCTCTTACATGGGCAAAAACATCTGTTATACCGTATCGGGCAAAATCCGCACACAGCTTTTCAAGATAGGCTCTGTACTTTTCGGCAGTTCCGGTTTCGTAGGTGACATCAATTTCGTAGTAGCTGAGCCACACACCTCTGATTTCCTTCTGCAAAGGAGAAACAGCCTGCTGAAAATCGGTGTCGGTGTTATGGGCCGTTGTGCCGAAGGAGACATCGGATGTCGGTTGTGTGCTTTGGGTAACAGCATTGTTGTCACAGGAAAGAAGCCCGTAAGGCTGAGTGGTTGTTTCATCAAAAATGAAGCTGTTGGTAACCGTTACAACCTCGGTACTGTCACCGAAGGGCTGATTTGTTTCACCGCAGGCAGTGAAAAGAAACAGTATAAGAATAATGCAGGTTAAGTATTTTTTCATAAATAAACCTCCGAAAAATCCGAAAAGGTGTGCCAATATCTAAATCGGAACACAATTGGAACACAATTGGAACACCCTCTGAGCCCAGTGTTTATAAGGGTTTTAAGCTATCTGTACCTATTGTACCAATATTTTTATATAAAAAAATAAAAATAATATAATAAATAAAAAAATATATAGAAAAAATTGGCACAATTGGAACATTGGAACACCCCGTACCTTGTGCCTTATCTTATTGCACCACAGATACTTTTCACCGTTAACGGAAAGCTGAAGGTGAAATGCAGCACTTCTCTTGACAACAGTGAAAAAATTTCTTACAATAATAAAAGAATATGACGGAGGTAAAAACTATGGCAATCAAAACAATCAACAAGTTAAACACCCGTGACGACGGCTTCAGCGAAAACATTATCTGTCCCGTATGTGAAAAGAATGTTTCACTGAGACTTTTTGCAACCCTCGATCCCACTGTCTTTGCAAAAATCGCAAGAGATGACAAGGACCTCAACATCGCCGTCTGCCCCAACTGCAGCACCGTTTACTCGGTGAATAAAAATTACATCAACGAAAAAAATTCAGGCACCTTTGTCACTATCACAAAGGAAGATCTGAAAATCATCACAAAAGTAAAATGAGCAAAGAGCTTCTTGTTATAATTTCAGCTTATTTTATCCTGATTTCACTTGTGACGGCAATTGTTACCTTTGCAGATAAGGTCAAGGCAGGAAAAGGTGCTTTCCGTGTGCCTGAAAAAACACTTTTCATTCTCGCTCTTATGGGCGGAAGCCTTGCGGAATATCTGACAATGAAATCAATCCGCCATAAAACCCTTCACAAAAGATTTATGCTCGGACTTCCGCTTATTATGATTTTTCAGCTTATCATCGCCGTCATAATTATACTTTTTCATTCAGAATATATTTTACATTAAAATCAGCCACCTGACAAGATGGCTGATAATTTTTTTATTGAAAAATTTATAAATTTATACACAGGGAATAAGCAGCATTCCTTCCTTGATGTCATTTTCGTTTTTCATGCCGTTTTCCCTCATAATAAGCTCCGTTGTAGTGTTATGAAGTCTTGCAATATCCCAGAGCTTTTCACCCTTTTCAGGAAAGTAAAGCGTAAGGGCAACTCCCTTATCCTTCTTCGGCTTATCTCTGAGCATTGTAAGCTCCCTTAAAATTTTATTTTCGTGTCGGCAATAGATTTTACCCTTCACGTTATAGTCAAGCACAAACTCCGCCTTGTCACTTCCCGAAAGTGAGGAATCAAGCGAAAGAACATCAACCTGAAAATCACACAAGGGTGAATTGCTTTTTTTGACAATGGCATAAGAAAAATCGAAATCAAGATTTTTTTCACAGTAACAGGGAAGTGAGTTTTCATCAAGATAAATAATCCCCAGAAGCGCACTGCAGGACACCGTTGCCTTTTCCTCGTTGCAGCTTATGCTTTTAGTTAAATCAAGGCATCTTGTAGCAAGTATTTCCTTTACAGCGGAAGAAAATTCAACCTCTCCCTTATGCTCAAGAGCCTCGTTTACCTCTCTTAAGGTGCAGTCAAATTCAGGCAACTCAAAAACTGTTTCAATTTCACATTCGGTGCAGTAGCAGTCGGTTATTACCTCGGCTTCCTTTTTGCTTGTTGCTGTGACAAATGCACTTACTCTGAGCGAAAGCTCAACAAGGCGGTTGCTTCCCGAGGAATCCGACTTAAGGTTACACAGAAGCTGTTTTGTTTCAAGCTCAACATCAACGGACGTATCCTCCTTACATTCGCCGACATCAATAATCTGACTTACGGGCATTGTGTGAGTTATATGATGAAGCTTGTTTGCGTCTTTTTCGGGAAGACAGCAAATATCAACCCTTACCTCACCCTTTAAAAGAAGCTTGCCTGAAGAATACTTCTTGCTTTCAAGGGTACATAAGCTGTCACAGCTGACAATTTTTTCAACAGCGGGATGCTCGTCTCCGAGAACAACCGTCTCACTCATATCAAAGGTTTTCTCGCAATAGCCCTCAACCTGCGTTGTTGTTAGCTTTTCTTTTTTCGTACAGATACAGTCTTCATCGAAGGAACTGACAAAGCTCTCTTCCTTGGTGGTAAAACAGCTGAAAGCCGTACTCACGGCAAAGCTTACTGACAGCTTTCTCTGTCCTGTTACACGGCAATTAAGAAAATCAACCTTCTGTTTTGCCGTAACCGCACTCCCGACAGGCACATCCTTCATCTGCACCGAAGAAGAAAGATCGCAGCTTTTTTCAAAAGCATCAAGCTGCTCCCCCTCACCCAGGTAAACCACTCTTATAACGCCCGTTCCCTTTGCAGTCGCCTTTTCTCCCGAAAGGCTTACGGTGTGAATTCCCGGTGTAAAGGTGCATTTTAAAAGCTTCTTTATCTCCCTGCAGTAATCAGGCAGAATTATTTCCGTTTCAATTCTGCGGGTGTCGGAAATTTCGTAAAGCTTAGCGCCTGTTTTTATGCTTTTGTTTTTTTCTTCAAGGCTCATTGTTGACATCTCCTTTTATGCTTTGGCTTTGTAGAAATATATTCAGCTTCCAAAGGAAATATGCCGTCAATATTTTTTTACGGAATTTATTGCAATTTGCAACAAAAAAGAGTATTATTTTTTTGTGTTTGAATTACACTATACAGTATTGGAGAAATGAAAAATGATCAGTAAAATGTTGCGTCCTGTTTTCAGCTTTTATGGTGGAATTGTGGGTATCTGCGAGCATATCAAGCTTTACATATATGCTACTCACGGTGTAAAAAAGCAGGAAAAGGTTCTTATGAGCCTTATGAAGGACAACAAAACCACCGTTTACGGCAAGAAAAACAACTTTGACAAGGTAAGATCCGTAAAGGATTACCAGGACATTGTACCTCTTTCAGGCTATCTCGATTACGAGGACTACATAATGCGAATGGCTGACGGCGAAAAGGGTCTTATCACAAAC
This sequence comes from Acutalibacteraceae bacterium, assembly GCA_045612205.1. Classification (GTDB taxonomy): domain Bacteria; phylum Bacillota; class Clostridia; order Oscillospirales; family Acutalibacteraceae; genus UBA6857. Next base: position 4,606 of record JAZKYQ010000082.1, on the reverse strand, counting down.
CGAGTCATCCGCCGTTTCACCGAATCCTCGGGCAGTACGGGAAGAAGCAAGCTGGTTCCTCTTTCGGGCTTTTCCGAATGGACAATTATGTGCTTCTCATTTTCTGCGCCCATCGGCTGTGCGGTAAAATATTTCTTTAAGGAAAAGCACAGACCTCTTCCTCCTCAAAGAGGACTTCTCACCGCAGAAGTTAATTACAGAAGACTTCCCGGAGGAAAAACAGTAAGCTGTCTTTCCTCTATACCCTTTCTTAACATGAAGCCTATTGTAAGGTTTTACACCTCTTCGCCCAAGGAGGTTATGTTCCCCGATCCGGATGTTGACATGGATATGCATTATGTGAAGCTTCGCTTTGCTTTGCAGGACGCTGACATCAGCTATCTCGGAACAATTTTCATCACAACCCTTGAGTCAATGCTCTTTTATCTTGAAGAAAACTGGCAGATGCTTTGTGATGACATTGAAAAAGGTACAATCAACGAAAATGTAAGAATCCCTGCAGATATCCGTGCAAAGCTTGAAAAAAGGCTCAAGCCAAAAGCAAAGAGAGCTGCAAAGCTTCGTGCAGAATTTGAAAAGGGCTTTGATGAATCTCCCATTGTGCCGAGAATCTGGCCTAAGTGCGGTTGGATGTACGGCATGGGAACAGGTGCACTTTCCCATTATCAGCAGAGACTTCGCCGTTACATCGGTGAGGATATGCCTGTTCATTACTGCGGTTACGCAGCAACAGAAGCACTTATGGCAGTTCCCATTGAGGTTAATTCCTACGAATATGTAATGCTTCCTCAGAACGGCTTTTACGAATTTCTTCCTCTTGATGCTCCCGAGGGCACAAGACCTCTTACAATCAGCGAGCTTGAGGTCGGCAAGGAATACGAGCTTATCCTTACCAATATGAGCGGATTCTACCGCTACAGAATCGAGGACGTTGTAAAGGTTACGGGCTACTACCACGAAATGCCAAAGGTTACATTTTGTTACAGACTTAACCAGATAGCAAACATCAGCGGTGAAAAAATCAATCAGCTCGCCTTTGACGAAATCGTGGGCAACTTCTCAGAAAAAATGGACGAGCTGTTTGTCGGCTACAGCATTTATCCCGACAGAACAACCTCTCCCGGACATTATGTGCTTCTTGTTGAAGGCACAAAGGAGCACACAAAAGAGGATGAAAGGCTTTACGGTGAGGAATTTGAAAGGTGCCTTTGCGCAGGCAATGTTTCTGTAGGTCCACTTATCAAAAGCGGTGCTCTCGGACATTGTGAGGTTAAGTTCCTCAAGCACGGAACCTATGATGATTACCGTGAAATGCTCCGCCGTAATGGTGCAAACCTCAATCAGATAAAGCCCATCAAGGTTATCAACTCCGAAGAGAGAAAAGAGTTCTTCTTCAATCACACAATTTATTAAAAAGAAGGCACAGGGGTTTCTCTGTGCTTTTCTCAGAACTGAGGTGCTTTTTATGGCTCAAAAACTCAAAGCCGAAATGTACGACAAGGTGAATTTTATGTGTCGCAGATATATGGACAGAATTGCACGCTTCCGTCTTGATTACGGTTTTGTCCCCGACGAAGAAGCTTTTTCCAAGGCTCTTACTGCTCTTTACGAGGCTTCACCTGTTTTTCACTCACGCTTTGTCAACAATCTCATCGCTCCATACTGGCTTGTAAGCGATTACAAAATTGAAGATTCTCTTACCTTCAGTGAGGTTGAGGACATTGACAAGTCAAGCTATGATTTTCTCGTTCAGAGTGTGGATATAAAGGATAACACTCAGATGAAAATTGCTGTTTTCCATAAGAACGGCAGATGTGCTGTCTGCTTTCGCTGGAATCATATGCTTATGGACGGAGGCGGCTTCAAGCAGTTTACCCGCGACCTTTTCAGAGCCTATGACAGCTTCAGGGAAAAGGGCAACTGCAACGTAAGCTTCCTTACAGGCTCAAGAGCCTACACCGAGGTTTACGCTGATATGGATAAAGCCACAAAGAAAAAGGCAAAATCGCAGATTCTCGGCAACTCTGCCCACGAAAAAAAGACTCTCCCCTTCACCAAAAAATGCGGTAAGGAGAGAAACATACTTATATTTAAAAAGATTGATGCGGAAATTTTCAATTCTGCCGCCGCAAAAGGAAAGGCTCTCGGTGCAACGGCAAACGATGTTCTCGTTGCCGCCTACATAAGAAGTGCGTACAGACTTATCGGCTGTGACAAAAAGGAAAAAATCAGCGTTTCCTGTGCCGTTGACCTTCGCAGATATATGAAAAATCCCGACAGAATCGGCTACACCAACCACACCACCTTTATGCCCTGCACAATTGAAGGCATCGGTGAAACAATGGCTGACACAGTAAAAAAAGTTGCCGAATGCAACAAGAAAAATAAAGAGGATCCCTTCCTTGGCCTTCACGGTCTGCCTCTTCTGAATTTTGCTTACAAGGCAATGATTTACGCTCAGGCAGAGCCTACGGTAGCTATCTTTTACGCAAATGCAAACCTTGCTTTAAGCAATGTAGGCAAGGTTGACAAAAGGCTTTTCTCCCTTGATGGCAACGAGCCGACAGACGCCTTTGTTGCAGGCGGTGCAAAGGTCAAGCCCTGTGCGGCAGTCAATGCACTGACCCTTGACGGAAGTCTGACCCTCTCAATGACCATTCAGGGCACAGATGAGGACAAGGCGATGGTTGAGAGCTTCTTTGAGGGAATGGAAGAGGAGTTATGCGACTTTGCGTAGTAGTCAGTAGGCAGAAAAGACGGACTTATGAAAGGATTTTACGCATATTACAGAGCAACTGAGAAAGTGATAAAAATGAAAAAAATTATTGTAATTTTACTTGCTGTTATTTCTGTTCTGACCATTATGATGTTAAGCAAAGATGATGCAGATACAAATCAGATTGAGTCTGAGCCGATTATCACAACTACTCAACCAATTATTCTTCCTCCCGGATATTCTTTGGAAAAAATCATAATCGAAAACAACGGGACACTTGGCGAATTTTTAACATATGCAGATGAATATTTTGTTTTTCAAAGCACTTGGTTTGTGATATATAAAGAACAAGGCAAAGAAGATGTTATATATTCTTTGACCTGCGGAGATAACGGCTCAAGCGAATATATAAACAAGCTTTTAGAAAACAATAAGTCTGCGGTCGGAGAAGTATGCGAAACATTTCCTGAAACAGCGCTTTATTTTGAAAGCTCTTTTTGCGATAAAACAGAAGAAACACAAAACTGTATTTCTTCTGACGGATATATTTATATTTCTTACCAAGGAACAACAAGCAGATTTTATATAGGCACAGAAGAAAGCAATAAATTTATAGATGAGCTTATAGTAAAATCCTTGCTGTGGACACCCGAAAATCCCGTTACATGCGGATAAATAAAAAAACTCCTTGACAAACACACTTCAAAGTGGTAAACTATTTCCAATTTAATATTAAACCGTTGAGGCGGGGATAAAAACGGCAATGCCTTCAAAGAGAGTCCGGGATGGTGCAATCCGGGTAAGAAACAGACTGTTAAATGGGCCGCTGAGGGTGCATAGGAAAGTTTATAACAAGTATGATGCAACGTGTGGGCATACGTAAGTTGCCGGGAATATGTCAGTATTCCGCTAAGCGCACGGCTTTGCCGTGAATCAGGGTGGCACCACGGATAATGTTTATTCGTCCCTGACAGAGTAATTTCTGTCAGGGACTATCTTTTTTCAGGAGGAATTAACAATGGATTTTAACGGCGTAAATTTTGACACTTATTTTAATAACTATCCCGATAAGGACGGATACTTCGGCAAATACGGCGGAGTTTATGTTGACGATAAATTAAAGGCTGCTATGGCAGAAATCACCGAGGCTTACTACTCAATCTGCCAGTCAAGAAAGTTCATCGCAGAGCTTCGCAGAATCAGAAAGGAATTTCAGGGTCGTCCCACTCCCGTAACTCACCTCGAAAGACTTTCAGACGCTCTCGGCGGCAAGGTTCAGCTTTATGCAAAGCGTGAAGACCTCAACCACTCAGGCGCTCACAAGCTCAATCACTGTATGGGTGAAGCCCTTCTTGCAAAGTATATGGGCAAGAAAAAGGTTATCGCTGAAACAGGTGCAGGTCAGCACGGTGTTGCTCTTGCTACTGCAGCTGCATATTTCGGTCTTGAATGCGATATTTATATGGGCTCTGTTGATATTAAGAAGCAGGCGCCAAACGTTGCAAGAATGAAGATTTTAGGTGCAAATGTTGTTGAGGTTACTCACGGTCTTCAGACTCTTAAGGAAGCTGTTGACGCTGCATTTGACGCTTACAGTAAGGAATACAATGATTGTATTTATTGTATCGGTTCAGTTTTAGGCCCTCACCCATTCCCAATGATGGTTCGTGATTTCCAGAGTGTTATCGGTGTTGAAGCAAGAGAACAGTTTATTGAAATGACAGGTCACCTTCCAAACGCTGTTGTTGCTTGTGTTGGTGGTGGTAGTAACGCTGCAGGTCTTTTCTCTGGATTCCTTAATGACCCTGTTGATATTTATGGTGTTGAGCCACTTGGCCGCGGTCCTAAAATGGGTGACCACGCAGCAAGCCTTAAATATGGCACAGAAGG
>JAZKYQ010000081.1:0-64502 GCA_045612205.1 Acutalibacteraceae bacterium | reverse complement strand
ATCACCCAGAGGGAGAGCCGAGTCTTGCCTCTCCCTTTGGGAGAGGTGGCAATGCAAAGCATTGACGGAGAGGGTAAAACGCACCGCCCAAGTCACCGTGGTTATTTGTTTTTAGTTAACACACAGAACCGTCCCCTGTGTCATCGAAAACCAACAATCTATCACTGTTTGCAGTATTTTTTGCAAGCTCATATTGTTCAGAACAGGCTTCGACAAAATCCTGCTCACTTATTAACCTTGCATTGGTAAGAGTTAAATACATATACTCATTATCCGAATCTATAACAGCAACATAATTGTAACCATCCTTATATACATCTAAAACACTATCACCGATTGCATATGTGGATTTTACTGCATCTTCCAAAGATACAGTCTCTTCGAACATTTTTTTCTGCAAGACGAATTTATTGTAAAAAAGCTTGCTTTTTGTTTTCAGGTATTCAAGCTCATAATTCATATTGCCTTCCTGATTTATAATGCGAGAATTAACGCTTACAATTACGGTGTTTCTCAATTGACTTCTGTAAATCTCGTAAACGCCTTTTTCATCCGCATCAGAGTACTCATCATAAAAAGGCAAGTATTTTTCGTGATAAACATAAGTTTGCTCAGGATTTATTATTTCTGATTCGTAATTTGCCACTTTACCATACAAAGCATTATTACCGTAATTACTTGTCACATATCCTAAACTGAAACCTAAAGCAACAACAATAAAAATAGCGGTAAATATCTTTTCAACATTAACTTCATTACTTTTATTTTTAGCCAACACAAAAAATATTAATACAAGAATTACAGTTGTTGCAAAAAAAACCATGCTCGTATGTATATATCTGAAAAAAATGCCAAAATCATAAGCATCCAATTCATATAAAACAGCTTTTACAAAATCCAACAAAGAAATAAAAAATGTCACAATAAAGGAAATTGCAACTATTATTCTAGTTTTTTTCATCGTGAAATTACCTCCCCGTAATTGTTATCATAACAAAAAGCATAATATCCATTTACAGTATCTCTACCTGTATCACTTTCTGCACCACTTATTTTGATTCCTACATAATTATTAGTATCATTTGGATCTAATCCATACGGTCCCCAAATTCGATTATATACTTTTTTTGACATAGCCGCTTTATAATCGGCAGTATAATATGTTAATATCATCCCAAAATATGATAATAACAACTCAAGATACATAACTTGAGGATTGTAGCCAAATTCACTCATATTTCCACTAGAAAATTCTATTAACGAATTAAAAGTATTTACTGCAATTGTGTTTGTTAAATTGCTTGAATCGCAACTCTTATTCCAAGCATCTTTATCACCAAGTTGAATGTTCATCCAATGATTTTCATCTATATGTAAATATTTAGCTTTACAAGAATACATACCAGTCCTGTCGTCATACTTAATAGATTTTACGGATAAAACCTCTTTAACATTTAAGTAATTTGTAAGAAAAGATATTACTATTTTACAAACTGCAACACTATAAAAAATTTTCGCAAAAATATGCTTATACACAAAACCTACTGTATCTAAACAACACACCGCATTATTCTCACAATAAGCAAACGCATTATGCCCAAGCACAGTTCCACTTGCACCGATATACTCCACATCATCCGCATTAAGGAACCTACCCGTTTCCGGATCATAATAACGACTCTGCAGGTAATACAAACCTGTCTCGTTGTCATACACATACCCACGATATTTAAGACTTATCTGATAAGCAAAACTGTTTTGTGAAAGCGGTGTTCCGCTTGCATTAGTAACTGCAATCAGCTTACCCCATGCATCGTAAACAAACTTTGCATTAACATTACCGTCACCGTTGCGTGTTTCAATAATGTCACCACGGGTGTTTGTTATGAGATAATACTGATAGTTCTTCTTCGCAACCAAATCACGCTTTGTTGCAAGCACAGGTCTGCCGTCAGCATCGTAGGTGTAATAGATTTCGTAGCTGTCGCCGTTTCTTTCATAACGAAGCTGTCCGTCAACGTAGTAGTAGTTATGCTTGACACCATTGACTGTTTTGCTTGTTTTTAAACCGTCAGACCCTCTCAGTCAAAATCTTCGATTTTGCCAGCTCTCCCGTGGGGAGAGCCGAGTCTTGCCTCTCCCATTGGGAGAGGTGGCAATGCAAAGCATTGACGGAGAGGGCCAAGTCACCGTGGTTAATTATTTTTAGTTAACACATAGTACCGTCCCCTGATTGTTGTTAACACATAGAACCGTCCACTGTCTTAATAACCGTCCCTTGTGCTCTTATTTTTTTAAAAAAATCGTACATTTTCTCATTAGAAATAAAACTATAAGAGTCTAAAACTATTTTTTCATCATTTACATACACATCACAAACAATAATATGAAACTTTTCCCCAATAACACCTCCTGTAAAAATACTATGTGTTATAATGCTGTCAGATTTTATTTCCACTTTTTCAATATCTTCAAGTTTAAATATTTTGTTATCCTTATAATAATAACCTTCATCTGTTAAATAATAACTATTTTTCAAACATAAAAAAATAGACAATAACACACACACAACAACTAAAATAACTGTAAAAAAGCTTTTTGAGGATTTCCTTTGTTCACTCATCCACTCCTTAAATGGTTTTCTGCATTTATCACCACTCAAATAAAACATGAATCTTAAAGGAATTATCGCAACAATCGAAATAAAAATTAACGAAGTTGTCAAATTCGGATAAAACAAATAATATTTTTGCGAAATAAGAAACAATTGGAAAAACTTTACTAAATTTTTATATGAAAACAGAAAAATTAATGGTGAAGCTACTAGCAAATATACTATTGAATATAAAATCTTATCTTTTTTTGTCCAACAATATTTTTGTTTTTTTTTATATATTCTTTTTTGAGGTTTGCTCATAAACACTATCTCCTATACCGTTATCTTTGTGTTACTGCTTTTATTTTTTTTAACATTAGGCAAAAAAGATAGCCAAGCAGAAACTTTGGTCAATGAATACCTAGATAAAAAACGTTTATACAATGTTTTATTGCTCTTAATATAATATATGATTTGATTTTTTATCACTTTTGCCAAATCATTTATTTTATCTTTCGATAATTTTTTAATATTTTTACTAATAGCAGTAGCCTTGCTTGTCATTTTTTTAGAATTAAAACCACGAAAATTTTTATCTATTGGTAACACCTTAGAAAGCAAATACGAAACTATAGTTTCAATTATTTTTTCCAAAACATACGTTCCGTCTTTATTTTTGATACTCTCTTTAACACTTATCGCTTCTTTTATGCCTTTTAGAATAACATCAACTGATTTAATAATTTTATTCACATGAGCACTAGAAACCGCACCATCTAAACCTCCAGATAAAGTATCAATAATTAGTTTAAGTAAAGCATATTTCTCTGACAATGTATCTTTAACTTTATTTATAAATCTTTTTGCATTTTTCAATAAAGACAAATCTTCAATGATAATCTCAAGGAAAAAACCAATGGCACCAAAAACCGCACCAACAATAAAGCCAACCACTGCATTCAAAGCTACGCAACCATTTGGATCACTATCATTCACCGCATTATTCTCACAATACGCAAAGGCATTGTACCCAAGAACAGTTCCGCTTGCACCCAAGAAATCCACATCATCCGCATTCAGGAACCTGCCCGTCTCCGGGTCGTAATACCTTGACTGCAGATAATACAAACCGGTTTCATTGTCATACACATAACCACGGTATTTAAGGCTAATCTGATAAGCAAAACTATCCGTTGAAAGTGCATTTCCGTTAGCATCAGTTACAGAAACGAGCTTACCCCAAGCATCATATACAAACTTAGCGTTGACATTACCGTTACCGTTTCTTGTTTCAATAACATCACCACGGGTGTTTGTTATGAGATAATACTGATAGTTTTTCTTTGCAACAAGGTCACGCTTTGTTGCAAGTACAGGTCTGCCGTCAGCATCGTAAGTGTAATAAATCTCGTAATTGTCACCGTTTCTTTCGTAACGAAGCTGCCCGTCAACATAGTAATAGTTATGTTTTACTCCGTTAACGGTTTTTGATGTTCTCAATCCGTCAGCATCATAAGTGTATGAAATATCAATTTCGTTTTCTATGCTATATGACATCATCTGACGACCAAGCCAGGTCATATCTGCACCCATATAATTTGTTGGGTTACCTATATCATCATAATGGATTTCAACACCATCATAAAACTTCAGCTTATCCTTCCATACACTATCATAAGCGTAGTTAATTACATCTACAGGCTCACCGAGTGTTCCGTCTTCGGTATAAGCATATTCAGTCTTTGAGGTGATGTTTCCGTAACCGTCGTAAGTGTAAGTTGCAATTTTTCCTGTTTCACTATCACTTTCTTTTATGAGCTGATTTAATGCATCGTATTCATAACTCTGCTGAACACTGTCGCCTTTTTTGATTTCAGTGATGTTGTAGTTTTCATCGTAAGTATAAGTATACTCGTCACCAACAAATTTTTCTTCAATTTCGCCTGTTTCAGCGTTTTCCGACTCCGTGATAAAGCCTATTTTATGAGTCGAAATCAGACCGCTTTCATCATACGAAAACAGTTCATTAACTTTATTGTTTGTAGAAAGGATTCTTCTTGTCAGAACACCTTCAGAATCATAATCATACTCAATCTGCCTTCCACCATAAAGAGTTACCAAGGTCGGCAAGCCTGATTCAGCATCATAAGCATAGTTTGTTGTCAGCGTACCAACGTGAGTCTGAAGGGCATTTTTGATTATGTTTCCGTCTTCGTCAAAATTGTTGTTGATTTCATAAAGCTGATTAGCGTAGGTATAACTGTCGTAGTTATATACCCTTTCACCAACGAGATTACCATTGAAATCATACTGATAAGTTGTTCTTTCCTGTGAAAGCGTATCTTTTTCGTAGACCGGTCTTCCCTCACCGTCAATGAGATAGGTGTAGTAATAGTTATTTGTGCTACCGTCGCTGATTTTATCGCTTAATCTCTTTTTACTGATACCTCCGTAATTGTCATATTCATACGAAACGGTATCACCGTTACCGTAGGTCATTGAAGCAAGCTTTGATTTGTCAGTCTGATACTTGTACTGAATAAGGCTTTGACCGTTGTTATTGTCATCAGGATTGCCATCAACACTGACATTTATTGTGTTACCAAAGTTATCGTACTCATAAACGTATGAGAATCCGTTATGGTCAACCTGAGTAATTTCTCCGTGAGTACCGTAATAATACTTAAGAGTTGTCTCACCCTGACTCTGTGTCATAGTTTCTGTTGAGCCGTCAGCATAATAGGTATAGGCTGTTGAGCTTCCGTCAGAATGAGTTTCAGATGCAACAAGGCTTTCACCATTTACTACAGTATAAGTATAACTTGATTTAATCTCATTGTCAACGACATAGCTTTCTAAGTTCTCATTTTCATCGTAGTTGTAAACCTCTGTGACGCCGTCTGAGACTATTGTTTCTGTTTTAAGCTTTGAGTCATTATCCGGATCTTCATCATCATTACGATAATCATAGGTGTAGGTAGTGCCGTCCTCGTAGGTTTCAGTCTTGATGTAATATTCACCGTTAATCAGAACATAGGTGTAACGGTCACCCACCTGTGTTTCAACACCGTCAACAGTTACAGTTTTGAGTCTTGACACAAGATTTCCCTTTACATCGTAGGTGTAGGTGTAAATCGTACCGTCTGACAAAGTCTCAGTTGTAATTCTTTCACTTGAATCATAGTAAAAAACTGTTCCCTCTTCATCAGTATATGTCAGAATGTTGCCTTCATCATCATAAGTGTAAGGGTCAGTAGTTTCTTCTTCCTCAGTCTCCGTCTCGGTCAGATCAATAACATCATTTGTCCTGATAAGGGAAACATCGTCAAAGTAAACATCGTTAACGCCTTGATAATAGCAAACCGCCACACGGATGCGATACGGTGTCCAGGTTTCGTCAGTCACAGCCAAGTCAAAGGACATTGAAAGGAACTGCTCCTGAGTGCTGTTGCTGTCAAAGTTTGTAATCGCCAGAGCTTTGCTAAGAGGAATTCCGTTCTCGTCCACTCTGTTACCCTCGGCATCCTCGTAAAAGACAAAGCCGTAAAGACAATAACGTCTGCCGCTTTTAACGGGCACACCTTCACCGTGAGACCAACCGCTGAAAACATAAGTATCACTCTGAGCTGCGTTTTTGAGCTCGACTTCCTGATAAAGTCCCTTGTTTAATGTTGGGTTGCCTGTGATTTTGAACTCACCGTCAGTTGCAACATCAGTGCTTTCAAGTCTGTAGCGAGTCCAGCCTTCGGGAGTGTTTGTCGTGTCAACTCTTTCAAATGAGTTGTTTTCCAAAAGATTGTACTGACTTGGGATCTCACCCTCTTCAAGCTGGAAGGAATCAAAATACGCTGTACCTGTTCCGTTGCGAAGAAAACCGCCTATATAAACTGTATCACAATCTTTAGGAACAGTAAAACGATAAGAAATTCTGCTCCAACCGTTATCAACAGAAGAATCAGTTTTAATCAAATTTTCACCGCAATGTATCTCGACTTTTCCGTTTGATTTTACCTCACGTACAAGTATGGTAGCACCATAGGAATACTTATCATCGACATCAGGATCACGGGTAATACCATCGGTTTTTACATATGCGGACAGAACATAGTCTTTGTTACGCTCAAACTCACCGTCAGCGTAATCAAATCTTTGGAATACACAAGCACCACCATTTGTTGTCACATCGTTGACTGTAATTTTAGCTGAATATTCACCACTGTGAACAACATTACTGTCCAGTGAATACGAATAGTTACAGTCTGTGTCAAGATATCTGTCCACAGACCAACCTGATAAACTTTCAATGCTGTGATTCTTGAGCAGGTTCTCCTGATTTTTCCCCATTACTCCAACTCGTGAAATCCCATCAAAAACTGAAGAGGTTGCAGCTTCATCATCTCGCTCATAGGAAACCGCACCGAGACTTTCACCTAAAACGGTAGCGTAGCTTTCACCAAGAGGATTAAGTGATGAATCAAAGCGACTTGTTACAAGGCTGTCATCATCATCTCCGTATTCACCATTTGCACCTGCTGTACGGGTGGTAACAGTATTTGCAGTGCGTGTAAAGGAAACTGTTGAACCTTTTTCCCCATCTCTTTCTTCTTCAACTTTAACAATTCTCTTACCGTTATAATCAAATTCAAGTGTGTGGTTTTCATTATCAGTGATTGTTGCAATGTTGCCATTTTCATAAGTAAAAGTTGCTTCTACAGAATTATCACGCATAATCTGAGTTACATTGCCGTTTTCGTCAAAAGCATAGGTAACACTTTCACCTTCAGTATATGTGCCGTCTGTATTTTTAATATACTGGGTTACGATATAGGTTGAATCGGTTTCACTTACAAGAAGTTTATGCCCGCTACCGTCAACAATGTAAAAGTCACTTGAGCCCTCGATTTTTTCTCGTGACAAGATAACCCTTTCATTTGCAGGCTCATCCGAACAAAGGTTTTTACCGATTGTAATTTTCTGTAATCCGCTTGTATTAAACGAATATTTTTCAGTACAATTGTTTTTACATGCATCAAAACCAACAGGCACACGAAGAGTTATACCAACAATCGGAAGAGTAACTGACCAATGTTCAGTTGCTTTTAGACATTCCCAACCATAATCGTTTTCTTTTAAATCATAAAAATCTTCATTTTCAGCATTTATACCTTTAACAAAAAATTGCTGTGTTCCGTCCGGAGCTGTATAGACAACCGATGAACTAAATCCTGACATATAGCTCGGAAGCCAACGAGAATTACTATCGTCAATTGTTGCTAAGCTGTTATAGGTCATTGAAAAATTATAAGGATATTCTTCACCTGTTGTTGAAATTTCGTCGTCTCTTGTCAGCACAAGGTTTCCACTGTAGTTGTTAACATATACGTAACCTGCACTACCCATGTCAAACTCCGTATAGGGCATTGATGAATCAAGACCGCATGTGTTCATATACTGAACAGTTAATATCGGGGAGTCAGACACGGTTTCAAAGCTGACGCTTCCCGAAGTTACCATTTCAAGCTTAATTCCTTTATTGCTTCCGCCGTTTTCCCATTTACTGTACAAGCCTGTAAGGTCAAAAGAGAGAGTTTTTGTTGTTGAGGTTATGTTTACATAATCTTCAACTGTTGTAGCAACAGAAGGATTCGTATTCGTGATTCCGTCATCACTTTTCCAATTGCCGGTTATTTCTCTTACATAAACTCTGCCCGAGGTAGTTGCCGAACCTGAAACTACAGGTAAATTGAGTTTAGCTGAAACAACATGGTCAAAAAAATCATTGGCATCAATCTTTTGAATATCAAGAAGTGTATAGGAACCTTGAGAGGAAAGTGTAAAATTCTCTGTGCTTGTCGAAGTACCGTTTACACAGATACCGCTAATCGAGTAGTTTTTATCCTCTATTATTGAAGGATCGATTGTCACGGGATAAACTGCAGTTGAAAGCCAGTCTTCATCAGGAAGAATTTCAAATCGAAGCTTTCCGTTTTTGTTTTTGGTGATGTTAAGTTCGATTTCTGAACTTGTATTTCCTTCTGCATCATACATAACAGGAGCAGAAATGACATAAATAACATCATCCACGTCAAGAAGTTGAATTTCATTTTCAGTAACAACTCTAGCAGTAAGATCACCAATATTGTAATTAACTACAAAACTGTTTTGAGCAGCTACGTTTTTAAGAATTATATTTTCCTTGATGCCGTTAGATGATACTATATACTGCAAATCAACATTTTCATAAACATTCTCGTATATAATTTCATCTGTAAGGTTTGATAAATTAAGAAACGCATCATCACCATCAAAAGAATCTTCTTTTTCTTTTATTTTTGCTTTACTATTCTTCATGCTCTGATAATTAAGAGAAATCGGATATTTTTCATCTTCAAAGAGCACAAGTGTATTTGAATTTGCTTTTTCGGCAAACACAAAGTTAGTTTCCTGATTGTTTGTTCTAATAATGTTACTTTGGCCAAAAAGCTCAGACTGAGTTGTTGTCGCAACAGCTTCGTTTAATGAATTGTCAACATCAAGCCATTCATTATCTTCCGCAAGATAATGAACAGAAGAATTGTACTGAGCAAAAAGAAACGAGCCGTCTGACATCAAAAACTGTTTAGTAGTTTCTGTTCGTTTATCAATATTTTCTGATACAATATATGTTCTGTTTTCCTCTTCACTTATCTCTACATTGGTATCGGATTCAATTTCTGCTTTATACTCGGCAAAAACCGGCATTACCATTGAAAATGTTGTGAACAGCATTAATATTGCCATAAACACCGATAAAAATTTTTTACTTGTCTTCACTTGTTTTTCCTCCTTTATTTTTATTATTAGTTCTCAAGCTCTAATACTTACCTCCAATTTGCTTATATTAGAACTAATCTACTAATATAGTTTCAAAACATTTAAAAAGTAACCAATTCATTAATTAAAAACAGTTAACAAAAGGAACATCCTCTCGAACAGCAAAGCAGTGTTCAAAAGGATGTTCCTTTCTGTCATTCTTTAAATTTCTGTTGCATTTTCAAATATACTCAGACAATAATCACTATTATTGATGAGATTCTCGCAGTATTTTGAAATTTCATCGACACCTGCATCACGTGAAATACAAGTTCCGATTATCAAACGTGAATCATTTTTAGTTGATTCCAAAATCGCATCTCCTCTTAATCCGTGTTTGTCATCATATATATCAATAATGGCTATAAAATCCAAAGTATAATCAAGTTCATATACTGTTGCCTGATGGAAACAAATTACGTTCATTTTATTTTACCTCCTTGATATTTTTCCAGTTTTGCCACTTCTCTTCGCACCCCTTTACATCCATAAGAAGAGAATAAGCCTTTGCTAGATGTTCTCCTGTGATAGCATCATCTGCAAACTGACTATGAATTAGCAATTCCGGACAGTTACATTTAATTTGCATAAGTGACACACCGAGTCTTGACTTGTTTTTTTCATGCCGCTGCCTCACATTTCCGGTTAAACCTTCTGAATTCAACTCGAACTGTTCTGTAGAAATTTTTGATACGTACCTCATGTTTTAATGCTCCTTTATTTGTTTTTTTGACAGAAATTAAAACTCCTGTCGTGGTATTTTTCACCTACAAATAATATGTATTTTCTACAAACAGAATAATCGAAAAATGAAAACAAAAAATTTTCTTTATATATAAAACCGTTTTTCACTTCCTCATCTTTCATATTAATTCTGAAACTATTTGAAAGATGAGGTGTTCATATGTTCACTGAACAAGACAAACAAGAAATCACTACCTTCATATCTATGCTGTATCACGATGACCACGACAGCAATTATTTTATCTGCAATCTGGATGACAGAATGCATTCTTTTAGGACAAGCCTTTCGGAATTTGATATTTCACAGGTAAAAGAAAATGACTGTTACATAAGCCTCAACGGTTTCGCAGGCCATCATCGCAAAAAGGAAGAGTGCAGACAAATCAACGGTATAGTTTTTGACCTCGACTATCATCACAATGTTACCGAAGCAGAGATGGAATGGATGAAAAAGAGAAGTCTTCAATATATCCTTGATGCATTTTCATCAGGCGATCTTTATGAAGCTAATATTATTACTGACACAACAAGAGGACTTCAGCTGATTTACCTTTTCGAGAATTCTATAAGTTACAGATGTAAAAACAGCGAGCTTAACTCCAAAGCCTTGTATGCCTACGAAAAAATCAGAGAGAACATTGAAGGAAAAATCAAGGCTGTTCTGCCTGAAGAAAACTCTTTGGAGTATGATTCTAATGTACATGACATTTCGAGAATTGTCCGCCTTCCGGGCACAGTAAATACGAAGACAGGTAAGAAGGCTCACATCCTTCATATCAACGAAGACTATTATGTCTTTACTGATTTCTACACTAAAAAGAAAAAGTCCTCAAAAGATAAATCAACAATAAAAGTTCCAAGAGAATTCAAAAGACTGAACAACAAGACAGCATTAAACGAAGCAAGAATAAATGAACTCGAAAAGCTTCAGCAGATACGAAAAGACAACTGTGAAGGCTACAGAAACTATATGGCATTTATCTACTATAACTCTGCTGTTCAGATTTACGACCGACAGGAAGCCGTAGAGAAAACACAAGCCTTTTGCCATAATTTCGGCAGATGTGACTCATCATTCGGCGAGGCACAAATAAGAGCCATCATAAAAGGCATAGACACAAATGTAACCAAAGACTTTAAGGGTTACTACATAATCACAAAAGAATGGATAATCGAAAAGCTTAACATCACCGACGAAGAAGCAGAACTCATCGGCATATCAAAAACTATCAATGCAAGAGAGCAAAAGAAGAAAAACAACGCCAAGGCCAAAAATGAGCGTAACGCAAGAATAATCAAAATGGCTGATGAAAATATTAAGCGTTCAGACATTGCCAAAGAAGTCGGTGTATCCTTGAGAACAGTGCAGACTGTGTTAAAAAACAGCGGAAAGGTAAGAGGATATTCTGCCAATGTGAATGTGCAAAAAAGTGCTTCCTAAAGTATAGTGTGATGTGCGTTACAGCCGCCAGGCTGGATATAAGAAAGCAGAACCTCAATATCAAGATTCTGCCACTTATTTGTTTAAAGTTAAATGTAGTTATTTTTCAAGTTCCATATGTATAACTTTCTCAAATGATTTCTCTAGTGATTTAAGTGCATTTCTGTATGATGTTAAGTACATAGACAGATTATCTGCTGTCATATCTATAGGAAAACCGAATGTGTTTTCATAAGCAGACAGACGAGCCAACGTATCTTTATCCTTGGCTGCTTCCTTGAACTTCATGAAGTGCTCAATTGACATATTGGGTCTGTCTGACAATTCTCCACTGATAACCGAACAAGAATAACCTAACGAAGTTTCAAGGGCTTTCTGCAGTTCTCCGTGAAAAACAGAAAGTTCCTGTCTTGTTATAAGTTCTTTAGCAGACACTTTATATCTGTTTTTCTTTTTGTCCCATACAACAGGTATAAAGTTGAAATGAATATGAGGCCTTCCGTTTTTGCTTTCATCTTTATGAACAAAGGCGGAAACCACGTTTTCTTTGCCATATTTGCCCTCTAAGAAGTCGTAAGCAGACTTAAGACATAAATCTACATCTTCCTGTTTAACGTCAGCAGGAACCGTAAAAATCCAAGAGCACATAACATTTACATCTTTTCTGTTCATACAATATACTTCTGACAATCTTTGCTTTAAATAATCATACGACCACATATCGTGGGGTGCTAAATTATAATTCAGTTTTCTTCTTAACGGATCAATATTCTTATTCTTTGAGTTCCTGCCGATAAAATGATAATCATGATACAACACTTGCGGACACTGCGTTTTTGTCCATTTGTTTAAATGAGCCATATAAACCATCCTTCCTTTTCAGACGGCCAAATTTGTAGTAATTCACATGATACTGAGAAGTAATTTCAGACAGGGCTTCAGACAAAAAATCAATTTTATTTTGCCTGCAAATCTGGCCTACCCCGTTATACCAGAAGTTTCTCTTCTGGAACGGGCTCTGCCGAGAGCGTTAAGGTTTCACCTTAACAATCCATCCCTCTATAAATAAATATGTAATTTCTACCTATAGGATAAACGAAAAAGAGCTCTCAACTGACAATGCAGTGAGAGCCCTTTTTCTGAATAACTAATAACAAAAGAAAAATGAGAGTTAGATTATGACCAGTTTCTCCAATCGTGAGTTTGACCACTTAATATAAGTATGTAAGATAGAATATGAAGATAATCGAAAAATTTATAAAACGAAACACAGAGCTGTCCAACTCTGTGTTCCATAAATAGAAAGATTTTTTATTATGCCTTATTCGTTACAGCTGTTTCTTGGAAAATCAGCAACATAAATCTGCCTATATACCTTCTTATTTTTTACAGTATAAGAAACAGTTTGTATTCTGCCTCCGATGGAAATATCAGGATTATCAGAGATTATTCCGAACATCCTGTGATCAGGGTCGTAAAAGGTTACTTCTACAGTTGATCTCCTTCCATTTACCGTTGTGGCTATTATCATTGTAGAAATGTTCAACTTTGTGTTAGTTCGCACGGACACAATATCTCCTGCAAGGAAAAAATTATTTTCCGAGGCAACACGTGAGCAATGCTTTTTTATTGTATCAACAAAAACGGTAACCGTTTTACCGATTTTGTTTTTGGTTGAACTTTGCAGGTTACATTCTGCAGTGACATAATCTCCAACATTTAAGTTTTTGATAATATATTCCGCAGTCTTATTAGCCGCAAAAATTTTAGGATTATTTCCATCATCATAAATTGTTACTATGACTCGTGCCGGATTGTGATTGATTACATACAAATTCACAATCCGCCCCGTAATCACCACATGATTTATATCTTTCATTTTTATCTCCTTTACTTCGTTTTATTGTATCTATATTAATAAGGACTTATAAGTTGCTCCGGAGCGTCTTTGCCTTGTCAATATAAATATGAAAGATGAGATAAGTAAATAAACTGAAAATCAACGGCACTTAAACAGAGAGATGTTTCTAAACAATATAAAATAGTCATTATTGCATATACAGTTGAATTTTTAAGCACAGTATGATAATATAATAACAGAGACAGATATGGAGGTGTCATTATGATATTGTATCACGGAAGTACAGATTTAGTAGATTATCCTGAAATCAGAAAAGGTTCTGTATTTCTGGATTTCGGTATAGGTTTTTATACGACCACCTCATATGAACAAGCAGAAAGATGGGCAAGAATTAAAAAGCGTAGAAGTAACGCCGACGTTGGCTATGTTTCTGTCTATGAATTCAATTTACCTGAAGCAGAAAAGTCTATATCAATAGAAACCTTTGACGGTGCTGATGAGAAGTGGCTTCAGTTCGTTGTCGCTAATCGCCGTGGAGATTCAATTGATTCTGCTTCTGATATGCATATCGGTCCTGTAGCAGACGATAATATTTATCAGACTATCCGACTTTTTGAAGCAGGTGCAATTGATGCGGAATATACTGTAGCCAGATTAAAAACAGAGGTGCTGCATGACCAATGGGCATTCCACAGTGAAAAAGCCCTTTCTTACCTTAAGTTTATTGAGTCCAAAGAAATCAGATAAGGAGGATAACGTTATGTCTAAAGAGCAGTTTGAGGCACTTATCCCCTACATCAGTGCTGATCTGATAAAACTGATTGCAGATAAAGAAAATATATCTCATGATGATGCAATATTAAGACTGTATTCCTCTAAACTTTATGAATTACTTGAAGATGAGGAAACCAAAGTATGGCACTACAGTTCTGAGATGCTTTATGCTTTACTTAAGCAAGAGGAAGAAACAGGCACTATAGTTTTCCCCGATATATAAGGAGATGATACTATGAGTAAAGAAACGAACTTTTTGATATTCTGTATTGAAAGTTATAAGGCACACCGTAATTTAAGCGGCAAGGCAGTAATCAAACTTTTCAAGGAATATGGTGTATTCGATTATATTTATGAATTCTATGATGTTTTACACAGTACGGGACATAATTATATCAACAACGATATAGATATTTACCTTAAATCCCGTGGTGCTGTAATTGCATAAACCACAAAATTTCCAATTTTCTTTATATATAAAAATATTCAACTTGGGATTTTGCTTGGGATATTGCTTTAAAGCCCTTATAAATTAAAGGTTTTCTGTGACGAAGCAAGACACGGCAAGGCTTTCGAAGGTCTTCTTAACAGATATTTTGGTTAAGGCTTTTGGGGGAGAGGTCCACTCTCCCCTTTTATAAAAATGCATAATATCACCCCTGTCAGCCAACACTGACAGCAACAAATTAAGGAGGAAATAACAATGGCTAAATATGTTTGTCCTTGTAGCTATGTCTACGATCCTGAGCTTGGTGATCCCGATAACGGTGTAGCACCCGGCACCGCATGGGAAGACGTTCCCGAGGATTGGGTTTGCCCCTGGTGCGGACTCGGCAAGGATGCTTTTGAGGAAGAATAAGATAAGTTAATCAAAAAGCCCACGGAAAATTATCCGCGGGCTTTTTGTTATTGCTCTGAGCTTAAATCCATCGTAAACCTTTTTAGATACCTAAAAAACCAAAAGAAATCTTTTTGCCTATACAATTGACATTACCATTGCTCTATGATAAAATTTTTATAGTAAATTATGCTCTGCATATTGCTTGATTCGCATTATATGGTACTTGCTATGACGTTCATCTCATTTAAGCTCTGATTGCGATTAACAACATTTCTTATAAGTGATATTGTCTGAGCTTGATACTCTTAGTAATGAGTATATTTTACTCAGAATTTCCGAAATTTTTCAATGTATAGGAGAGGCAAAAACATGAGTGATAAATTCGGTTACAAAAAACAGCAAAACCTCTCTTTTGCTCAATTTTTAGCGGAAACGCCGTCTTTCGTAGCAGTTTTGGTATCTGCAATTCTCTCAAAAACAATTCTTGTTTTCGTCGATTTGCTAGACTCATTCGGAAACATGCTTCGTACTGCTATGGTTACGATTCTTTCTAAAAAGCTGTCAAAGGATTTGCGATTTGAATATAATTACGGTGTCGGCAAAATCGAAGCGATTGCATCTCTTGTTTGTGACGGCATTGTATTTTTAGGCTTGATTATAACACTTGCTCTTTCAGTCTATTCCATTATCTATCCTGAACAGCCAAGCGATTTGGTGATTGCCGTAGTAGGATTGAAAGTCATAAACGTCAGCTTCGACACCGCATTTTTCGTAAAACAGCGTAAAATCATAAAGATTCACCGTAGCGCAATTTCCGAAACCAATTATGCTGCTGCACTTGCAGCACTATTGTTTGATAGCGTCACCTTGGTTTCACTTCTTGCAATGTGGTTGCTGCGAGACAATCCAATCGGAGGATATATTTCTCCTGTAATCAGCATTTTTATTGCGATATATTTAATATTTGGTTGCTTCAAGCGTGCAAGGCAGTCGTTAAATGAATTAACTGACAAAACCCTTCCCGAAGAACAGCAGATGAAGATACTTAATATATTGACTCAGTATTATAGCAGCTATTCACAGTTTCATTCAATAAATTCCCGTAAAAGCGGAGACGTCACAAGAATAGATTTGCATCTTTCCTTTGAAAAGAACACAAGTTTTGAAGAAATCTTAATATTCAAAAAACAAATACAAGACGAATTTAACGATCAGTTTGATAATTGCGTAGTCAATGTCATCGTGGAAGAAGGTTAAATATCCTTGTGACAAGCTATTTTTATTTGGGTTCATACTTAAAGTTACCAATACAGAAAACGAAGGAGAGGCACATATATGAAGAAGCAAACTTTTCCTGCAAAAATTGATGTGCTATCAGATGTTCTCGGCTTTCTGGAATATATGCTTGAACTTTACGGATGCCCTGCTAAAATTCAAACAGCAATTTGTGTCGCTGCGGAAGAAATATTTGTCAATATCGCTCGCTATGCCTATGGCGACAGTGAGGGAAATGTGACACTTGGAATTTGCTTCGACGAAGAAAGTCACAGCATCATCATCCGTATAACTGATAAGGGTATACCCTTTGATCCCTTAAAGAATCCTGATCCGGACATTGCTCTGTCAGCACAGGAGCGAAGGATCGGCGGACTTGGCATTTTCATTGTCAAGAAAACAATGGACAAAATAAATTATACCTATGAAAACGGTGAAAATATACTTACTATGGTCAAGAAAATTTAAAGGAGTTAACTGATATGACTATTGAAATCAAAAGAAACGCAGAAGAAACCATAATCGAGCTTACAGGAAGACTCGACACAACAACATCACCCGAGCTGGACAAAACCTTAAATGAAGATATCTCCGATACGAAGAATCTTATTCTCAACATCAAAGGAATTGAATATATTTCCAGTGCAGGCCTACGTGTCCTTCTCGGAGCACAAAAAAAGATGCAGAAAGTCGGCACTATGAAACTCACAAATGTTCGAGAAGAGGTTATGGATGTGTTTGAAATGACCGGTTTTTCAGAAATTTTAACAATAGAATAATTGAATTTAAACAACCGGGAGTTAAATCTATGAAACGATATATTGAACGATTATGGGAACTGATGAACGATTCAGAAACGAAGCATCTTGTTCCGTTATATGATGAAGCTACTCCAAAAGGAATCAGCTACGAACAACTCCGCGAGATAAGCGGTCGTGTATATTCATATTTGAAAGCACGAAATATAGGTAAAGAGGATTTTGTAATGGTCAAGCTGCCACGTGGCGTGCAACCCATTATCGCTATGATCGGTGTTTGGCGCGCAGGTGCAGCATTGGTAATTGTAGAAGATACTCTTGCTCCCGAACGAATTGATTATATTTACAAGGACTGCAACTGTAAAATATCCATAACAAGCGAAGTATGGGAAGAAATCAACCGCTTCGAGCCTTTGGATGGTTATGAAGAAACCGATCCCCACGATGCCGCCTATGCTGTGTACACATCAGGAACCACAGGAAATCCTAAGGGTGTACTGCACGAATACGGCAATTTGGAACGTTGTATCCTGTCAGCCAACTATCAGGGTGAAGAGATGTTTGCTCCCGGAGAGCGATTTGCACTTGCTGCTCCTCTTAACTTTGTAGCATCAATAATGGTTTTGTTTTATGGCTTGTACAGAGGTTGCGGCACCTCACATATTCTTTCTTACTCAACGATAAAAAATCCTGTCGCTCTCATTAAATATCTGCTCTTAAAGCGTATTACCTTATTCTTCCTTACACCAACCTATGCTCGTAAGTTTGCCGGAAAGACCGGCCCCTTCCTCAAGAAGATGGTTGTAGGAAGTGAGCCTGCTAACAACTTTTATTTGAAGGGCGTAACAAACTTTAATATGTATGCCCAAAGTGAAAGCGGAATTGTTACCAGTATGTTTGTTATTGACAAGGAATACGATATCTGCCCTATCGGTAAACCTCAATTTGATTTGAAGTATCGTGTTGTGGATGATGACGGAAATGATGTACCTGACGGCGAAATCGGCGAATTCGTTTTTGAAAGCCCATATGTCAGAGGCTATATTAATTTACCAGAAGAAACCGCAAAAGTATTCAAAGACGGATTTTATTATACGTCCGACCTTGTGAAAATTTTACCGGACGGAAACATTGCAATCTGTGGCAGAAAAAGTGATATGATCAAAATTAACGGCAACCGTATCGAGCCTGCAGAAATCGAAGCTACAATACGTTCTATCCTGAAAATCGATTGGTGTGCAGTAAGAGGATTTGTCAGCGACGAACACAGTTTCATTTGTGCATACTACCTTGATGATATCAAGGTTGACACAGACAGTCTTCGTGAGGAATTGCAAAAGCGCCTTCCCTACTATATGATCCCGGCTTACTTTACAAAAATTGATACCATTCCCGTAAAGCCGAACGGAAAAATGGATCGCAATGCTTTGCCAAAGCCGGAAGTAAAGCATGTCGAAAGAACCTACGCAGAACCTACTAATGAAATTGAGGCTGCTCTCTGCGAGGCAATGCAGAAAATTCTTAATATGGATCAAATCGGAATTAATGATGACTTTTATGAAATGGGCGGCGACTCACTTTCATCCATGGAGCTGTTAATTGAGAGCGGTCTTGCTGGATTGGATGCAAACTGTATTTTCCGCGGACGTACCCCTTCAAAAATTGCACAGCTTTATGTGGAGCAAATCCAAAATCGTGATCCCGGTTCGGATGATGCTCAGAACGAAGCTGCTAAACTTGAAAAACATAAGCTGACTACTGAACAGTTATATATGTTTGATTATCAGCTCTATACACCGTACTCTACCATGTACAATCTTTTTACAATGCTTCGCATTGAAAAGGAAGGGATTGACCTTGAAAGAATGGCAAAGTCAATCGAAATGGCAATCAAAAATCATCCCGCTTTATGCACAGTCCTTAAATTTAACGAAGACGGAGATCTGATACAGCAGTATAATTCTCAGATGCCGGTTACGGTAACTCTTGAAAAAATCAGCACCAATGAATTCGAGGAAGTTAAAGATGCTCTTGTAAAGCCTTTTAATATGATAAATTCTCCTTTATACAGATGTCGTTTGTTCGAAACCGATGATGCAGCTTATCTGTTCTTCGATGTGCATCATATTATCTTCGACGGCACTTCGTTTAAAGTCTTTATCAACAGCGTAATTAACGCTTACATGGGCGCACCGTTAGAAACTGATTACTACTATCTTGTTCTGCATAATCGAGAACAGATGAAGCTTACAGATTTCTATAACGAAAGCTGCAAATACTTCGAAGAAAAATACGGAAATGTTGAATGGACTGTATGCCCCAAAATTGATGAGGTGACACGCAAAAACGAGCTTGGTGAAATCTCATGTGAGGCTGATATGGCTCCGACTCAACTTTCTTTGACTGAAAAGAAATATATGCTGACACGCAATGAATTCTATATTGCAGCAACACTACTCTCTATCGCAATCAGCACTGATGCGGATGATGTACAGGTATCTTGGATCTATAACGGCCGAGATGATCTTGTTACTTCATCGAGTGTTGGCCTGTTCTATCGAGATCTTCCTGTTGCACTTCGTCTGCGTGACCAAATGACCTTGCGTGATATTTTTGCGGAGGTTCAGCAGCAGGTACAGAACGGAATCAAACACAGTTGCTATCCTTACGTTGAAAGCAATCCTCAGATTGTAGATGGAGACATCACCGGTGTTCTTTATCAAAAAGATCTGCGTGATGTAGGTGATTTTGGCGGACTGTCTGTGGAGCAAATTGAAGTCCGTCAAAACAAAGCTGCTTCCCAGACGGTTCTGGATATCCAGATACTTGACGGTGAAAACGGCTTGCAGTATGTGTTTGATTACGCAGCCAGCCGCTATGAAAAGGAAACTATGTCCGAGTTCCAAAATCTGTTTAAGCGAGTTGTTGCTGCAATCGTTAATGACAACGCTGATGATTATTCTTTCGGACAATTGAAGAAGGATATTTGCGAAAAAAAAGGTCTTATACAAAAGTTAAAAAATATATTCGCTAAAAAGAATTAATTTCGAAGCAAATTCTGAACCACTTAAAGAGGCAGTGAAAGCTGTCTCTTTTTTGTTTTCACACCTGAAGGTGCAAAAATAAATACACCCGAGTTTTCACCCGGATGCATTTATTGTATGAGGTCTTATTTATGAAAAATTCAACTATTTATCAGCTTTCCTTTTTACGCTTGATAAGTGACATAATGCACATACCAAGGCCCATACCTGCAACACCGCTGATAGCCATTCCACCATATGCAAACATACTGCCTACAACTGTTGGAACTGATGTTTCAGCTGATTTCTTGTTATTTGAGTTACCGAAAGCCATTTAAACGTTTTCGGTATTTTCATTGTCATTGAATGAGTTGGGATCGAAGCAGTTCTTTGCACCGAAGGCAGCTACAGGTGTATACTTGCCGAAGTTGTCAGCTGAATCGATAAAGTAGCCTGTTGAAGTCATACATTTGCCTGCTTCATAGCTCTTTGTAAAGTAAATCGCATTCCATTCTTTGCCGCTGTAGCCGTTTGTATCGCCGGGCTTAATATATACTTTTTCGTCATTGTAAAGTGATTTTACAACTGTATAAAAGCTTCCCATTGCATAACAGCCAAATGCCATAGTTACTATCTGCAGATAATATGCCTTTCCTTTTTTAGTAAAATTATTAATACCGTATATAAAAGTTCCGAGGCACGCCAGAAGCGGTACAATATCCGCCGCCCAGAAACAAATTTCATCCAATACAGTCATTTATACAACCTCCTGTAAACGATCCGGCGAGTTTATTTTCAGCTTTGATTAACCATAGTTAAGCACTAAGAATCAAGCAACTCTTATCCAAACTATATATTATCACAGCACCTATTACAAAGTGCTAATCCTTCTGTAAGCTGTATTTTTTTATAACCCTTTCTGCTTTTTTATATTTAAAAGGGTTTCTTCGGACTTTTAAAATCCAAAGAAACCCTTTGCTTATTTTAGTTTATGCGGTCTACGCTTTTTTACAGTACCTTGTTCTGTTTAAGCTTTATCAATAATGAGCTGCACCGCATTCACATACGGGATTCATTCTGAACAGCTTCCAGAAAATACGTATAATATTCCAGAAGAAGCCTGATAAGCCTGTATTATGACAAATGTGATCACAACCGTCAGCAGAATCGACGAGCTTTGAGCCTTCGTCAACAACAGTATCGGTTGCAGAGCAAACTACACAGGTAGCTGTTTTTGTACCGTCAGCGTCCTTGGTTGCATCGTTGTTGGGAATATATTCCACAAAGATATGCACAGTAGTTTCTGATACACCGCATGCAGTACAGCTTGCAGTATGATTTCCGCCTTCGCTTTCGGTCCAGGCACCCCATGCGTGACCCTGAGCATATGAAGATGTTTCAGAATACTTATGCTTGCAATCCTTACACTGATATGTTGTTGTTCCGTCGGCTGTACAAGTTGCAGGAACCACTGTTTCATTGTAGTCACAATCGTCTGTCTCTGAATAACCGCACAAATAGCACTTTCTTGAATGAGTGCCGTCATTATTCATTCTCCATGAATTAAAGGAATGAGTATGATATGCAAATGTTTTGCTTTCAAGAGCATAGTTACAGCTTGAACAGTATTTTGTCATCTGTCCGTCGTGTTCAGGTGTTGACTCGAAATCGACCTTCCATACACCGTTATCGTGTCCTGTGCTTGCAATTGTTTCTGAACCGACAAGCTTATTACAATCATAGCAATAAAGTGCCTTTTCACCGTCTCGTGTACAGGTAGGAGTTACGGTTGTTACTGAATATGTACTGCCGTGACCCTTTGCGGGGATTACCTCGTTTGAAATAATAGCCTTACAAGTAAGACATGTAGTTGTTTTGCTACCGTCTGTATTGCATGTTGCAGGAGTAACTACATCAACGGGAATGTGGTCTGCCTTAGGAATAACCTCTGTAGCCAAGCGTTTGGAGCAGGTCAGACAGTTTCTGTAGCGTTCACCCTCAACGACGCAGTTAGCAGGAATATAGGTTATCCAGCCACCGGGACGGCAGGTGTGGTTGTTACCTGTATCTGTAACTGAAACCTTCATGATAGCAGTCATTTCAAGGTCATCGTTGGTGATGTAGGTCTTTCTGTCAACTACCTTTGTATAATACTCCTCATCGATATCAAATCTCAGATAATAATCACCGAGTTCATTTGCAATAATCGTCTGAGTTGTAGGTGTAGGCTCAATAGTAATACCCTTTCCTGCTTCAAAGTCAGGAATATCGTTACCGTCTTTATCGCAAAGATGCCAAGCACCCATACGACCAAGGAAGCCGTAATATGGCATATCAAAATCATTAAGACCAATTACATTTACAGTGTTGAGGTCAAGCTTGCCTCCTATACCGAGGGTATATGCACCGTTGCCTTCAAATTTGACTCTCTTAAGGTCATACATGGGATAAATTGAAGTGATTTCGGTATTGATGGATTCAGTTTTTGTTGATATCTTACCGCCCATGGAGGACATAGGAATGTAATTCATTGCTTCTTCTGCCAGATCAAGAAGCTCTTCCTTGCCATTTACTGATTCCCAATCAAGATAACTGATTGAGATAGGATCACGGCCATCCTCCTGTGCTTCGAACATACCGGTAACATTACCGTAGGAAAGCTCAAAAGCCTTGTTTGATGCATCGAGTCTCTTATAAAGGTTTTCGCCTGCATTCTTACCGCCTACAGATGAATCTGTACCAAAGCCTACACAGATGCTTCCCTGATCATATCCGGCAGTGGACCATGAACCTGTGATACCGTCCTGATAATACTCAGCATTCATGCCGAAGATAGCAACCTTGTAGCTGATAGCAACAGGACAATCATATTCAACCGACTGCTCAGTGGTGGCTACAGTCTGCTTAATACCAAGCTCTGTATAAGCAGGGAGATTTACATTTACGGAGCTGGATGTTGAAATTGTTTCAGAAAGTGATGTGCTTTCTGAAAAAGCGGTTGATATAGCCTGTGAAGCTGAAAATCCGATCTTAAAATTCATTTTCCATACATTAGGAATCGCTGTCCACTCACCACTTACTTCTGCTGACTCGGTAAATGAGTGGCTATCAGATTCAGTAAAGCTGTTTGATACTGAGTTGGTTGTAGATTTTGAGGTGGATGCACTGACAGATGAGTTAGCGGAAGTCGGATTCTGAATGTATGTAATAGTTGTTTCACCGTCACCGCTATCTGTATAGTAAACAC
The DNA here is from genome assembly GCA_045612205.1 of Acutalibacteraceae bacterium. Classification (GTDB taxonomy): domain Bacteria; phylum Bacillota; class Clostridia; order Oscillospirales; family Acutalibacteraceae; genus UBA6857. The sequence continues at coordinate 41,090 of JAZKYQ010000081.1, read as the reverse complement.
CGGGAGCATTATTTTCAAATGCATCCTTAACAGACTCATAATTTTCAGCTGCAGAAATATACTGAAGGTTTTCATCGATAATGGGTGTAAGCTGGAAATCATAGTAAGCGATACCAAAGGATGAGAACCATCTGTGTTTTATTTCACCGTCATACTGATTGGTAATGATCTGCGCAAGAACATGCTGTTCCTTATCGTCCTGAAGAAGCTCAAGTCCGTCACCGTTAGGTGTGCAGAACTCAATTACTACATCTTTGAATTCATCCACAACCTCTTTTTCAGCACAAACGTAAGCAATCTCATCAAGCATACTTTCTTCTACATCCTTCAGTGAGCCGTAATACTGAAGACCTGTAGCTCTCATATTGTATTCACCGGGAGCACCTGATGAATATGGTGTCATCTTTGCGAACTGATCCCGAAGAACAATATCGCCATTTTCCTCATCGTTACCGTCTGTATTTTCCAAGTCTGTGTTGTACCATTTATCAAAGTCGTCGAACTGCCAGTTATAACCGAACTGCTTTCCGCCGATTCGGAACACTTTTTCGGCAACCTTTGCCCATGTTGTCAGAATAGAATCCTTACCGTTGTATTTTTTATCAACAACTGACTTATAGAAGGTGGTGAGATTTTTACCGTCAAGTGTACTCTCGCCGTCAAAGATATCGTAATACACTTTTCCCCCGGCTAAGATAGTATTAAAGCCCGTTCTGTTTCCGTCCTCATCATAAACTGCATCAATTTCAGTTGACCCTGCAGGAATTGATTGTTCGTCTACTGTACCACAGCCGTAGTCACATGCAGCTTTTTTAACACCTGCCTTTGTGTCGGTAGGTACAGTTGTTACTATGTATCTGGTAAAAGAGTGGTCAACGGTTTCTTCACCGAAATATCCGTCGCAAATGGTACATTTATAGCCCATACAGGTAAGCTCGGTACCTGTATGCTCGTGAGTATAAACCTCGTCAGAGCATACTGAAGCACCGTCAGCGAAGGTTACATGACAAACATATCTCTTGCCCGGTTCATAATTTTTAAGCTGTGCTGATGTTTCGCCTTCAACAGCTGTTTGCACTGAAACAGTTGCCGTTGCTTGCACAATTTCTTCTGATACTGAAGTAAAAGTATAAACAGCATCCTCCTCAGCTCTAAATGTTCCTGTTCTACCAACAGCAGGAGCTTTCATATATTCATCTGTTAAGTCTTCATTAATAACACCAAAAGTGATTATATCTGACGAGTGTTTAACGGTTACTGCTTCACCTTTTTTCAGGTGAATCTGAAAAAATATGCATACAAAAAGAGAATCATGCTCAATATATGCCGGAACCCAGGCTCCTGAATCAGCATCATAATAGGTAGTTGAACCGGGAAAGGGAGTTCCAACAGTATCGTCAATTACCCTACTGTTTTCTACCTCGTACCACTGATATGTAGCATTTGCGTCGTTGGTTTCAACGTAAAATTCATCAACGGTAGGCTGATGTGTGATTGCAAAGCCACTTTCTGCCGCAAAGGCAAAGGGTACGCTTGTTACAATCATTAAGATTGCAAGAATGATTGATAAAATTTTTTTCATAAAATTGCTCCTTTCATAATTACTCTTATGAAAATTTTATTCTTACACTGCTTGTTTGCGGTCTCCCGCAAAGAGTTTACAGTGTCAGTTCCAGAATTGAGAAAGCCAGGGAAATGACTGCACCGGCAATCAGAAGATAGGCCCATTTTCTGTTTTGCTTCCAGCAGACCACCGCTTCACAAACTGTGAACACTGCAATAGCAGGATAGGTGGGATCAACAGGTAACAGGTCAGGCTTGACCTTAGGGATCAGCCAGACAACAACGGCAAGGCCGGCGATGACCGTGGCGATTTTCTGAGATACAGACATAGTTTTCCAGCTCATTATACTTCTCCTTTCACGGTTCAAGAAAAACACAGTTTCAATAATACCATTATACTCTGCAACCTCTTACAAACCTCTTACAAATAAGGCGTAAATAAAAATTTTCTCAAAAAAAATTCAGGATAATCGACTCAATATTCTTTAAACAAAAAACAGAACACATAACTTTTCACTCTGTGTTACATATTGTAATTTTAACTCTTGCGAAGCTTACACCAAAGCGCTTTCACTTATCTTCCAGATAACATCTGTGCAATCCTTGATGTACTGATTCCAGGTAAGCTTATTGACAATTTCATCGAAGTTACTCAATGCACCTGATTCATAAAGAATATATAATTCATCGCCGATAAACACAATACCCTCTGCGCCGGGAAGGTTATCGTGAAGCTTGAAGTTGCTTTCATTTACATAAACGATATTTTCAGTAAATTCAACTGTTGCAGCTGCAACTGCGGCACCGATACTTCCGTCCACGGTTCTTGAAAGATACATTTTATAGGTGTTGTCGTCAAGCTTTCTGAAGGAAATGCCCTGAATGCAGTCCATTGTGTTATCCACGTTTACAACATTGCTTGCGTTGTCCTTGATCGCCTTTAAAGCTTCCCATTCTGCTTCAGATGAGTCACCTGAAAGCTTGTAGCCTAAAATGGCGTTAAAATATTCATCGTTGGGCTTCCAAACCCAGTCTTTACCTATAAAGCCCATTTTTGCAAGCGGAGGACTCAAAGGTGAGTTTGAATAGAAGTTACCAGCCCAGAGCATACCGTCAGCAGCGCTGATGTAAGCTGAATAGGTTATGCCCAACTGACCGAAATTAATAGTTTCCTTGTATGCAATATCCTTAACTGTACCCTTTTCAACATCAAGGTCACTAAGAGGGAAATAAGCAACACCGCTGTCGCTTGTAACATAGAGGTTATAATCCGAAACTGCTATACCTCCTGCGTGACACATCCAGGGCTCACCGTCGGGAGTGTAAAGATTGAACTGAGCCACAAAATTACCTGTTTCTCTGTCAAGAGCAAAAACTACACTTGGATTTTTCTCACTTTTATCGTAGGATGAAATAAGAATCCAATCCTTTTGGGGCAGGTAAGTCAGGCCTTGAGGTATCATATCCTCAGTCTGACCGGGCACAAGATAATTTGGATTACCGTTTGTGCCGTCCATAGGTACCGCAGAACCCGAAAGATAATTCGGTATATATGATTGGTTGAGGGTTTTCCAGTCAGCCATAACATGCTCACGCTTAAAGCCTGTGGTGACAGCATCCTCATATACAACCTTGTCTGAAGAAGCGTCAGTAACAGCACCTTGTGAGTGCTTATCCGCCGTGTAATCAATTACTGCAAGCTTAAGTGTAAGCACAGCCGCAATAATCACAAATATCACCGCAATTACAATAAGAGCTCGTTTAACAATTTTATTCATTTTAATTTCCTCCCTGAAGCTGACACAGTTAAGCTTATCATTTCATGGACTTTTTCTTACCCAGCTTGTCAAGTCCGAAAAATACAAAGCCTACCACAACAAATGCCGCAAGAAGAATAACAACCCACTTTGCTACACCGCCTACTCCCTGGGTTTCAAGGTTAACAAAGAAATAGGGATAAATGAGAGGTGTCTCGGTGCCTGGAATAAGTATTGAAGTATCGAACTTCATAATTGCCGCCTGAATGAAAATAAAGATAAGGTATGCAAGCGGAAAAGCAATTGAGGCAAGAGGATAATACCACTTACATTTTCTGCGTTCATAAAAAAGGAACCAATCTGCAACATACATAATAGGAAGAACTACATGGAAGGTAAGGCTGCCGATTCTCCAGTTAAGCTGAGGGTCACGGTTGCCGGCAAGCATAATATTGAACACAAGGAATGTGAGCAATATACCCAGCATACCGATAAACTTAAGAAGAGGAGCTGTTTTAACAAAGCTGTCCTCTTTTTTCTTTGCTGTCTGAATAAGCGCGGCAAGCATTATTCCGATACAAAAGAAATTGCTTATATTTGTAAAGTGCACATAGAAATCCCAACGGAATTGGGTTATATCATCAAATATTCCTGTGCAGGAAACAATACCCACAAATCCGAGCGTGCAATAAATTGTCTGATAAATCAATTGTGCCGTTCTGTTTTTTATCATTTTAAACTTCCTTTATCTGTATGTATTTTCAATCGGTTGGTCATATTCAAAGCTGATGATTTTCACATCATCGCCTGTATAATCCAAGAAAGCTTCATCTGAAGGCTCTCCTGATTTGATATAAAGATAAGGCTCAGGCTTGGTATTATCCTTGCCGGACACTATATTATCATAATTCGGATCAGACATAAAGAACTCAGGACAGATATCAAGACTTACCATAATTACGCCCTTATCAGTTGTTTTGATTTCATAATCAGTAAAATCATCGTGATCCTTTATGTAGCCTGTCCAGTCACGGCTTACACCGTCAATTGCTCTTGACACGCCGTCAAATTCACATACATAAGTACCTTCAATTTTTTTGATTTCACCGTCTACCCCATAAGTAAGTGTGAAATCAAACTCACCCTCTTTGATTTCAGGTTGGGGAACAGACTGAAAACCACCTGTAAATGCTCCTGAAATAATAGCAGCAACCAGTACGACAATGACGCCGATACCTATAAAGCCTAATTTCTTTTTCATAAAAAATTCTCCTTTTTTAATAAATTATTGTATGGTATATTTTACACATCCGGTATTACATACCGCTTACAAATAAAGCGGATTCATATCCCTCTTTTAATATTTTCTTTTGCTTTTTGCATAATTGTGCCGACATCAGCGCCGTAAATATCAAGTCCTTCGGCTGAAAAGCAGCTTACATTACCGATTCCGAAAAAGCCCGTAGCAAGAGCCTTTACATAATCAAATCCGAAATTGTTTTCACCGATAAAGCCTCCTGATGTTGTGACATAATAAAGATTTTCCGCTTTACAAAGAGACTGAGGAATTCCTTTTTCTGAGTAACGGAAGGTTACACCGCATACGGTTATGTTTTCAAGATAAACCTTGAGTATTGAGGGAAACATAAGATCCCAATAAGGTGCAGCAATAACTATTGCATCAGCTAAAGAGAACTGCTTTGCCAAAGTAAACATTTCATCATCTGTTTTATCTTCTTTGAGTAAACTGTCTCTTTTAAAAAGCAATTCTGCATCAATGGGTTTCAGATTTTCCTCATAGAGATTTACTGCTTTGACCTGACCGTTCAGGTTGTCAAGCAAGCACTGTGCCAATTCATTTGTGCGAGAGCTGTCTCTGCAGCAAGCATTTATAAAAAGTATATTTTTCATATCAGAACACCAATGTTTCAACCTTGTCAAGAGCTTCTGTAAGTCTTGATTTATAGTGATTTACTGTTACTTGATCAGAATCTCTTCTCAGACAACGGCGGAGAAGTCGCATATAACCGATAATTTTTGCTTTGTTTTCGGCATCATCAATTGCATTTTCATCATCAGTGCCGAGGTATCTTGCAAGAGAAAGACGCCAGAAACGCTTAGCAGTAGCAATATCAAAGCCGAAAAAGTCCTCGATACCGGCTTTATCAAGCTCACCAAAGCTTACATAAGCATTATACATTGAGCCGAACTCAAGAATCGGATGACCTACCGCAAGTGTATCCATATCAATAAGGATAGGCTCACCGTTCTGTACCATTACATTGTTTGTATGGTAGTCACCGTGAATAATGTTGTTACTGTCAGGAATACCCTCAATAAGTGTACGCATTTTCTGAGCGTGTGCTTCATCAAGGTAATCTGCAAGAAAATCTACCCACTCAAGAACCCACTTTTTGAAATCAGGAAGTTCCCCCTCCTCGGTTTCAATTGCATGCACCTCTTTGATTGTGTCAATAAAGTAAGCAACGCTCTGTGATAAATCCTCAGTATTTGCTCTTATGAGCTTTGTTACCGAGGTAGCATTGAGAAGCTCTGTAAGGCTTCCGTAGCCGTCTCCGATACGGACAATGCCGTAAGGAATTGCTGTGTTGACACCGAGAACAAAGGCTTTTCTTGAGTTTTCACGTTCCTGCATAATTTCAGGAAGAGCATCTCTGTTAAAGTACTGCTTTACTATAGTTTCATCGTCATAGAGGTAAACTGCACCGTTAGCACCCTTTGCAATAAACTCACAGTCAGAAACATCTATTCTGCGATATGTTTTTTCAATGGTAATCATTTCAGTAAAGCCTGTCATTTCAAAAACGCTGTAAACCTCAGGTGAAACGTTGATTATCGCAAGCTTCGCCTCTTCCTTTCTCAAGCGAAGCATTATACGAAGACCTGCACTGGAAATATACTCAAGTCTGTCCGCATCAAGAACAGTATGCATACCCTGGTGCGCTTTTCTTATTTCCTTGATTTCACTTTCAACATCAGCTGCATTTGAGGCATCAATCCTACCCTCAAGGCTTATATATAAAATATCTTTATCTGTTCTGAATTCAATTTTATTCATTTTATTTAACCTTTCCGAAAACAATTTTTACAAGCTCGTTATATTCCTGCCACGCTGCAAAATCCTTGAGTGAGGAAGTAAGCTCGGATATAGTGCTGTAATACCATTTCTGCTGTGCAGGGTCCTTCTGATTAAAGGACTGCCACATGCTGTCACCCTCGGCTCTCCATATTCTGTAAAAAGAACGCATATTGGACAGCTTGTCACCAATCCAGAGCATAAGAACATCGGTATTGCCACAGTTTGCAAGCTCTTCAAGAGATTCCTCTTTTCTTATTCTCCAGGTGTCCTCCGGCGGCAAATCAGCACGCTTGTCCTCTGTTTCCGATTCAACAAGTGCTCTTACACGGGCTCCGAAATTTTCTTCAATTTCTTCAATGGTAATCGGAGTATCCTCCACTACATCGTGAAGCACTGCTGCACAGATGACATCTTTATCCTCAGTCATAGAGCCGACAATTACTGCTGCTTCAAGAGGATGAAGAATATAAGGTGTTTTATCCTTTTTTCTTTCCATGCCGTCGTGAGCCTTTGCGGCAAATTCAATTGCTTTTGTTACCTTATCCATCATTTAATCTCCAGAATGTCTGCAAAGCCTGTCATTTCGAATATGTCCATAACTGCTTCGCTTACACCCACAAGCTCCATATGTCCCTGAGCGTTCATCTTTTTCTGTGCTGTAAGAAGCACTCGAAGACCTGCACTTGAAATGTAGTCAACGCCCTTGAAATCAAGCACTAAGCTCTTAAGAGCTGCGCCTTCACCATTGATAGCCTTTTCAAGCTCGGGTGCTGTTGTTGTGTCAAGTCTGCCTTCAAGAGCCATAAGAGTTACACCGTTTGTTTTTTCGATATTGATATTCATAAGAAGTCTCCTTTATATTTTTTTAGTCATAGTGAGAATGTTTCTGCCGTTTTCGTATCTGTAAGAAACCGTGTCCATGGTTTTCTTTGTGATAAAAATACCAAGACCGCCGATGTCTCTCTCTGCTGCTGAAAGAGTGATATCAGGCTCTTCTCTCTGAAGAGGATTGAAGGGTACGCCTTCATCACTTACAACAAGAGTCATCATTCTTTCGCTTTCGTCAAAGCAGAAGGAAAGAGCCGCTTCACCTGTGCCCTCACCGTAGGCATAGCTTGCAATATTGACGAAGATCTCTTCCACAGCAATGGAGATTGCCATCAGGCTTTTCATCGGGCAGTCGAAGCTTTGGAGACATTCCTCTGTAAAATCCATTACCTCGGGCAAAGCGCCTTTTTCGGCAGGAAAGACTTTTTCTTTCATAGCAGCACCTTCTTTCTTTTTGTAGTCAAAAATAAGCATTGTAATATCATCAAACTGAGGAGCATCACCTGCAAAAAGGTCGATATCCTCTTTAAGACCCGAAAGCAATGCTTCAGCCTTCAGTTCTTTGTTTTTATCGATGTAAGACATAAGTCTGTCTTCACCGTAAAGAGCCTCATTTTCATCCGTGGCTTCTGTTACACCGTCGGTATAAAGGAAAATTCTGTCGCCCTTATTGAGTGTCATTTCATTTGAACGGTATCTCATACCCTCCATACCGGCAAGCACAAAGCCTGTACGGCTCTTGAGATATTCGCATTCACCGTTTGCATGAACAATAATCGGAGGATTATGTCCTGCATTTGCGAAGCTGAGCTTGCCTGTAGGAAGGTCAAGCTTACCCATCCAAGCGGTTACAAACATACCCGACTCGTTATTTTCACAAAGCTTTTCGTTGGCAAGAGTGAAAATTTCATCAACGGAAAGTCCTCTTTCAGCAAGACCGCGGATAATTGTTTTTGCCGTCATCATAAACATAGCGGCAGGAATTCCCTTACCCGATACGTCAGCGGCAAGGAAAAGTACTGTGTTATCGTCAAGAGAGTAGAAATCATAGAAATCTCCGCCTACCTCTTTAGCGGCTATCATCTGTGCATATATGGAATACTTTTCTGTATCGGGGAAATCCGAGGGAAGAGCCGAAAGCTGAATCTGCTTTGCATATTCGAGCTCCTTGTCAATTCTTGCTGCAGCCTCACCGATGTATCTTTTAAGAGTTGATACGGTTGAGTTGATGTCATCAGAAAGAGACGAAAACTCTGCATTTGAACGGACATCGACCTTCACATTGAGGTTGCCGCCTGTAATTTCTGAAAGAGTACCGTTGATTTTCTGCAGATTGTTGATGATTACCTTTTTGATAAGGAAATAAATAAAAATAAACAAAGCTGCGAAAATCAGCACAAGCATAAATATGCTTGTATAAAGTGATGCATCACGCATCAGCATAGCTTCAGCTGAAGACATTGCGGCAATTATGCAGTAGCCCTCAACAAAGGTGAAAACATAAATATATTCTTCACTGAAATCTGTTTCATCATTGATAATATTTGTCTTATAAAGCTGACTTGCAGATTTTCCCTGAAGCATTTCCTCAACGGGAGTTATACCTATAGTCGAAATATGCTTTCCGTTTCTGCCGGTATGGGTTACAAGATTTAATTTTTCATCACAGACAGCAACAAAGCCATTGCTTCCTACATGGCGGTTTTTTGTCACGTCAACAACAAAATCGTTAAGCATATCATGGAATTGAACAGCATCGTAGCCGACCTGAATAAATCCGCCTTCAGAAAGGCTGACCCCTGCATATTTTCTCATTGTTACACCGTCTATGCCCTGGGGACTGTACATCTGCACATACTCGCTTTTTTCACCGGTCAGCACCATAAATTCCTTTGACTGTTCGGTGCTGTTCATATTGAATTTACCGATAATTTCTTTATCGGCAGAAGCAACAATAGTGCCGTCAGAAGCAACAACGTTGATTTCCGTAACATTGTATTTTTCCTTGAGGCTGTCAAAAGAAACATCTTTATTCTTTTCATATTCAGCACGTATTTTTTCTGTAATTTCCAGCAGCTTCTCATCGGATTTACCTCTTACGTCAGTAATCACGTCGTTCATTGCTGATGTGAAAATCTCTTTTGTTTCAATTTCAGCCATTCCGTTCTGAAGGATATATGTATAGGTACTGGTAGCTACACAGGCTACAACAATAAGCACCAGAAGCTTTCGCTGAAAGGTCTGTGAAATGCGTTCATTTGTTTTGCCGAGCTTTCTTTCCTCGTGATTAAGCAGTGAAACAACAATAAGAGAAATCCCTACAGCTGCTGAGTTGCCGATAATCATGGGAATTGTGGCACCCTTTACAAATTCAAATGCATATGATGAATCGCTCATATTTGTAAAGAAAATCATCAGCATATGAAGAACCTCACACACAACGGTGATAAATACACCGTAGCTCCAGGTGGGCTTTTTATTGTCAAACATATATTTTCTCAGTGCCGCTGAAATAAAGCCGGCAAGCATTGTTGAAAGGGTACAGGCAATTCTTGTGTATTCTCCACCGCCCCAGTAAACGGAAAAGAAACGGTACAAGCCGCCTATAACACCTGAAATAACACCTGCAGGGCCGCCGAAAATAAGGCCTGCGCAAAGAGGTGCGGCATCACGGACATTTGCCACAGTACCGAGAATCTCAACACCATAACCTGATGCAAAGGCGGACAAGCCGCCGAAAACAAGGCCTATCATTATTTGCTTTGATATCAAGTTCAGATTCTTGAACTTTGTTTTTTTATCAAGAAGATAAAACATTACTACAAAAATGCAGTTTAAAAAAACAGGAACTAAAAGCTTCATCTGTTTCCTCCTTTAACCAAAAATCAATTTATACAGAAGCTGTATAAGATCCCATGTCATACCGCCTGCAACATCAAGAAAAACAATGATAATCAGGTATATAATAAGACTTCCCTTGCTGATTGCGTTACGGGATATGCTGAGGTAAAAATTAAAGTGACCCCTTAAATTGGTTTCACGGGTTTGCTGCCATTGATAAGTAACCACGTCCTCACCGTCAAAGCCTGCAGGAAGGAAATTCTCATACAGCTCTTCTTCAAGCCTTCTGATGCGGTAACAGGACACATCACTGATTTCATAATCCTCGGCAACTGAAATTGTTACAACGGCCTTTTTCAGCTTCTGTCTGTGGAAGGCGCCGATACTGTTGACCTCCCTGGGAAGAAGTCTGCCCTCATTGATTCTTACTGAATATCCGTAGCTTTCGGAAATAATCGGTGACATAAGAAGGTCACGGGTCTTATTGAAAAAGCTGCCGACCTTGTTACGCTGTCTGAAAACCTTTGTTATGGATTTGTGAGGAACACGGAACATAAAATAAACCTCGTCATTGTCGAGATATTCAAACAGCTCCGCAAAAGGCACCTTTAACAACGCACCTGACGAAACAGGCTCCACAGTATATTCAAGAGCCGATATATGAACTATATCCACGGTTTTTCCGTTGTATGCAATTTCCGATGTAGCCTTGTTTTTCTTGTAATCGATCACACACATACTGCTGAAAATTGCTCTTGAAAGATTCTCATCATTGAATTTGAGTGAAACATCCTCAATTTCGTTTTTGTCAACATTAAAAGGAAAATATATATTAAGTGACTTGGTTTCATTGATTCCTCTTATATGTATAGCTACATCCACGTAGCTTTTTCCCTTAGGGTTGAGCCAGTTGTTCAGATAGATTGTGCTGACATCGTCACCGTCAACCCACATTGCCCATCCGTCATCGGCAAAAAATTTATTTTTCTTACTCATTATCAGTACTTCTTTCCAAATATTTCTTTATGAATATGCTAAAAATTAAAATACTCCTTTAAAAAGATTATTCTAACATATTACCTCTTACAAACCTCTTACAAATTCAGCTGACAGATATAATAAAAATTCAGATTTTTCATTTGATTTGCTCATAAGAAACAATAAACCACCGGTTCACACCGATGGTTTATGATCAATTATTTTTTACCGAAAAGCTTTGCAAAGAAATCCTTGATTGCCTTGATAAGCTTCTGGAACCAGTTGAGTGATTCTTCAACATCAGGCACATTAACCTTATAGCCGAGTGCACCGATGAGCATATATCCGTCAACTGTGATAACGAGATTTCCGTTTTCGTCAGGCTCAATTGCATCACCGTTTACATAGAAGGTAAATGCATCGCCCATAAGATCTCCGACCTTGACGATAATCTCTGTACCGGGCTCAACCTCATATGTTGAATTACCGAATACGACATCATAGGGCTGTCCGCCATCCTTGGAAACCTGATACCAGCCGATACCGTCAGTCTTACCGAAGAGAATATAATTCTTGAAGCCGAGGTTACCTGAACCGTTATCGCCTTCACCGTCTCCCTCGGGACTGTCGGGATTAACAGGAGTATCAGGAACATCGGGTTCGTCAGGAGTATCGGGATTGTCAGGGTTGTCGGGAGTATCAGGTTCTTCCGGAGCTGTTTCAGTAAAGGTATAGGTGTATGTCTCTACGTTTGTACCGCTTACAGCAGAGGGAGGAGTGATATCCCAAGCTCCGCCTTCAAAGCCTTCATTTGCCTTCATACCTGTGGGAGCTGTAAGAGCAGCTGTACCGTCAAGTGCATACTTGCCGTCCTTCATAAGATCAAGGTAAACAACCTTATCAGCTGTTGTACCGTCAGCCCATGTGCCGTTTACAACCTTGAAGATTACCTTCTTCTGATACTTGTCGGGAGTGCCGTCGCCTTCGTCGCCGTTTTCGCCACCTCCAAGCTTATCAATATCATAATAAAGCTTGAGTGTAACGATATCACTTTCGTTGCCGACAGCCTTAAGCACACCGCTTGAAGTTGCTTCTGACTTGCTTTCATTCAGGCAGTAGCCATCATAGGCCTTTTCTGTTGCAGTAACCTTTTCACCGATTTTGCCGACGAGGATTTCTGTATCCTCTTCAACGAGGCTGTATGTGCCGTCAGCATTTTCTTTGTAATGCTCAACAATATATCTTACATCATCAAGCGGTTCAACCGGAGTTGTGCTTCTTACAAAGCTGTAGGTGAATGTAAGTGTTTCTGTGCCGCTTACGGTTGAGGGAATTTCCTTATCCCATGAGCCGTTCTTGTAGCCTGTGTTTGCAATCATGCCGTTGGGAGCCTTAAGTTCAGCTGAACCTTCGGCATCAAGCTTACCGTCCTTAACAAGAGTTACATACTGAATGATGTCTTCAGTTGTACCGTTTGACCAGATACCGTTGACAACCTTGAAGATTACCTTCTTCTGATACTTGTCGGGTGTGCCGTCGCCTTCGTTACCGCCTTCGCCGCCACCGAGGTTGTCAACTGCATAGTAGAAGTTGATAACGTTCTTTGTTGCATCTGTATCGATAGTAATTGTAACTGTCTGACTGGTGTAACCTGTAAGAACATAGCCTTTAATTGCGATTGCTGTTTCAGTTACAAATGAAGCAAATGGTGCTTCTGCAGTTTTTGAAGTTGCAAGAACCTTGTTTGTGCCTTCCTCAAGATAGTTTACAGTATAGCCGTAGTTGTTTCTTACATAGTAAAGAGTGATTTCGTTTTTGTCTTTAGTGATCTTTACACTTTCAGCACTTGCGCTGTCGTATGTGAAGCCCTTGAAATCCTTCTTAAGGCTTTCTGCAGTTACAACATCGTCAAATGAATAATCCTTGATTTCAGTTTCAAGCACTGCATCTGTAAACTTTTCAACATAGTTTACTGTAAGCTCATGTCCGGTTTCTGCTTCCCATTTAGCGTAAAGGTTTGTATCCTGAGCAACAGTTTCATCAATCTCTGTAACCTTATCGCCTGTGCATTCGGGGTTAGCATACCAACCCTGGAAGATATAGCCTTCACGAACGGGAACGTAATCAATAACTGTGTCATAGCTCCAGATGTGAGTTCCGTAAGAAACTACTTCTACACCTTCGGGAGCATAATTTTCGTTATAGATAATACCGTAACGGTTAGGAACAAGCTTAACCTGAAGCACACCTGTTGCAGCGTTATTAAGAGGACTGTAACGTGAGGGTTCACCGTAAACCACTGATACGGGCCACTCTGAAACTGCTTGACCTTCAATCTTATCAAGATGTGCCTGATAGTCATAAAGATTACCGTTATACAAGCTGTTCCATACCACATAGCCGTAGTAGCCGTCATCCATACCGTCAGCACCCATACCTACCTCAATACCGTAGGGAACAACTGTGTGCTGGCTGATTACCTGGTATGCGTTGCTTGTGCCTGTTGCCTTGTACCATACCTGAACGAGTGTATCCTCGGGTCTTAAGTTTGCACCGATGAGGGTTGCATCAACCTCAACGGGCTGGAAATATGAAGCAGGCTCAAATGAAAGATAAGCATTTACAAATGTTTCTAACTTGCTGTTTTCGGGATAGATTGCTTCATAGTCTGTTGAGTTGTAATCGTCTGCGTATTCATCATCGTCATCAACTACTGTTGTTGAGTTCTGATAGGTTGTGCCGTAGTTAAGAACATAAACTTCAGTTCTGTACTGCTTTGCAGGATCAAGACCTGTAAACTTATATTCCTCTGAAATACCGTAAACCATTTCAGCCATGGGCCATACAATATTAACAGTCTGTCTGTCAATGCTATAAACACCGGTTTCAGTGATTTCCTGAAGAACTACAACTGCACTGTCAGCACGGTCAACTGCCCATACATCTACTATCTCGCCGTTCTGAACATATGAACCTGCAACTCTTACGTTACCTGTGAGAATCTTATCCCACTTTGCATAAAGAGTAATATCTTCGGTGAGAAGTTCATTTTCAACTGCAGGAATTGTGCATTCCTTATCCTTGTACCAGCCAAGGAAATTGTGATTTTCCATTGTGGGCTTATATCCGTCAAGCTCAGGAACACGATAAACCTGCTTTGCAGCATCCTTGCCCTCAGCGTTTGTTCCACCCTGAGCATCAAAGGTAACATCATACTTTTCAACTGAAATTACACCGTGAAGTGTACCCTGCTGAGCATTTGTTTTATCATTGTAATATGCACCGTTAAGAGATGTGCTGAACTTTTTACCGTCAGCGATATCGCTCATTGTAGCGGTGTAGTTACCGTCAGTATATGTAACGATAACAGTGTTGTCATCCTTTGTATGATCCTTTTCTGTGGGTACAACAATTGTTGAACCGTCATAAATGAAACCGGTAACAACTGCACGGTAGCCGTAGGGGTTGTTTTTACCGTCATATCTCCATACGGGATATGAGCCCGAGCCTTCGCCTGTTTTAGGATCAATGTCAACACGTACACCGGGCTTTACAACAGCGCCTGCATTTTCCTGCTGAGAAATGATTTTCCATTCATTTGTATCTGTATTCCAGTATGCAACCTTAACGATTACAGCATCAGGATAAAGCTCCTTGGGAACATCATCATCCATTTCAACGCTGAATTCAAGATCAAAGTCGTCGGGATTATAGGTAAGAGGAATATTGATAACCCAATTACCGAGTTTATCCTGTTTCTTTTCAATTGTACCTACATCATAGCCTGACTTACTTAAAGCAACACCGAAGGTTGAGGATTCAAGAAGACCTGTGTAAGTATAATCTGTTGCAGTATATTTTGAAACATTGTTTTCAATTGAGTAAGTATAAGCTTTTGCACTACCGTTTTCATCGGTAACCTTATCTTCTCTGAAATAAAGCTTGTCGCCTGTTTCAACAAATGCGGGTGAGTTTGCAGTCATTTCAAGGAAATCAACATCAAGCTCTGTTCTTGAAGGATTAGGATCAAAGCCGTCCACAGTTTTGTGGTCAATAGTAACGTTGATTATTACGTTAACAGCCTTTTCCCATTTTGCCTTGAGTGTAATGGGAGCGGAGATTGATGAAGTGATCTGCTTGCCTGAAGTGATAACCTTACCGTTATATTCCCAGCCTGCAAATACATAGCCTTCACGTACGGGAACATTTGAAGTAGCATTTACTGCTGTCATACTTGAGTAAATCTCTGTGCCAACATCTTCGCCTGACTTGAATGCACCGCCGTTTGTGTCATATTTCACACTGTAGTGGTGAAGGTAAAGCTCTGCGTTAGCATTCTGGATAATGAGCTCATATTTTCTTGCCTGATGGTATGTGCCGTTTTCGTAGTGCCAGGGATAATATGTACCGTTTTCAACGATTGCTTCATATGTACCTGTGCCGTTCTTTGTAAGCACAATATATTCTGCATCCTCGAGATCCTTACGGATGTAAAGAGTTACTTCTTCACCGTGAATTGATGAGATATCAGTAATTGTGTCGTCGAGATATGTCTTGACTGTAGCCTTATAAACAGGCTTTGTTGTGTCTTCTACATAACCGTAAACATACTTGGTTGTGCCCTTATCTTCGTATTCGGCACGAACTTCTACTGTATATTTGGTGTTGGGATCAAGACCTGTGAAGATGATTGTGCCATCATCCTGCTTTTCACCCTTGTTACCGTTGATAAAATATTCACAGCGGCTGTCAATATCATCAACAAGAGTAAGAGTTGTTGTGGTGGTTGATGTCTTGGGCTTTTTGAAAACATATACTATTGGCTCAGCAGTACCGCTTGTGTTATAGTGGAACTTACAGGATGTCTTTTTTATATTAATCTCAAGCTGAGCATCACCATTAGTGCTGTTATCTCCGGCTTTTATACCTTTAATATAGTAGTTGTAAGTATTACTATCCTTTTTCTCAGTTTCAATTTTTATGTGTTCATCGCCTTCAAGAATCTCAGCACTTGAAACTTTACTCTGTTCACATGTGATATGAACAATACCACTCTGACCGAGAAGATCAAGTGCGTTCATTCTGTCGCCCTCGAAAAGACCGATAACAACATTGTCGAGGTCTCCGTCAAGATTGTGTACCTTGAAGCTTGAGAAACTATCTTCACCAAGCTTAGTACCCTTACTATCATAAACTTCGACTTTTACAGTGCCCTTAAGTGCAGTAGAAGCACTGACATTGGAATATTCATAAGCACCATAAACAGAAGCCCACATAAAGCCTGCTTTTGATAAAGTCTTATCGCCGGCTCTGTCTGCTTCAACATTGCTGTTGCGGCTGATTTTTTTATCGGTGTTATAGATTTCCATTTCACCATATGTGTTGTTGATACCATACATATTATGTGAGTTATAAATGTAAAGGTATGTACCGAGTGAGCTTGTCCACTTATATGTGAGCTCTCTCGGGTTTCCGTCGTAGCCCTCTACCTGTACCTCTAAAAGCTCACTTGAACGAAGATCATTAACATCTCCGCGCATAAAGCTCACAAGATTAACTGTGATTTCCTCTGCAGCAAAAACGCTTACAGGAACCATTGTAAAGAGCATAATGATTGTCAATAAAATACTTATTACTTTTTTCATAGGTTTTACCTCCTAAATAAAATACATCCTATTATAACACAGATTGTATTACAAACTTATTACAAAATCATTCTAAAAAAACAAAAAGACCGAAAAAATTCGATCTTTTTTATAAGTTTATTTATTGTTTTTACTCCAGAGCAAGCCACAGGTTTCATCAGCCCAGCTGTATTGTGTCATATATTCACCCTGAAATTCAGGCTGACCCGTTTTAAGGTAAGAATAATAGTCACAGGAAATTCTGCTTGTATCAACGGAATAAAGATATCCGTTCTTTTTCAGCACATCATCTGCACCTGCTTTTTCAAGAGTATGACGCACATCTAAAAGAAGCTGATGAAAGTAGTTTCTGTTGTTTTCCTTTGTGCCGTCCTCCCAGAGCACAGCGGCTATCTCCTTTGAGGAAACATCTGCTCCGTTACGGTCAATGAGATAAGCAAGCATTTCCTTGCTTTTTGTTCTTTTGAAGGTAAGCTTTTCACCGCCGCAGGAAACGTCAAAATTACCGAAGCATTTTGCCTTAAGGATGCCTTTTTCTATTTTTCTGCCCTTGATAACATCAATTTCCTTTTGCACATCCTCGGCTGAAACAGGCTTGAGAAGATAACCCGAAGCGTGAATTTTAAAGGCTGAAACAGCATATTCCTCATAACCTGTGCAGAAAACTATTTTGCAATCGGGATAAATCGATGTAATTTTTTCCGCCAATGCGATACCGTTGATGCCACGCATATTAATATCAAGAAATGCCACATCAGGAGTATTGATTTCAAGCCAGTCCAATGCCTCGTCGCAATTTGAAAAGCCTGCAACTTCTTCTATATCCTCTGATGCCTTTATTGCTTTTTCAAGTGCATAAAGCATCAGCTGTTCATCATCTATTGCTATAGCAATCATAAGTCTGCCTCCTTCGGAATTTCAACTGTAATCTTGGTACCTACACCGATTATGCTTTCAATATGAAGGATACCGCCGCACATTGCTTCAAGTCTGCTTTTGATATTTCTTAATCCTATATGATTTTTCTGTTCAATTGCACTTACATCAAAGCCGACACCGTTATCCTTTACAGTTATAAAGTAACTGCTGTCAGTTTCATAAATTCTGACCTTTACCGTTCCGCCTTCGTCCCTCTTAAGAATACCGTGCTTGATAGCATTCTCAACCAAGGGCTGAATTGTAAGCGCAGGGATGCTGAAATCACTGCAGTTCATTTCTGCAACAAATTCAATATCAGGGAAGCGTACCTTTTCGATGCCGATATAGTATTCCGTATGCTCAAGCTCCTTTGAAACACGGATGAGCTTCGGATTATCAATCTCACCAAAATTACCCCTGAGATACCTTGAAAAATCGTTAACAAGCTTTGCCGCCTTTGGTGGGTCGAGCTCGCAAAGCTGCTCAATGCTTCCGAGAGTATTGTAAATAAAATGAGGATGAATCTGACTCATAAGAGTGGAAATACGACTTTTGGCAAGCTCGGCATCAAGCTTGATTTTTTCTTTTTCAAGCTTTTCTGCCTTTTCGGCCGCCTTAATGTTTTTAGGTACGATACGCAGGAAAACAACCGCCGTAGCAACAAAGCCGACAAGGAAAAAGATTTTAGACAAAAATCCTGTTCCCCATAAGCCAAAATATACTGCTGCTGTATCGGCTAAAAACAGCACAAGACCTACAGTCACAAAAAGCAGTAAGATTTTTTGTTTGCCGGATGATTTTTTCAGTGAAAGAAGAGATAACACTATAAAGATAAGCGATACGGCAATCGCACCGATAGCCCAGATTCCGAGCACATCATAAAAATATATATCACTGAAAAGAGAAGCAGAAACAAGAACGCTTATAAAAACGCCGTAAAGTAATGTGACAATATCGGCCGCTTTATGCATGTTTTTTGAAATAAAACTCTTCATATGCAAAAGAGCAAATAAAGTATAAGCTATTGCGGAAAGTCCGGTCGTCATTGTGTTGACTATAACCTTATCAGACCAGAAGAAAAACGCTCTTGAGGTGAAAAGGAAGAAAATTCCTGCTGAAAGAATCAATAATCCACCGAAGAAAGCACTTCTGAATATATCTTTGTAAAGCAAAGCTGAGAAAATTGTTATACCCAGAACAATAAAAGCAGAAATAATGATTATTATTGCAAGCACTCTGTCATTCTGTCCTGAACGCAGAGCTATTTTTTCAGAATAGTCACTTGCATAAAGCTTCATCGAAGAAAGAAGCTCATCAACAGCGGTTTCATTTCCGAAACGGTGATAGTTACGGATTGTTGCTTCAAAGTAACCGTCTTCACCGACAGATTCCACTACAAAGCAGGTATCACCGCAGAAATCCTCACCCAGCTCGGGATTTTCTGTATCACATACATAGATCATCTCATCATTATCGGTTAAAGCAAGATTTATGTGGTTAAAAGTAAATAACATCAGCGAGCCTTTTTCAACCGGTCCGAAAGCTTCGTTTGTTTCGGGGTCTAAGATTTCAAGTACACCTTTCAATCTGACATCGCCTTTTGTGGCAGAGATATGCTCACCCTCAACAATTTCCTTCCATTCACCGTCTCCGATTTTGTATTCACCAACAAGCCTGATGTCAGGAATAATTGCCCACTCTGCCTGAGAGCTGTTCGTGACCGCATCGATAAGCAGTGCACATGAAAGCACAAGAAACAGTACCAAAGAAGCGATTATTAACTTTTGCTTCTCATTTTTTATCTTCATTTCCTTCAACACAATCTATCTCCTTTTAAAATTCTTTTTTTATTATATCACAAAACCTCTTACAAAGTTATTACAAACTTTTTCCGAAGCTATGTATTTTTCTTCTTGAAACGAGCAAAATTAGTTTGATTATTTATAAGCTTTGCGTGATGGACTAAGGAGGAATAAGATTTTATGAAACGAAAAGACGGTGCAGAGCTTTTAACTGCACCGTCTGTTTTGTTATTTCCCAATGAAGCAAATAATATTAGGTTATAGATTTCAACGATTCGCCAACAAAAACCTTACTGATTTATTTGGTAAAATACAAACCATATTTCTTGCGAATTTTTGGATGAAAGAATATCGTGAAAGTTCTTACTACGTTGTAAACAGTATTAAAGCTACTCAGACAAAAATGCTTGAAGCCACGCGAAAACCAGGATTTAACCGTAGGTAAAATTACTTTTTCTAACTGTTCTTTAGTTGAATACCCTGTCTCAGTAAACATTCCCCTTAAACGAATATATTTTCTGATAGTTATAAGATCTATGTCTTTTACTTTCGTAACGTTAATTACAAGATTTTCAGTTTCCTTTATCTTAGCAAAATCCTCTAAAGTCCTCGTTTCAGGTATTTCTCCGGAAGATACCAAATCACGATAAGATTTAGAACCCGGCAGCGGAGTAAAATAACCGCAAGCAACTGCTGTTCCCTTCAGCTGTTTAGCCAATGATACAGAAGCCTTCAGATCCTCTTCATCCTCACCCGGAAGCCCTATGATGAACATTGTTATAGGAACAATTCCCGCCTTATGACAAAGTGCAATATTTGAAGATGCTTTGTCTAACCTTACATGTTTATTAACACTTCTCAGTACTCTGTCGGAACCTGACTCTATACCGAAAATCATAGACCTGCATCCGGCATCATACATCATTTTATAATCTTCATAAGTATTTATAATGCCCAGACTAAGATATCCGCTCCAACAGATATTCATACCGCTTTCTTTTAAAGCATCGCAAAAATCCACGACTTCTTTCCTTGATACAAACATCGCATCATCTGTAAAATCGAACCCGTCTGCGCCATATTTTTCAGAAAGATATTTCATTTCTCTGATTACTTGCTCCAATGGTCTGCAGCGTCTTGTCGAACGGTGGAATTCAGGGTTATAGCAATATGCACATTTCCCGTAACAACCTTTAGACAGATACATATTGAGCATTTTTTCATAACCGTAAGATTTTTGAAAATAACGGTTTGGATTAACCAACGACCAATCCAGATCCGGCAAAGTTGACAGATCAATAAAGTCTCTATCTCCCGTATTCACCAATTTTCCGTCTTTTAGATATCCGATACCTTTAACCTGTTCTATCGGTTCGGATGCATCAACGGCATTTCCAATTTCTACCCAGGTTACTTCACCCTCATTAAAGCTTATATAATCAACTACACCACTGGAAAGACATTCAAAGGCGATAGCCGAAGGTAAGGAACCGCCCCAAACAACAGGAACATTCTGTTGTTTGGCAATTTTAGATATTAACATAGCATCCTTTAAGAATGAATGAGCTATAATTGAAACACCGATAATATCAGGCTTATGTTCCTTCAAAATGTCTTCAACGTCATCATTTTCAAAAAACCTGTCACAAATAATCGCTTTATGACCGTTTTTGTTAAGATTTGTTGCTATAGACAGCAAACCCAAAGGCATATAAGAAGCTCTGAACGAATCCTCTATTCTGGGATAAAACAATATAACCTTCATAAAACCTCCCATTAAAATAAAAGTAGAGTATAAATCTGTTTTAACTTATTTCACTATTAACACTATAAAAGTATTCGATGTTGATTATTTAGTGAAATACAAACCATATTTTTTTCTTATGCGCGGATGCAGAAAAAAAGACAACAATACAATCAAGTTTTTCGCATTGTTAATGCCTGCTAGAAAAAAGTAAACTATACCTTTTCCGGTCATAGATTTTACTATATTTACAATAACTTTTAAAATTTGTTCATCATCCGAATTTTTATCTTTATAGGTGAACTCCTTTAATTTAAAATATCTGTAAATAGTATAGATTTCTTTAGTTGTTATTTCAGAAATATTTTTTAAAAGTTTCTCACTGAAAACAATTTCGCCGTATTCGTCAGCTGTTTCCATTTTGTTAAGTTTTCCTGCTGAAACCAGGTCATTGTATATTTTTGTCCCGGGAGTAGGTGTGTAAAGCTGAAAACAACAAATTGCTTTATTCAACGATTTAGCAAATTCTATTGTTTCCCTTATATTTTCTTCCGTTTCTCCGGGCAGCCCTATCATAAACGTAAGCAGTGGTGTTATACCCACCTCTGCGCATTCATTCACGATCCATTTTATTTTTTGGGGATCGATCTTTTTGTTCAGCACTTTTTGCATATCATCAGAAACGGTTTCCACTCCAAAAATAAGATTACGACATCCTGCCTCATATAACAATGCAAAAATATCCTTATTCTTAAATATATCGATGCGGATTTCACCTATCCAACCGCACCTTTTGTGAACTCCATATTTCATTAATTCAGCTACAAATTCATTTACTTGATTTTCATCATAAAAAATAAGATCGTCTGTAAAATTAAATCCATCTACTCCGTAATTTTCAATAAGATAATCCATTTCTTCAATAACAACTTTCAACGAACGTTGCCTTCGTGAACACCTATGAAAATTTTTATTATAACAAAAATGACAATTAGCAAAACAACCCTTTGAATAATATATATTAGCTTGTCTTTTTCCGGCAAAACCTTTTTGTAAAAAATCTGCAGGATTTATCAGCGACCAATCTAACATCGGCAAGACAGACAAATCGGTAAAATCTCTTTCCGGTGTTTGAATATATTCACCGTTTTTCAAAAAAGCAAGTCCTTTTATTTCGTCAAATGGCCTTCCGGCATCAAACGCATCAGCTAATTCAAGCCAGGTTTCTTCTCCCTCTCCAATGCTTATGTAGTCAACCTTTCTGCTTTTAAGAAATTCAAAAGGTATTATTGAAGATATTGTACCGCCGAAAATCACAGGTATTCCCTTTGACTTTGCGCATTTTGCTATGTTCAAAGCATCTTTTACAGCACTATAAGTGATAACAGAAACACCGATTATATCAGGCTTATTAATGTTTATAATATGATTCAAGCTCTCTTTAGTGTGACTTCTGTCGCAAATCGCAGCCTTGTGACCGTTAGCATTAAGATACGTTGCTATAGACAACAACCCCAAAGGGGCAGTGCTGGAGCGAAATGACTTATACCTTCGCGGATCGAAAAACAACACCTTCATTTTCTTGCCTCCTCACATAACATTGCAACAAAATTATATCTTATAAAAATTTGATTGTCAATGTTTTGAATTTTTCATCTTAAACAAAACTAAAAAAGACGCCTTAAGCAAGGCATCTTTTTTTGATTTAAAGGATACAGTTAACGCTCCTCATATTATTTTGTCTTAGTGTTAAGACTTGTAAGCATTCTTTACTGCACCGTCTGTTTTGTTATTTCCCGTAAAACTCAACCACTCTCTCGTACTCCTCATCAGTAATCAGAAGCATTGATCCGTGGCGAGGTCTGATATGATCGATTGAAAGGCGATCCTTCTCCACCCTTTCGAAGTGAACAAGGTCGTCACTTTCCTGCATGAAATAACCGCCCTTTTTGAACTGATCAGCAATAAGAATGTACTTGCCCGTTTCAGCATTGCGGTAAATGCAGTTACCCTCAAGAGCAGTGTCTGCAAGAGAAATCTTGTTGTTTTCAGGCTCATTAAAGGGTCCGCAGGGCCTGTCTGAAACAACATAGCATATGCCGTCTTTTTCTCCGTCAGCCACAAAAAGATAGTACATGCCGTCCTTCTCAATCATATCACCGTCAATAGCGCAAAGTCCGCTTGACGGTCTGTAAAGCACCTTAGGCTCAGTTGTGAGCGTGGTGAAATCCTTTGTGTACGTAAACCAGGGAATTGTGTCAAAGTCATCATCAGAATTGTTGTGCGTCCAGTAGATTATATACTCCCCTTTTGCCTTATCAAAAATTACCTGAGGAGCCCATACCCTGTTTGCATTTTTTGTGCTTTCAAAGGCGGTAAAGTCAATAATCCTCTCATTTTTCCATTCGGTGAGATTTTCACTGTCCCATACTACCATTGAATTGTTGTTCGCCCAGCCGTCATCGGAACGCATATCTGTTGCGATGATGTGAAACATTCCTTCCTCATCACGGAAAAGGAAAGGATCACGGCAACACCTTCTGCCGAGCGTCTGCAATATTACTTCTTTGTTGCCGTTAAGAGCTTCAAAGTTGTAACCGTCTTCGGAAACTGCAAAATGGACCCTCTCCTCTTCGGGACGGTTACCGATAAAATAACAGAATAAGTATTTCATATCTGTTTCCCCTTATTTGACTGTAACTCTCACAGGTCTGTATGCTCCGAAAATCCAGCCGCCGCTTGTTTTTATTGCAGCTCTTACGGCAAAGGTGTACTTTGTGCCGGACTTAAGGTTTGTGAAATTAACGGTCTGTGCACCGGTGTAATTTTTATAAAGCTTGTAGCCTCCGTTTCCGGTTTTATAAAAGAGCTGATAAGCTTCTGCTCCGCTTACTGCATTCCACTTAAGCGTAATTTTACCCTTTGAGGCAGAGCTTGCAGTTACAGAAGGAGCTGCAGGAGTTGTTGCAGCAGTATAGGTCTTATAAGCGCTCCAGACAACACTGCCGTCGTCAAGTGAAATATAGGGTCTTACAGCATAAGTATATTTTGCACCTGCTTCAAGCTTTGTGAAAAACGCCCTTGTACCCTTATACTGTCCCTGGTAAATCCATTCAGCGCCTTCAAGAACATATACTCTGTAACCCGTTGCTCCCGGGCAGGCATTCCAGATAAGCTGAATTACGGAGCTTGTCTGCTTGGTTTTGATTGTTGTGGGCAAGGGTGCCTGAGTAGCAGTATTGATTGTTGTATATGCCTTTGACCACACAATTTTTCCGTCAATCTCTGCTGCTGCCATAACCGCAAAGGTATACTTTGTTCCGGCTGAAAGATTTTTAATTTTCGCAGTAGCCTTGGTAACATTACCGAGAGACTTCCAGCCCGCCGATGTTTTCTGATATACCTTATATTTAACAGCATAATCAACTGCGTCCCATTTAAGGGTTATTGATGAAGTGTCCTGAGTGGCAGTAAGCTTTTCTGTTTTTCCGACAGGAACTCTTTCCCCGTAGGTGAAGGTCTCTGTTTTGCTGATTGCATCACAGTCCTCACAGTCATAACCGTAAACTGCAAAATCAACTACTGTTGCCGCAGAAATGAGGTGAGCTTCATCAATTATCTTTTCGGTAAACTTATGGGGTAATTTCTGAATCAGACTGTGACCTGAAACCCAGGCCTCACAATCAGGACAATATCTGCCGTCTGTGTAACCGGTAGCTGTACAGCTTGCCGCTTCTCCGTCCACACCGTAGGCATCGGGATGATTTGTAGCAGGAATTGTCTTTGTTTCGGGAGCTTCACATACTCCGCAGTATCTTGCTTCAGTACCGGCATTCAAGCAGGACGGTTCCTTTGCAACCGACCACTCGCCCCAGGTGTGCTCAAGCCTTGTGCCGTTGTCTGTAACAGTATCGGTTTCGTTGCAATTTTCACACAGCGCTGTTTTTGTTCCGTCAGCAGTACAGCTTGCGTTGTTGTCTGATGTGTAAAGAACGAATCTGTGACCGAGAGCAGGAATTTCACTTCGCATGGAAAGCCAGATCATACAATCAGGACAGTACACACCGTCACTGAAGCCCTTTTCTGTACAAGTAGGACTGTCTGCACCCACAGAATAAGCATTTGCGTGGTTTGTTGAATCAATCATTCTGATTTCGCCTTCGGTGCAGTTTTTGCAAAATCTCGTATCAATACCGTCTGTTGTACAGGTGGGCTTGCTGTAGGTCTCCCATTCTCCCCACTCATGAGCAACCTTAGTATTCTCATCTGTAACCGTATCAGTTTCATCACAGCGCTCACACTTTGCTGTCTTTGTGCCGTCAGCGGTACAGGTTGCATTATTATCTGAAATGTAGCTTTCAAAGTTATGTCCGAGTGACGGAATTTCCTCACGACCGTAAATCCATATTGTGCAATCGGGACAGTACAAGCCTTCGGTGAAGCCTGTCTCTGTACAGTTTTCACTCTGAGCAGCTACAATATATGCATTTGCGTGATTTGTCGGGGCAACATTCTTAGTTTCGCTTGCAGTACAGTTTTTACAGCTCTTTTTATCAACACCGCCTGTTGTGCAGGAAGGAACGGATACGCTTATCCACTCGCCCCAATCGTGATCAAGCTTTGTGCCCTCATCCGCAACTGTATCGGTTTCACCGCAACGCTCACAGACAGCTGTCTTTGTTCCGTCAGCAGTACAGCTTGCATTGTTATCGGATGTGTAGCTTGAGAAAATGTGTCCGAGCGCAGGAATTTCCTCATGACCTGAAATCCATATCTTACAGTCGGGACAGTAGAGTCCTTCCTCGTAGCCGACCTCTGCACAAGAAGGCTCTGTTGCATCTGTGAGGTAAGAATTCGCATGATTTGTAGCTTCTGTGCTTCTGACTTCGCTTGCACTGCAGTTTTCACAGTTTCTTTTTTCAAAGCCGCCTGCTGTACAGGTAGCCGCAGATTCAACGGTCCATCCGCCCCAGGTATGCTCAAGCCTTGTGCCACTGTCTGCAACCGAGTCTGTTGCATCACAACGCTCACACTTGGCTGTTTTGGTACCATCCTTGGCACAGGTTGCATTATTATCGGATACATATGCTTTAAATTCGTGTCCGAGTGCAGGAATTTCCTCATGACCTGAAAGCCATGTTCCGCAGTCAGTACAATACACACCTTCTGTATAGCCTGTTTCATTACAGGTTGAATTCTGCTGTTCGTATTCGGTTCTGTTTTTGTGGTTTGTGGCAGGAACAGAAGTAATGTTTATCTTTGCATTACAGCCTGATACTGAACAATGATTGGATTTTGATCCGCTTTCTGTACAGGTAGGCTCAAGATCAACGGTGAATTCTGTATCCCATACATGTGAGTGAGCATTATGGGCAGTCTTTGAAAGCTCTGGATAGATAAAGCTCTTATAACCTTTTCCGGAAAAATCCGTTCTTTCCGTTCTCTCCTCGGAAAGGATAGCTCCGAAAAAGACTTCTGAATTTGCATTAGCAAGAAAATATGTATCGTAAATTCCGCTTGACTGATCATCCCAGGTAGCATCAACAAGATACCACTTTCCGTCCTCAAGCTGTGCATAGTTCCACATATGAGATATTTTATTTTCTCCCGCATAACCGCCTACAAGCACACAGGGAATATCAAGCTCATCACAGATAATCTTGAAGGCCTTGGCATAACCTTCACAAACCACTCCGCCATCACCGGTAAAAATCGGTTCGGCATTATGCACTCTTATGTCTGAGACAGAATTATACCATGCCTTGTTACAGACATAATCATGTGCAGCCTTGAGAAGCTCATAGCGGTTTGTTTTGTCGGAAACTGAAGCGATGATTTCTTTAACTGCTTCATCAACAGCTTTGTCAAAGTCTTCCTGCTTTGATTTCGCATCAGTGTAAATTTCCATAGCTCCGAAAGTAACATCCTTTATTTTTGCTGTTCGTTTTCCTGTTACTTTGTCTTTTGAAATAAGAGTCGAAAATGTAATAGTTATATATCTGACCCAGAAGATCTCAGGATGATCATAAAGGAAAGCGTCCGAAACAACCTGCGCAATAGAATACAGCTCATCACGCATTGATTGGTATTCAGCATCATAATCAAAAATTAAAGTTTCCTTCAGAGTATGCTTATAATATGTGACGTTTTTATCCTTAGCATAATACTCTGTCACAGCATCGTAAAATTCCTTTGCAAGACCGTCAAGCTGATTTCCGAAGCAGCCTGAATAAGAAGAGTCATTGCTGAACAATGAAACCGACGGACCATCGGAAAATGACAGGCCCAATGTATCATCGGGAACAATCTCAAATGTAAAGCTTTCTGTTATAACCTCATCAGAAGCCGAAAAAGCTCCCACAGGCACTGATGTCATAAGCATCAGCACAATAAGCAAATATGATATAATTTTCTTTGTCATAATATTTTTTCTCCTTTACGCTTCATAGCTTCTGCAACGGTAGCGACGCTTACCTGCACTTTTTTTACCGTATTCAATTGCCTCAACGGGACAATGGCAGATGCATGCCATGCAATGTGTGCAGTTGCCGTTCCAGGAAGGCTTTCCATCCTTCATCACAACATTGCCCAAGGGGCATTTCTTTTCACAAAGACCACAGCAGGTGCAGCTGTCCTTGACAATGAACTTATCATCCTTGAGGTAATAGGTGTTGAACATCTCATTGACCTTGCCGCTTAAAACAACCCCGAGAACACTCTCCTTAACCGTGGGAAGGCTTTCACCCTTTTTAATTAAAGCAGCCGTCTTTTCAAGGATTTTGTCAGCATCCTTCATAAGAAGCTCCTCTTCCTCGAAAGCTGTAACCTCAAACATTGCAAGGTAATTTTCAGCCATTTTTACCTTTGCGGTACCGCAATAGGACTTGTCAATTTTATTGCAAAGCTCAAGATTATACTTTTCAGCCTTACCTATCTGACCGCCGCAGGTCATAACAAAATACATCCTGCAGCTACCCTTAAGCTCAGCTTTTGAGAGAAATTCCGTCACAACGGCAGGAATTCTCCACGCATAGGTAGGAGCGCAGATTATCCAGGGCTTTTCACTCTCAAGAGAAGAAAAGTCCTTCTTCTTTATTCTCAGGGAAAGGTCGTACACCTCATCACCGAGCTTATCGGCAAGAAAGTCAGCACAGTATTTACTGTTGCCTGTGCCTGTGAAATATAAAATCATAGCTATCTCTCCTTATTAGCAGAAAAGCCCCATACTTTCGCATGGAGCTCAGTTTTTAATTACATACCTGCAAGAGCCTTGATCTGGTCAACCTTGTCAGTCTTTTCCCACTGAACATCAAGATCTTCTCTGCCCACATGGCCGTAAGCAGCAAGCTGGCGGTAAATAGGTGCACGAAGCTTAAGAGTATCAATGATAGCTGCAGGACGAAGGTCGAACACCTTATTTACGATTTCTGAAATCTTATCTTCATCAATCTTAGCAGTACCGAAGCAGTCAACAAGAATTGAAACAGGCTTTGCAACACCGATTGCATAAGCAAGCTGAACCTCACACTTTGAAGCAAGACCTGCAGCAACGATGTTCTTTGCAACGTATCTTGCAGCATAAGCAGCACTTCTGTCAACCTTTGTGGGGTCCTTACCTGAGAAAGCACCGCCACCGTGACGTGAGTAACCGCCGTAGGTGTCAACGATGATCTTTCTGCCTGTAAGGCCGCTGTCACCCTGAGGACCGCCTACAACAAAGCGTCCTGTGGGGTTAACGAAAATCTTTGTGTCCGCATCCATGAATTCCTCGGGAATTACAGGTCTGATAACATACTTTTCAACGTCTTCTCTGATTTTTTCAAGAGATACGTCTGCGCTGTGCTGTGAGGAAACATCAATTGCCTTTACCTTTGAGGGCTTACCGTCAACATATTCAACGGTAACCTGGCTCTTACCGTCCGCACGAAGGTAATCGAGGGTGCCGTCCTTTCTTACATCTGTGAGCTTCTTTGAAAGCTTGTGAGCAAGAGAAATGGGAAGAGGCATAAGCTCGGGAGTTTCATCACAGGCAAAGCCGAACATCATACCCTGGTCACCTGCACCGTGAAGGTTGTAGGCGTCCTCTTCGCCGCCCTTAAGCTCAAGGGACTTATCAACACCCATAGCAATGTCTGCTGACTGCTCATCAAGAGCAACAAGAACTGCACAGCTGTTGCCGTCAAAGCCCTTTGCGCCGTCATCGTAACCGATATCACAGATAACCTGTCTTGCAATCTTTGCAACGTCAATCTTTGCACCTGTGCTGATTTCACCCATAATAAGAACCTGACCGGTTGTTACTGTTGTTTCGCAAGCAACTCTTGAAGAGGGATCCTGAGCGTAAATAGCATCGAGCACTGCATCGGAAATCTGGTCACAAATTTTATCGGGATGGCCCTCTGTTACTGATTCTGAAGTAAAAAGAAACTTTTTCATTTTTTATAACTCCTTTATTTTAAAATTGAATTATTAACTGAATAAGGGTTTTGAATAAAAAATACAATTGCAATAATGCAGGTCTGCATTCTTCATTTTGCATTTTACCCTTCATGGCAAAAAGATAAGCGGTCACAGTATGACCGCTTTGACGAAAACCTCATCTTCCGGTCTTACCGCAGGATTTAGCACCTTGCTTAAGCAGGTTGCCGAGCTTCTAAGGGCCTGTTCCCTCCGCTACTCTTAATAAGGAAATATTCATTTTTGCACATAATATTATAACAGCATATTGACTCAAAGTCAATAGCAGAAACCGTTAACTTTATTATAAAGCCGCACTTATTTCCCAGATGCCCTTGATCTGCGAAGCGATATCGGTAAAGAGCCAGCGCTCTGCTGAATTGATTTTACTGTTGGGATCGTTTATAAGAAGGTAGCCCTCCTCAAAAGAATGGATAACTACATAATGAGCCGTAGCGGAAAATTTACCGGGACCCATATAGCAAATAAGAGGATTTCCCTTCTGAAGTGAAGCAATGATATTTTCGCTTGAAGGAGTAATCTGCGCGGAAACAAGTCCCAGCTCAGCTGCACCATCAGTCATAAGAGAAGGACGGGTACCCTTATTATAATAACCGTTACCTTCGGCAAACTCCATTACCTTGTCAGGAAAAAATTTCTCATTTCCGGTAAGATGATAACCGACCATTGCAAGACACATCGGGCCGTCAGCGTTTACGCCTGCAAAATCATCACCGTACTTTTTATATCCCCATTGCTTGTCCCACTGAAGGAAAAGAGGCATCGCATCACCCTTCTTATAGCCCTTGAGTGAAATCTCCTTTTGCTTATCCTTTTCCTCGAAGTAGGAAACAACAAAATCTGCCGCTTCAAAGTTTTCCTTGTAAAGCTTCTGAAGGCTTTCAGGGTAAGCGGAAACATCAACAGGATCGGTTACTTCAATTTTTTCACCTGATGAATAAGACGGAGCTGTCGGAGTTTTGCCTGACAAATCAAGCGCTGTCATAAGTGCACAGGCAACAACCGCAACTGCTGTAATAATATATAACACCATACTTCCGCCCTTGACAACGGAATTGCTTTTTTCTTTTTTACCAAGAAGAAGCTCCTCAAAGGCATTGAATGACTCAGTGGAAAAATCGTCTTCGTTTTTCTTGAAAAGTTTCATTTTTATCCTCCTGAAAAAATGTCTTTTAAAATAATACTACAAATTTGCATTTTCTTCAATCTTTTTTTGAAAAAAACTTGATTATTGTTCTCCTGGGTTCTGCGCAAAACAAAAGAGCGCTTCAGCCTTTTGCCGAAACGCCCGCCGGTTATAATTACCATTGATGAATAACTTCAGGATTTTCAAAAACTTCCTTGAACTTCTTTACAAGCGGAATAACATCTCCGAAGCCGCCGAGTCTGTGGTCAAAAGCAAGTGTGATGGGGAGCATCTTCTTCACGCCGATGTCTACCACACCGTCCTCATTTTTGTAGGCATATTCAACATCCTTGATATTGCTGATACCGAGAAGGAACACCTGAGGATAAAGAAGCGGACCGTATGAAATATGACCTGTAAGATCACGGCAGAGTGTACCTGTGTTTGTGAAGCATACTGTGCCCTCATTGAAAGCATACATATCAAGGCTTTCGGGATCACGTACCTTCTTCTTGAAAAGATCCTTAAGGCTTGTAACGCTGTATTTACCCACAAAGCCGGACAGAATCTGCATAGAGGTTGAATAAAGCTTACCCTTGAGAACCCAACCGATCATTCTCTGCTGAATAAGGTCAAACATAAGTCCGTCAACATCTGTTTTTTCGAGTCTTCTCATAATATCACAGATCTGATCAGAAATTTCTCTGAGGCTCTTATCCTCGATAGCACGCACCTTAACAGGGAAGGTAACGCCCTGATCCATAAAAATAGGCATTGCTACGTCGATGTGCTTTTTGACAATAACTCTGCCTGCTGATGCAGTGTGATTATACTGAATGTGAGCATTGAGTCTGGGAGCAACCTTGAGTCCTTCAACAAGAAGGCGCATCATAAGAGTGTTGAAGGATAAAGGATAACCGCAGCTTTCCTTGAGCTTCTTATACTCCTCATAAAATTTTGTCACATCTGCTTCGTAGATGTAAGTGGGGGTGGGGATGTTTCTCTGTGCATTAACAAGCACATTGCCCGAAATTCTTGCCTTGAGGTTGAAATATTCAATTTTGTCTCCGTCCTCAGGCATATCAAGCGCTTTTTGCATGTAATACTTGAAATCCATGATTCTCTACTTCCTTTTCTCTTTTTATCCATATATATGCTGTCCTTGACAGCTAAAGCCATTCTTATAATACTACTTTTATTATCAAAAGTAAACATAAATCGATATTTTTTTACACATATATAAAATATTTTAACATTTTTTCTTATATCAATTAAAAAGGTGATGTTTATATTGATTTTTTTATTGGTGATTGGTATAATATTATGAAAAATTATATTTGTAAAAAATACATAAGTGAGGTAATTTATTATGATTAAAATATCACCGTCAATTCTTTCCTGCGATTACTCAAAAATGGGCGAGGAATTTGAAAATATGAAGCGTTGCGGCGCAGACTGGCTTCACATCGATGTAATGGACGGTCACTTTGTTCCCAACATCACTCTCGGCGCTCCCCTTGTAAAGTGCCTCAGAAAATGCTCCGACCTTGTTTTTGACTGTCACCTTATGATCAGCGACCCCAAAAAATACATTCCCGATTTTATTGCCGCAGGTGCAGATCTCATCTGCTTCCATATTGAAAGTGATTCACCTGTTGAAGAAACAATCGACCTTATCCGTGAAAGCGGTAAAATGGCTGCTCTTGCAGTAAAGCCCGGCACTCCCATTGAAACAGTTTACCCCTATCTTGACAAGCTCTCAATGGTGCTTGTTATGACTGTTGAGCCCGGCTTCGGCGGCCAGTCCTTTAAGGAGGATATGATGGACAAGATTGTTGCTCTTCGCAAGGAATGTGCCGAAAGAAACATCGAAATGGATATTCAGGTTGACGGAGGCATTTCCCTTGCAACCATTGAAACTGCAGCAAAGGCAGGCGCAAATGTGCTCGTTGCAGGCTCTGCAATTTTCGGCAGTGAGGATCCCAAGGAAACAATTTCCGCACTTCGCAGTAAAGCTGCAAAATATTTTAACTGAAGGTAAGCTATAAATGAAACTCAACAGCTTTTTTAAAAAAAGTAAAAGCCCTTACAACGCAAACAAAACCCGTGTAAGAAAGAGCTACTATACCTTTTCAAGGGAATACCCTGCAGGTAACATCCCCTTCAGAAGAAGAATCAACCTGAAATTTCAGTCGGATTTTTCCAAAAGAAGCGTGACTGCATTACTGATTATTGTTCTTTTGTGCACATCCTTCTTTCTTGTAAGGCTTTCTCTTGACATTTCCCATAAAGCACCTGACACAGATGCGTCGGAAAACATCACCATCAGTCCCGAGGAGGACACCGAGTCTCTTCTTGCTTCGGAGGGCTTCAGGGCACTTTATATGCCTTACGAAAAGCTCGGAGACACCTCTTATATCAGATCTCTTATCAAAAAAGTAAGAAGATACGACTGTAACAGCGTAATAATCGACTTCAAAACAGAAGCCGGCAAGCTTTGTTACAGCTCACTGAACAACTATGCTATCAAGGGAAAATGTGCAATCTACGACAACAACACCGTAAGAGAGGCGCTCAACCTTTTCAGAAAAGAAAATATCACTGTTGCAGCAAGAATATTCTGCTTTCTTGACAACACCGTTCCTCAGACAAGTCCCGAGCTTGCAGTAAAGTACATGGACACCGATGTCAACTGGATTGACACAGCCACAGACGGAAAAACCTGGCTCAATCCCTGCTCAAAGGAAACCCTCGGCTATCTTCTTGATATTATTTCAGAGCTTCAGGCCTTTAACATCAAGGGCTTTATCCTTGAAAACTGTCAGTTCCCTGACAGCAGAAACACAGGCGGAGCCTCCTTCCCCGGT
Organism: Acutalibacteraceae bacterium; assembly: GCA_045612205.1. Classification (GTDB taxonomy): domain Bacteria; phylum Bacillota; class Clostridia; order Oscillospirales; family Acutalibacteraceae; genus UBA6857. Next base: position 7,443 of record JAZKYQ010000081.1, on the reverse strand, counting down.
GAAAAGAATTTCAAAAGTAAAAATGCCGTGCTTCGCTCTTATATCAAGCAGATTAAAAATCAGCTTACTTCCGACAGCTTTCTTATCATCACTCAGAGTGCAAACGATGCTCTGAACGGCAATAAAAGAATTTACTACGGCTCAGTCAGCAACGCTGAATTTGACGGCATTGCAGCTTACACAAGTGAGCGTCCCGAGGACTGCGAGCTTGATAAGAAAACGGATTTTGCCGATATGATAGGACTTTTCAGCTCAATCAGTCAGAATTTCGTTGACCGTACCTTTATGCCCATCATCGACCTTGAAGAGCATTCAGGCAAATATATGAGAACAATCCGTAAAAACGGCTACACAAGCTATATCATCATCGACCCAAAAGGTGAGTATTAAGGAGAATAACCAATGACAAAAACAGCTTTCATTGCCATCGTAGGCAAGCCCAACGTAGGCAAATCATCCATACTCAACAAGGTTCTCGGACAAAAGATTGCCATTGTTTCGGACAAGCCTCAGACCACCCGCACAAGAATTATGGGTGTGCTTACAAAGGGTGAAACCCAGCTTGTTTGCACCGATACACCCGGCTTTCACAAGCCCAAGACAAAGCTCGGAGAAAAAATGATCAAGGCCGTCGGAGACAGCATTTCAGGTGTTGACGCCTGTCTGCTTGTTGTTGAGCCCTCCGGTGAGCTTACAGAAAGCGAGCAGGAGCTTCTTGAAAAAATCAAAAAAAGCAGAATGCCTTCCATTCTTGCAATAAATAAAATTGACACTGTTTCCGATAAGGCTGAGCTTATGGGAAGAATCGCAGAGCTTTCAGCTCTTCACGAATTTTCCGCAATCGTTCCCGTTTCAGCCGTGAAGAATGACGGCATTGATCTTCTCATTGACGAAATGGAAAAGCTCGCCTTCCCTTCAGAGCACTTTTTCCCCGACGATACTCTCACAGATCAGCCTGAAAGAGTTCTCGCTTGGGAAATTATAAGAGAAAAGATGCTTCGTCTTCTTGACAAGGAAATCCCTCACGGTGTTGCCGTCTCCATTGAAAAGATGAGAGAAAGAAGCGACCGTGAGCTTATGGATGTTGAAGCGATCATTTACTGCGAAAAGGAAAGCCACAAGGGTATCATTATCGGCAAGAAGGGTGCAACCCTCAAGAGAATTTCCACCTACGCAAGACAGGATATGGAAAAGTTCTTTTCCTGTCAGATAAATCTCCAGTGCTGGGTCAAGGTCAAGGAGGACTGGCGTAACCGCGAGGGTCTCATCCACAATTTCGGTCTTGATTAAACTGCACAAAAATCCCCTGTCACTTTTGTAAACATCATAAAAATAAAATAAAGCCGTTTATTAAGACCTTTTTCTGCAAAGTATAAGGATATGAAGATGTATTCTTTATACAAAAACAGATGAGGTGATGAAATGAACAAAAGAGATTTGTGGGATAAATTCATTCAGACGGGGAAGATTTCCGATTATCTGGATTACCAAAGGGCAGAAAACAGAGAGGAAGAAGATGACTCCCCCGACTTTGAAGCAAGTGAAGAATTTTTCGTTGAATGCCCCAACGGAGAGGATTATGAATATGACGATGAGGACGGACGGTATAGTAATCCGTGAACAGAATACAGGTGAACAGGACAGACTTGTCACCATTCTCACAAAAGAAAAGGGCGTTATAAAGGCCTTTGTAAACGGTGGAAGAAACCCTAAAAACAAAAACGTTTCTTCCACAGGCTTGTTTTGCTATTCAGACTTTTCCGTTGACAAAACAAAAAAGGACGTTTATTTCATAAAGGAAGCAACACCTAAAAAGGTATTCTTTTCTCTCAGGCAGGACATTATTGACCTTTCCCTTGCTCAGTATCTTTCCGAGCTTGCCTATGAGCTTGCTCCGAGAGAGGAAGAGGCAGGGGAATTTTTGCCGTTGCTGCTCAACAGTCTGCATCTGATTGCAACCAAAAGCAAGGATGTTGTTCTTGTCAAAACCGTTGCTGAGCTTCGTATGCTCACCCTCTCCGGCTATATGCCACAGCTTGTTGCCTGCAAAAAATGCGGACAGTTTGAAACTGAAAAAATGTATCTTGATTCATTTACGGGAGAGCTTTTCTGTCACGATTGCCGACCTGCTTCAAAGGTTCACGAAATGAATTCGGGTGTCGTAAGAGCAATGAGACATATCTGTCTTAGCGACAACGCTAAAATTTTCAGCTTCACTCTTCCTTCTGAAAGCCTTGCCTGTCTTTCGGAAATATCAGAAAAATATCTTCTTAACATAACAAACAGAAAATTCAAAACTCTCGCTTTTTATAAAAAGATGGCAGAATTTTAAGCTGTCGGAAAGGAGACGACCATAATGAACAAGCATTACAAGGCTCTCGAGCTTGATAAAATTCTTATGAAGCTTTCAGCTCTTACAAGCTGCGAGGATGCAAGATACGAGGCAGAAAACCTCAAGCCCGAAACAAACCTCAGCCTCGCAAGGGTTCTTCTTCAGCAGACTGATGACGCATATATGCTCATGGCAAAATTCGGCGCCCCCTCCTTCGGCGGACTTAAGAACATCAACAACTGCTTAAGCCGTGCCAATGCAGGCAGCGTTCTTAATATGCGTGAGCTTCTTGACGTTGCAGAGGTGCTTCGTGTAATCCGCTCATTAAGCGAATGGAAAAACAGAAACAGCGGTGTCACAACAAGCATCGATACATATTTTTACTCACTTATGCCCAACAAGTACCTTGAGGATAAAATCACCTCGGCAATCATCAGCGAGGATGAGATGAGTGACAATGCTTCACCCGCACTTTACGATATAAGAAGAAAAATCCGAGTTGCCTCCTCAAAGGTCCGTGACCATCTTGACAAGATGACCCGTTCGGCTCACTTTCAGAAATATCTTCGTGACTCAATTGTAACAATGCGTAACGGCAGATATGTTGTGCCTGTCAAAATCGAGCACAGAGCAGAGGTCAGCGGTCTTGTTCACGATACATCCTCAAGTGGTGCAACGGTTTTCATTGAGCCTGCCGCAGTTGTTGAGGCAAACAATGAAATTAAGGTTCTTCAGGGCAAGGAAAGGGAAGAGATTGAAAGAATCCTCTTCGAGCTTTCCGTTGAAGCAGGCTCCTTCTATCAGGGCATCAAAAGCTCCTATGAATGTGCCGTTGAGCTTAACCTTATTTTTGCAAAGGCAAAGCTTGCCTACGACATGAAGGCAACAATGCCCATTCTCAACGACGAGGGAATCATCAACCTTAAAAGTGCGAGACATCCTCTCATCGATCCGAAAAAGGTTGTGGCAACAGACATTTCTCTTGGTAAAAGCTTTGACACTCTTGTTATCACAGGCCCCAACACGGGTGGTAAAACCGTTTCTATCAAAACAATAGGTCTTCTCAGTCTTATGGCTATGTGCGGACTTATGCTTCCCGTTAAGGATCAGAGTGAAATCTCCGTTTTTGAAAATATTCTTGCCGACATCGGCGACGAGCAGAGCATTGAGCAGAGCCTTTCAACCTTCTCGTCACATATGGTCAACATCATTGATATTCTTGAAAAGGCAGACGACAAAAGCCTTGTACTTATCGACGAATTGGGTGCAGGTACAGACCCCATTGAGGGTGCCGCTCTTGCAATTTCAATTCTTGAAAAGCTCCACGAACAAGGTGCAAAAATTGCTGCAACCACTCACTATGCAGAGCTCAAGGCTTACGCTCTTGAAACTCCGAGAATCGAAAACGGCAGCTGTGAATTTGACGTTGAGTCCCTCAAGCCCACCTACAGACTTCTCATCGGTACACCGGGACGCTCAAACGCTTTTGCTATTTCTCTTCGTCTGGGAATGGAAAATGAGATAATCGAAAGAGCAAAATCCCTTGTTTCAAAGGAAAGCACACAGTTTGAAAATGTGCTTCACAATCTTGAAACAAGCCGTCAGGAATTTGAAAAGCAGAAGGAAATTGCCGATACTCTTAAAGCAGAGGCTGAAAGAGAAAAGGCAGAAGCTCAGAAGCTCAAGGACGGCATTGAGGAGCTCAGACAAAAGGAGCTTGAAAAGGCTCAGAGTCAGGCACTCAAAATTGTTCAGCAGGCAAAGCGCAGTGCTATGGCGCTTACCAATGAGTTTGAACAGCTCAAGAAGGAAAGTGCAAAAAATGCCGACAAGGCAGAGATGCTAAGACGTGCAAAGCAGATGATGAAAAAGGGCTTTGCCGACTTTGACGACATCACAAATCCCGTTGTTGCTGCAGTTATCGAGGATGAAAATTACACTCTTCCTCGTGAGCTTAAAATCGGTGACGAGGTGCTTGTTGCCGACATGGGTAAAACCGCGACAGTTACCGCCCTTAAGGACAGAAAGGGCAATGTTGAGGTTATGGCAGGCATCATGAAGATGCGCACCCCCGAAAGCAACTTAAGGCTCATTGAAAAGGGCAAGCAGCACAAAAATAACAATAAGCCGCGCAATGTTCCGAACAGAACAGAGCGTGTCTTCTCCCCCGGCACAGAGGCACAGACCCGTTGCGACTTAAGAGGCATGAATGTTGAAGAAGGTGTGATCGAGGTTGACCGCTACATTGACCAGGCTCTTCGTCTCGGTCTTGGTGAAATCACCGTCATTCACGGCAAGGGCACGGGTGTGCTTCGTAAGGGTATTCACGAATACCTTCGTAAGAACCGTTATGTCAAATCCTTCCGACTCGGTGTTTACGGTGAGGGCGAGACAGGTGTTACTATAGTAACTCTTAAGTAAAAAATGTTAAAGTTCTTTGGGTTACCTTTCTTTCAAGAAAGGTAACGGCACGCCCGCCGAGGGCACAAAGAAAACCAACCTGCACCGCTTTGCTGCTTTTAGCAAGGCAGTGTTTTTTGCATAGCTGAAAAACGGAGAGGATATTTCGCAATCCATCACAAAAAAGTATACATTTTCATACTTTTTCACCTGAAAAGTATCATTTTTCACATTGCGTTGTAAAAACATATATATTATAATATAATCACTAAACAAAAATGAAAGGTTGATAAGTATGAAGGTCACCACCTTCCGGAACATATTCCTTGCCGTTGTTGCAGCCTATATTGCCCTGTGGTATTTCTCCCCCGTTACGGTTAATGATATTATTTTTCCTGACAAGGAAAATGTCATTATTGACACGGGTGACTTTATGGCATTTGTAGTTTTATTCCTCGCCGTGCCCTTTTTTATCAGTGCTGTTGTATTTTTTAAAAACAGCAAGTACCTTGTTATGACAAAGCTAGGCATTGCTTATTTCACCCTCGGCTTTGCCTTTCTTGTTATTCTCCCCTATGCCGCTTATCCCTCAAGAACGGAGATAACCGCAGAAACAATCACAAAGCATAACCTTATAGGTCAGGTTACAAAGGTTTACCAAATTGAGGATGCAGAATCGGTAACGGTAGGCCTTGATGCAGAAACCTTCTATTCAAAGCACAGATTGCCCAAAATTTATGTCGACTTTGTTTACTCTGTCAATTTCGCCGACGGCTACAAATATGACTTCGGCGGTCCGAGCGATGACAGACTGTGGAATATAATAATTGATAAGGTTGATGAAACGGTAAAAGAAAAGGGGATTGAAAAAAAGCTTATCGGTGAGTATATTATCAAAAACGGCATTGACCCGCTTGAAAACAGTAATTATTTTACAGACATTCTGCCCTACAAGTCCAAAATTGAAACCCTGATGTACGGCCACCCCATTTCATATGAGCCGGAATACGAATATGAGGAATACGACGAGCCCGAGGGCCCGACCTATTATAATTTTTTGTTAGGTGAGTAAGGAATTACTCCCTCAGCCGCCCCTGCATCTTGATTTTTCTCCCACAATGTGCTATAATTATAAATTGTTATATCGTAAAGATATATAATATTCTTTAATTTTGAAAGGAGATCAATCCAAAATGGATGACCCCGGCAGTTTAATTTTTAACATTGTTTTACTGTTCGCACTTATTTTAGTCAATGCTTTTTTCGCAATGAGCGAAATTGCAATCATTTCACTTAACGACAATATAATTGACAAGCAGGCAGAGGAAGGCAACAAAAAGGCTCAGAAGGTGAAAAAGCTTACCGAAAATCCCAGTAACTTCCTTTCCACAATTCAGATCGGTGTGACCCTCGCAGGCTTCCTTACCTCAGCGAGTGCTTCAACAACCTTTGCCGCAATGCTCACAGATGCTATTCTTTCAATCAGTCCCTCAATGGCAAAATTCACCGACATCATCAGCGGAGCTTCAGTTGTCATCATCACTCTTGTGATGTCCTACTTCTCACTTGTTTTAGGTGAGCTTGCTCCCAAGAGAATAGGTATGCAGAAGCCTGAAAAAATCGCTTTTTCAGTTGTAGGTGTTCTTCTTGTTGTAAAGAAGATAAGCTCACCCTTTGTAAAAATTCTTTCTTTTTCAACCAACGCTGTTGTGCGTCTTTTAGGCTTTGACCCCAACGCCAATGAAGAGGTTGTCACCGAAGAAGAAATTCTTATGATGGTTGACGTAGGTGAGGAAAAGGGTGTAATCGAAAACCTTCAGGCTGAAATGATCAACAATGTATTTGAATTTGACGACACAGATGTTTCCGACGTTATGACTCACAGAACTGATATGATTGCTGTTGAGGACACAGACTCACTTGAAGAGGTTGTCAATCTTTCAATGGAGCACGGCTATTCAAGAATCCCCGTTTTCCACGAGGATCAGGACAATATTATCGGTGTCATTTATATCAAGGATCTTCTTAAATATGTTTCCGAAGCTCTTCCCAAGGACAAAACTCCCACAGATGTGATGCGTCCTGCTTACTATGTTCCCTTCAGCAAGAACTGCGGCAAGCTCTTCAGCGAAATGAGCGAAGAAAGAGTTCAGATGGCGGTTGTTGTTGACGAATACGGCGGCACGGCAGGTATCGTTACAATGGAGGACCTTGTTGAAGAAATTATGGGTAACATCCGTGACGAATACGACGACGAGGAAGAAGAAATCGTGGAAGAAAGCGAAAACGTTTTCACCGTTGACGGCACGGCATATATCGAAGAAGTCAACGAGCTTGTGGGCGAAATCATCCCCGAAGGCGATTATGATACCCTCGGCGGCTTCATCATCAGCCAGCTCGGCTTCCTTCCCAAGGACGGCGAAATGAACGAAGTGATTCACGAAAACCTCAAGCTTACCATTCTCAATGTTGAAGAAAGAAGAATCGGCAAGGTAAGAGTTGAAATCACTCCCGTCGAAAAAGACGAAGCAGACGTTTAAGCATTACGGACAAATAAAACCACGGGGAGCCTGAACAGACTCCCCTCTAATTATGATAAAGAGGTAAAAATTATGAGAACATTTGAAAAATCAGACAAACTCGCTAACGTAAAATATGAAATCAGAGGCAGAGTTCTTGAAGAGGCTGAAAAGCTCGAAATGGAAGGCACT
>JAZKYQ010000080.1:0-25263 GCA_045612205.1 Acutalibacteraceae bacterium | reverse complement strand
TTATTTTATGTAATTATTTATTCTTTAACAACGGTACCGATATTTTCGCCCTGAAGAGCTCTGACAATATTTTCAGGCTTGTCAAGATTGAAAACAAGAATTGAAATGCCGTTATCTCTGCAAAGAGATGCTGCAGTGCTGTCCATAACCTTAAGTCCCTTTGAAAGCACCTCTGAATGTGTAAGCTCGTCATACTTCACTGCATCTGCAAACTTGTTGGGGTCCTTGTCATAAACGCCGTCAACATTTGTTGCCTTGAAGATGATTTCAGCGTCGATTTCTGCTGCTCTTAAAGCTGCAGCTGTATCAGTTGAGAAGAAGGGGTTACCTGTTCCGCAACCGAAAATTACAACGTTACCATCATTCAGATATTCAACAGCCTTTCTCTTTGTGAAAATCTCACCGATCTGAGGCATCAAAAGACCTGTAAGTACCTGTGCCTTTACTCCGAGCTGCTCAAGTGTATCCTGAAGAGCAAGGGAGTTGATTGTTGTTGCAAGCATACCCATCTGGTCAGCTCTGGGTCTGTCCATTTCGCCGCTTGATCTGCCGCGCCAGAAGTTACCGCCGCCTACAACAATACCGATCTGTGTGCCCATATCGGCACATTCTTTTATAACCTTGCAGACAGTTGTAACAGTGTCAAAGTCAAGACCCTTACCTTCTGCACCTGCAAGTACCTCTCCGCTTAATTTAAGGAGAATTCTCTTGTATTTAGACTGCATTGTGATGCACCTCCGAATTCCTTTTTATCTATTTTACTAAATATCCTTTAAACTGTAAAGCCTTTTTTTAAAATTTTACTCTGCAATTTTAATTTCTTCGTCGCCCTCATGAGCGGCAGAAGCAGAAAATCTTACAAGCTCAAGGTTTTCAACCTTTTCAGCGTAAAGTCCGTGAGCGTAACTGTCGCAGATGTTGCCGAAGGATACACGGGATTTTTCAATGAGAACATCCTTTGCATTCTTTATGTAAATGCAGGAGTTTCTGCTCTTTGTGATGTCAACATCAATACCGGGACGAAGATCGTAAATTCCGCAGTCCCACTTTGATGTTTTAGTAAGAGTGACTCTCACATTTTCAAGTGTTACATCTTCAATGAGGTTATCCTCGGTGCCGTGAATGAGAATACCGTTTTCACCCTTACAGGTGATGTTACGGAAACGGATATTTTTGATGTGACCGCACTTTGTGTTTGTGTCACGGCGGAAAGCAGTTACGGCAATAGGCTCTGCACTGCCCCACCAGTCAGGACAGAAGCGTCTTGTTTCGATGATAATATCGGAGAAGGTTACGTTTTCAACGTTGCCTCCGTCTCTTATCTGGATTGAAAGACCTCTGTTTGAGTTTGAGATTGTGCAGTTGGAAACGATAACGTTTCTGAAATCACCCACACCCTCTGTGCCGATTTTGATTGCGGCAGAGGTTGAAGTAAGGGTACAACCGCTGATTACAATATTTTCTGTAGGGCCGTACTCACTGTTACCCTTTGAAGCCTTAAGACAGATACAGTCGTCTGCACAGGTAACGTGACAGCCGAGAATTCTTACATTTGAGCAGTGGTCAGGGTCAATACCGTCACTGTTTGCAACATCAAGGGGGTTAAGAATGCGGATGTTTGAAATAAGCACGTCGTCACAACCTGCAGGATGAAGAGTCCAGAAGGGAGCATCCTTGACTGTAACATCCTTTACTGTGATGTGATTGCTGTTTTCGATATAGATTGTTGTCGGACGGGGATAGAAATTACCCGTAACGTAGTACTGATCCTTTCTTTCAACGAAGGCGTAGCAGTTGGCGTCAATTGTACCTTCACCGCTGATTACTGCTCCGTGTGCCTTGTAGCCGTAGATAAATGCAAAGGAGGGCTTACCTGTAACGGGATTACCTACAAGAGCCGTTTTCGGGTCGTTGATTGTTTCGCAGGGACGGATGTATGAGTTTATATCAGAGGAAGCCTTGATAACTGCACCCTTCTGAAGATGAAGCTCGACATTTTCCTTAAGAGCGATTGTGTGGCTGTAGTAGTTGCCGCTTTCAAGGACAACTCTTCCTCCGCCATTTTCGGCACAGGCATCAATGGCTTTCTGTATTGCATCGCCGTCATCGGTGATTCCGTCGGCAACTGCACCGTAATTTTTAACATTGTAGTATATCATTATGATTTCTCCTTATCATTAAATTCACAACTAAAAGCCCACCGGGCTTTCCTTACTACTTACTACTTACTACTGGCTACTGACTACTGACTACTTTTTCTCCAGTTTGGCGTAATTTGCCATAAGCTTTTTCGTGCCTGCCGTTGTAAAGGCAATTTCAAGCATAAAGTCGTTACCCATGGGCTTAGAGGAAACAATAACACCTTCACCGAAGACTCTGTGAGTAACGGTATCGCCTGTCTGATAGGTGACAGAGGAAGCAACGGGAGCGTTTTTCTTTTCTTCGACAGCTGTCTTCTGCTTTGCAAGGTAGCCTCTGCCGTGGGAGCCGACATTTTTCTCGTACTCGCCTCTGACCATCTGCTCAAAGGACATCTGTGAGGATTGCTTCCTGCCTGTTCGCTCAATGAAAATCTCGGGAATTTCCACCATAAAGCGTGAAACAGGATTTCGGTTTGTTGAGCCGAAAAGCATTCTCATGTTTGAATGGGAAAGATACAGATTCTGCTTTGCACGGGTAATTCCTACATAAGCAAGTCGTCTTTCCTCTTCAACATCCTCTTCACTGTACATGCTCTGATGGCCGGGGAAGATGCCCTCCTCCATACCGGGAATAAAAACAACAGGGAATTCAAGACCCTTTGCAGAGTGAATTGTCATAAGCACAACAGAGTTTGCCTCTGTGTCGAAGTTGTCAAGATCGGTAAGAAGAGCGGTTTCTTCAAGGAAGCCTGAAAGCGTTGCTTCTTCGTTTTCGCTTTCGTAGGTTTTAAGGTTGGAGACAAGTTCGGAGATGTTTTCAATTCTCTCCTCCCCCTTTTCCTTGTCAAGACGAAGATAGGGAATGTATTCTGTCTTCTCCATTACCTTTTCAAAAAGCTCATCAAGAGGCATTGTATCAACAAGAGCCCTGAGTGAATTTATAAGCTCAGTAAATTCCATAAGCTTTTTGGAGGAACGTGAAAGAGCCTCATATTCATCAGCATGGGAAAACACCTCAAAAAGGCTTATGCCGAGTCCTGAAGCAATTTCTGCAGCCTTATTTACCGTTGCATCACCGATACCTCTTTTGGGAACATTGATGATTCTTCTTAAACGGATGTTATCCGATGAGTTGTTGATAACGGTAAGATATGCTATTGCATCACGGATTTCGAGTCTGTCAAAGAATCGGTGACCGCCGATAACTCTGTAGGGTATACCTGAACGGGCAAGAAGCTGTTCGATGATGTTTGACTGTGCATTGACTCTGTAGAGAATTGCGTGGTCGGAAAAGTCAAACTTTTTGCTTCCTACATTATCCTCGATTGTGTCAACAATAAATCTTGCCTCGTCTCTTTCGTCATAGGCAGTGTTTATAACAACCTTGTCGCCGCCGCCGTTTGCTGTCCAGAGATTCTTACCCTTACGCTTTTTGTTGTTGGAAATAACCTCATTTGCAACATCGAGAATTGTCTGAGTTGAGCGGTAATTCTGCTCAAGACGGATAATGGTAGCATCACTGTAACGGCTTTCAAAGTTGAGGATGTTTTCAATTGTAGCACCACGGAAGCGATAAATACTTTGATCATCATCACCCACAACGCAGATATTTCTGTGACCTGCGGCAAGTAATTCCGTCAGACGATACTGGGCGTGGTTGGTGTCCTGATACTCATCGACCATAATATAACGGAACTTTTTCTGATAATACTCTCTGATTTCGGGATTATTTTCAAGAAGCTTGACGGTGTTTACGATAATATCGTCAAAGTCCATTGCATCAGCCTTTTTAAGCTCCCTCTGATACAATTCATAAACTCTGCCGACCATGAGCTTTCTTGCATCCTTACCGGCAGTTTCACTGTAAAGGTCAGGAGAAATAAGATTGTCCTTTGCCTTACTGATTTCGTTTAAGATAGTTTTATAGGAAAGGTTGTTTTCGGCAATACCGAGCTGTCTCTGACACTCCTTGATAAGACGCTTTGTGTCGTCGGTATCGTAGATGGTAAAGCTTTTTGAGTAACCGAGCACCTCACCGTCACGACGGAGAATTCTCACACAGCTTGAGTGAAAGGTTGAAGCCCAGATGTCCTTGGCATCCTGCTCACCGAGCATTTTTTCAAGTCTTTCCTTAAGCTCAGATGCAGCCTTGTTTGTGAAGGTGATTGCGAGAATCTGCCAGGGTCTTGCCGCATCAACGCTGAGAAGGTCCTCAATGTCAAAGTATCTGTCCTCGTCGCCCTCAAGGTAAGCTCTCATATCCGCAATATCCTGCTCTGAAGGCTCAAAGGCAACCTGACGGCTTTCATAAGCATTACCGTATTTTACAATATTTGCAATACGGTTAACGAGAACTGTTGTCTTTCCGCTGCCTGCACCTGCAAGAATAAGCACAGGACCCTTCACCTGAAAGATAGCCTTTTTCTGCATATCATTCATTCTGTTGAAATCTTTTTCGATTATTCTTTTTCTAAGTTCAAAAAATTCATTACTTGCCATTTTTTACCTCAGTATATAAAACATAATTATTCATATTAATTCTACATTAAATAACAGAAAAATACAACCTTTAAAATGAAAATATATATTTTAAAATTCTTACAAAAGGTCTTGACAAAGAAAAACAGTCATACACAGAAATTCTGCATATGACTGTCTGACGTTTATTATTCGGAAACAGCTGTGGGGCTTGTAACATCTATCCATGAGCTGAAGCCTGAATATTTTTCAAGCTCTTCGATTGTAAGCTCAATTGCACTGTTACTGCTTCCGCAGGCAGGAAAGACTGTTTCGTAAGCCTTGAGGGATTCGTCAAGATAAACATCCACGCCTTCATTTACAGCAAAGGGACAAACACCGCCTACCTTATGTCCGATAAGCTCTGTCACCTGCTCAGCTGAAAGCATTTTTGCCTTCTTGTGAAAAATCTCCTTGTAACGCTTGTTGTTGATTCTTGCAGTTCCCGCTGTGACAATGGTAATTGCCTTATCCTCAACAAGGAAGGAAAGGGATTTTGCAATTCTCCCCTCTTCTGTTCCGAGAGCAAGAGCCGCAAGAGGAACAGTTGCGCTTGAAACATCAAACTCCTGAATTTTTTCTTCTATACCAAGGTCCTTGAAATATTCTCTGACTCTTTCGATTGACATAATTTTTTCTCCTTGTGGTTTCTTTTAAAGATAATCCTTTATAAGCTTTGCAATTCTTTCGGTGGATTTACCGTCGCAGGCACCCATCTGCTTTTCACGGAATGCTCTTACCTTTTGCTTTGCTTCTTCTGTTTCTGCATTTCTTAATGCTTCAAGAAGCTTTTCAGGATCGGTGACAATTTCACCGGGAAGATCCTTGTCATAATTGAGATAGAAATCTCTTTCATAACTGCCGTAATCGGGACAGTAGAATACCATTGCCTTGTCCATAAGAGATGCATCAAAGATAACTGATGAGTAGTCGGTTATGATAACATCGGCAATTGCAAGCAATTCCGGTGTGGGATCAACGGTATAATCCTTGATCCTTGAATAGAACTCCTTGAAGAACTCCTTTTTCATAACGGGATGTCTGCCGATAACAAATACCTCATCGTCTGCAAGGTCGTTATTAAGCTGTGCCCAATCAAGCATAGGATCAAAATCAGTAAGTGCTCCGTCGTTTTCTCTGAAGGTCGGAAGGTAAACATAAACCTTCTTATTTCTTAAAAGCGGATGCTTCTGCATAATTACCTCACGGCTGTTTCTGACCTTTTCAGAATCAAGGATGGCATCTGTTCTCGGTGAACCGAGAGCCTTGATAACCTCCATATCAACACCGAAGGCGTGAGAATAGAACTGACGGACATTTTCACTTGTAACGCATACATCACTGTACTGTGAGTGAGTTCTGTACTCCTCGAGTCTTGTAAGGCGTGAAGGAGCATCAAGACCGAAGCGCTTGAAGGCACCGCCTGCGTGCCAGAGCTGAACAACCTTCTGCTCGGGACGCAATTTAACGGCACGGAAATATTTCATATAGTCATCAGTTACAATGACCTTACTTGTGAGCATATATCTTCGCACCTGAATAATGTGCTTAAGGGAATGAGGAAGCATTTTTGCAAAAACGACCTTCTTACAGTCGAGAGCCTCATAAATACAGTTGATGTTTTCCTTGAGCATTCCGTCGGCTCTGATTGAGTAAAAGAAGACTCTGTCCTGAAGCTTCTGCTTTGTAAAGAAAATGGTAATAAACTTAAGAAGATAATTTACCGCAACATTCTTAACCTTTTTAAGAAGCATTATTCCTTTTCTCTTATAGGAAGCAACCGTCACCTTCTTGAAGTAAACGCTCTTATAATTTTTGTAAATCTTTCTGCAGGGAACGGGCATTGTCTTTTCCTCTCCCCTGAGATAATTGAGTGCCTCTTCCTCGGTGTAAGGAAGGTAAGCACCTCTGTGCGAAAGCTTTCTGAAGCGTGAATGCTCATAAAGCTTATACATATCAAGAATGTTATTGTCCGAGAAGGAGAAACGGATACCTCTTAAATGCTCTGTTCTGAAAAGCTTGTTGCAGAAAAAGAGATCAAGAGCAAAGGTTGTATCTCCTTCCTTTGTGCGTGTCTGGGACATATTATGATTGAAGCAAAGATCGGAGAAGGAATACTCCGTTGTCTTTTTTCCGTCAAAACGGGTAAGAGGTGAGGTTGTAAAGCCGCACTTTTCGGTGCAGGACTTAAGTGCCTCATAATGGCGCATAAGGATTTTCGGATTGAGCCTTGCAAAGCCGTCCTGGAACATAATAAAATCTGTTCGGCACTCAGCAAGGGCAGTATCCTTGAAGTCACCCAGAGAGGTTGCCTCAAGGAAACGGATGTTTTCAGAATTAATCCACTTTTCAGGGAATTCATCCTTGAGTCTTGAGTCAACAAGAAGCTCAAAGGAAGGCATTGTCTGCTGAAAAATTGACTCAACCTGAATTGAAAGTCTTTCCCCGTAATGTCGTCCTCTTATGTCGTTCTTACCGATGCAGACTGTGACCTTGGGATTTTCAGCCATTTCCTTACGGTTATCAATAAGCTTTCCGTCAAAGAAAATGTCACGGTTTTTCTTTTTCAGTGCCGACTTACCGGACTTTGAAAGCTTTTCATAAAGCTCAGTGATTATATCGGCGTACTTCTTTATTTTATCGTCATCAAGGCTCCAGAAATGTCTGTAATAGCTGTAAAGAAGAACTGTAATTTCCTTGTGGTAAACCTGGTCCTCATAGCAGACCTCGAGCTTTTTAAGCTCCTTTTTACCGAATTCTGTATCTGCCTGCTCAATTGCTCTTGCAAAGGCCTTCTTTGCTTCGCTGATAATATATTTGTAAGCATCAAGGTAATGCTCAATTTCAAAGGCTGAAACACCCTCATTGATTACGGGAATGACATAGCTCGCTGCGCCTCTGTTAGTGGCTACGATTGTGTCGCTGTTCATTGCAAAGGGAATTGTGAAGGCCGCTTCCCTTGCCTTGCCGTAAGCTGAAAAGGCAATGCCTGTTTCTTCGATTTTACTTTTAAGGAAAAGCTTGTTTGTAACAGCAGGATTCCAGATAAGATTCGTATCGAATTTAGTAGTTTTTCTGCTCTTTCTGAGAAGTCCCGAGGAAGTGAATTCGTGCTTTCCGTAAACATCGGAGGATGCCATAGGAGCAACGCAAAGCTCTGCATTCTCTTTTTTTGCACTGTCGTACATGCTTTCGATGAGGTTATCACTGAAGATAACATTTGTGTCACCAAAGGCGATATACTTACCTTGTGCCTCTTTGATTGCGCGGTTTCTCGCCTGAGAAATGCTGTCACTTTCACAATGAATATATTTAAAACGACTGTCGGAAAGATAGCCCTTCATTATTTCGGCAGTTTCATCATCGGAAGCAGCATCAGCCATGATGACCTCGATATCAGTCATAGTCTGCGCCTTAATTGAGTCAAGGCAAACTGAAAGAAAGCTTCCGGCATTATGAACTGCAACAACAACAGTTACTTTTGAGTTCAAAATCAACACCCTTTCTACTGAATGCAGAATGCAAAATCAGAGGGGCAAGTAAATGCCCCTCTAAAAGGTTTTTATTATACATATCCGGGATAGAAGTTAGCCGGGTCAACAGCAGTACCGTTATAACGCACCTCAAAGTGAAGGTGAGCACCTGTTGAGAATCCTGTGCTGCCTGCATAAGCAATAAGCTGTCCCTTTGAAACGGTTTCACCAGCAGAAACCACAAGCTGTGAGTTATGACCGTAAAGGGTTGTGTAACCGTCACCGTGGTCGATAACTATATAGTAACCATAGCCCGATGCCATAAAGTCAGAAACGATAACCGTACCTGCTCTTGCTGCATAAATCGGTGTGCCGTAGAAGCCGCCACCGGTAATATCAACAGCATAATGCTCCATACCGATTGAAGCAGCGTAGGAGGGATCCTGGAAGTAGGCACTGATGTAGTAAGAAATGTTACCTACAGGCCATGCCCAGTCATCACCTGTTGCATAATACTCATCTCCCGAGCCTGAACTTGTAGAGCCGGAATTATTTTCATAGTCGGGCTCGTCATACTCTGCATCATTTTCAACGGGAAGAGTTGTCTGTGTTGCATAGTAGTTGCTCAGGAATTCTTCAAGCTGAGCATTTGCGTCAGCCTTCTGCTGTTCGAGATTTGTGATATAGTTCTGATATACAGCGCTGTTCTTGTCAAGAGAAGCAATGTAGGTTTCAACGCTTGCATACTTTGTTTCAAGCTCAGCAACAGTTTTATTGTACTCAGTCTGGCTTGTTACAAGAGCATTTTTCTGCTTTACATACTTTGTTCTTGTTTCAACAACCTTTTCCTGCTTTTCAACGATTATTTTCTTATCTCTTTCAAGCTGAACCTTTGCGTCGTTGAGCTGAGTGATTTTTGTTTTGAAAGTATCAATTGTCTTTTTGTCACTTTCAGTAGTTCTTTTCATCATCTCAAGTCTTGTAAGAAAGCTTGCAAGACTGTCTGCACCCATAAGAATCTTAAGGGTTGAATCATTGCCGTTCATATAAGCTGAACGAAGCTTTGCTGAAAGAAGATCCTTGTTCTCAGCTATAAGCTTTTCGTTTCTTGCAATGAGAAGGTTTGCCTTCTTGATATTGTTGTTCTTCTCATTGATTTCGTTTTTAAGCTGATTATACTGTACGGTAAGATCAGAGATATCTCCGTTAATTTCGGAAATCTGTGTCTGAAGCTCGTTTGCCTTTGCTTCAACTGACTCAATCTGAGCTTCAAGAGTTTCAAGATACTCCTTCTGCTTTTCTGTATCAGCTGCAAGCGCATTGAGCTTTTCCTCATATGATGCGATTTCATCATCGATAGCAGAAATTTTATCCTCGTAATCACCCTGGCTTTCAGCTACGGCATTAAGAACACCTGTATGACACACTGAACCGAAAAGGAAACAAAGACAAAGAACTAAGCATAATAACTTTTTAAAATTCATTGTATTACTCCTATAAAAAATAACTGTCAGGCCGATTATCAAAGCTCGCTTGCTTCGCTGCCTTCCTTTTTAAGATACTTGCTGATTGAAACAAGACTGCCTACGGAAGAGATAACAACGCCGAAAAGGATATATGCCGCCGAAAGAAGAGGCAGATATTCGCTGACGGGTACTGATTCACTGCCGAACATTTCAAGAAGTGACATAATAGCACCGCCTTCAAAGCGTTCAAAGACAACTGTAAGCGCAAGAGAAATTGCACCGGAAATAAGACCGATGATAATACCTTCAATGATGAAGGGCCAACAGATGAAGAGACTCGTTGCACCAACGCTCTTCATAACCTGAATGTCAATCTTACGGGAAACCATGGCGAGCTTGATAGTATTTGAAACGATAAACATCGAAACAACACCGAGTACAACAACAAGAATTACACATATTGCCGTGATTGACTTCTGCATGGTCGTAATCTGATTTACTACTTCCTGACTTTCCCTGACTCCACTGATATTTTCGATTGCCTTGATTTTCTGCAGCGTCACCTGGAACTGCTCAAGATTACCCACGGAAATTCGGTAGGAGTCGGGCAAGGGATTTTCGATAACACCGTCAAAAAGGCTTTTTTCAACACCGAATTCACGAAGCTGCTCTTCGTAAGCTGCTTCCTTTGAAACAAATTCAACATTGATAACATCGGGAATTGAACGAAGCTGTGCATCTACCTGTGCAACAGCAACATCATCTGCACCGTCTGTTACAAAAGCAAGGATAACATTCTGCTTTTCAACGTCCTTAACAAGGTTCTGGATATTCATGATGATCATCATTGAAATACCGATAAGAAGAAGACAAGCGGAAAGAACGCTGATTGAAGAAAAGGACATGCTGCGGTTGGCAACAAGGTTATGCACACCCATCTTTGTAAGATATGATGTATTCAGACCGCCGCCTCTTTTCTTGTTGGCATTTTGCTGCTTTCTGTTTTCTGCGGTTTCTTTTGCAACCTTCTTAGCCATTTTCGCCATCCTCCTTTTCCGCTTCTTCAATCATATCTGCAACGATTTCGTCGGAAATTTCGACATCCTCTTCCTGCACCTGAGCAAGTGAAACATCTTCACTTACACTGACAGACTCATCCTTGGCTGTAAGCTCACCTGCTGTTCTTGCAGGAATGTCTGAAAGGATTTTACCGTTTTCGATAGTAACGATTCTGTGATCAAACTGGTGAACAAGCTCAAGGTCATGAGTAACAACAACAACCGTTGCACCAAGAGCGTTGATCTTATCAAAAAGGCTCATAATTTCCCCTGAAAGCACGGGGTCAAGGTTACCTGTGGGCTCGTCAGCGATAATAACACCGGGGTTATTGATAAGCGCTCTTGCAATAGCAACACGCTGTCTTTCACCCTGTGAAAGCTGATTGGGATAGGAATTTGCTTTGTCTGAAAGGTCAACAAGCTTGAGAACGTAGCGTACTCTCTTGGTGATCTTTTTTTCACCCATACCGATAACACGAAGGGCAAAGGCAATGTTATCGTAAACCGTCATCTTAGGGATAAGTCTGAAATCCTGGAAAACGATACCGAGCATACGACGAAGATAAGGAAGCTGTCTTCTCTTGATGGTGTTGAGGGTGTAAGGACCTACACGGACAATACCTGAGTCAACCTTTTCCTGACCCATAATAACATTGAGAAATGAGCTTTTACCTGCACCTGATGCACCAACGATGAAAACAAATTCACCGTCATCAATTCTTACGCTGACATCATCAAGTGCAACTGCACCGTTTGTTTTGTAGCGCATTTTTACATTTTTAAACTCTATCATGTCAAGTCACTTCCTAATAATACTGGATAAAATTCAATTGATCGGAAACATAATGTGAACAATTACAGAATTAATACTTGATGGGCTTTGCATCAAGATACTTCTTAACCATAAGTGCTACTTTAAACACAATAGCATCATCGAACTCACGAAGGTCAAGGCCTGTGAGCTTCTTGATTTTTTCAAGTCTGTAAACGAGTGTGTTTCTGTGAACGAAAAGCTTTCTTGAAGTTTCGGAAACATTAAGGTTGTTTTCAAAGAACTTCTGAATTGTGAAAAGTGTTTCGTGGTCAAGACCTGTGATTGAGCCTTTCTTGAAGATTTCCTTGAGGAAAATTTCGCAAAGAGTTGTGGGAAGCTGATAAATAAGTCTTGCGATGCCGAGATTTTCATAAGTAACAATTGTCTTTTCAGTATCGAAAACCTTACCTACCTCAAGGGCAATCTGGCTTTCCTTGAAGGAACGGGGAAGCTCCTTGATACCTGTTACAATTGAGCCTACACCGATAATGGCGTTGATGTAATACTCTGTGTGAAGTGAGTCAACGATGCTTCTTGCAAGCTTTTCAAGATCCTTGATTTCGTTGCCAGCACGGACCTCCTTAACAAGGGCAATATCTGTTTCGTTGATGTTGATAACAAAATCCTTGTTCTTATCAGGGAAAAGAGCCTGAATTGTCTCGCTGATGGAGATTTCTGTTCTTTCAGCTGTTCTTATAAGAAGAACACAGCGTGACACTTCATTATTAAAGCCAAGCTCACGGGTTTTAAGATAAATATCACCCTGAAGAATGTTATCGAGAATAACATTTTTGATGAAGTTGCTTCTGTCGAACTTTACATCATAGTACTGCTTGATGCCGCCGAGAGAAATTGAGATGAGTCTTGCAAAGTTTGCTGCGTTTTCATCGTTACCGTCAACAAAAATTGCGCTGTCAGGATGACTCTGATTGCCGATTGCAAGGAAGGTCTTACCGCCGATAACCTTAACGTCACCGCCTGCAAAAACTTCTTTCATATCAACAAAATTGGTCTGACCGATCTGAGAAAGATCCCTGCAGCAGATGATTGTACCTGCTGTGTCAACCACACCGATTGTTCTGTCAATGGCATCCTTCATCTGATGGATAATTCCCTGAAATAATCTGTTAGACATATTAAATGTCCCCCCAACTTTTAATTTATGTTGTAATTGGATATTTTGACTATCGTCACTTTAACCATTGTACACAATTTATCGGCATTTTGCAATATAAAAGCGGGATTTTTTTAGATATTTTTTTATTTTTTTACTTTTCAGGGACATTTTTTTGTAAATTATAGCATTAAAGCTTAAAAAACAACTGATTTTTTCGTCAAAATAACATTGTTAAAAATTACCAACATAAAAATCCGAGCAAGAAAAAAAAGCTTAAATTTGCCACAACAGCGGTTTTTGTATATGCAACTTTTACATAACGATGCCCCCCTGTCAGAAAAAAATGAAGGGAGGCTGATCGTCCGCGTATAAAATCTCATTCAAATTACCGCACCTGTATAATAGCAAAGAAAGCTTAAAGCAAGTTTAAATGAAAGCCTTAAGCAATAAATCACCGATAATGCTGACGCACATCGGTGATTTTAAACAGATTATTTTGCTAAATTATTCCGCTTTCAAAGAAATGCAAAAGCGTTAATTATCTTACGCTGTCGTAAATTTCATAGAAGCTGCCGATAAAGGTTGTTGCAGCGTGCTTACCGTAGGAAATAAGGCACCATGTGTCACTGTCAAGCTGACCTGAATTTTCATTGTACTGATAACCTGCAAGAACATAGTTTGCAGGGTTTGCAACATAACCTGCGGCATCATTCATAAGGTCCATAATGATGATGTCTTCACCGGTATATTCTCTGATGGGAGCAAGCTCAAAACCCTTTGCTCCGTTACCGCCGATGAGAAGCTCACCGAAGGTTTCACCAGGACTCATATATACCTTGACGCTGTCACCGATTTCAAGATAGCCTACCTCTGAAACGGTGTAGTAATTACCCTTCTTATCCTTAAGTGTGAAATTATCGGGAATTGATGCCTTTGCAAGAAGAGAAATGACATTGTTTTCAATCTGCACGGTAAACTGCTTGTGCTGAATATTAAGCACAGGCTTAACCTCTTCAACAGGAACAGTAGCAAGACCCTTATACCAGATTGTATAGCCCTTCTCTGAGCTGTACTTTTCAACTCCGAGTTTATCACCCGTAGCAGTATTGAGGGCTATTCTCTCCGCTTCGTTCATGCTCATACCGAGAATAATGTAACCGATTTCGTAGCCGTAACGGATAACGGAATCGTGAGCACTTTCATCCTCGAAGCAGTCTCTTGTCTTGCTTCTTGCGGAAGTAACGGTAGAAACATTACCCTGAATGAAGATGAAGTTATAGCCGGCCTGATTAAGAAGCTTTTCTGTATACCAGATGAAGTCAGCGCTGAACTTTCTGTCAAAGGAAACAAGAGTGCTTCCGCCTGTCTGTGCCCAGTCATAGCTTGCTGCCTCGGGATGAACGCCTACAGTTGCAATGATTGTGGGAGTAGCATCAGCTTCAAAGGGAATAAATTCAAGCTTATAAAGATTCTTGTCAAGTGCAATAGGAGCGGTTCTGTCGGAAAGGTATCCCTCAAGCTCTATTTTTGAATAGTAAAGCTCACCTTGTGTCATATCGGAAAGAGCTTCTTCAACTGCAAGCTTCGAGCCCTTGACAACAGCTTCGATGAAATCGGGATCAACACCGTACTTTGTGTTTCTTGAAGCAAAGTTGTTTGCCATAACACCTACAGGATCGGTCCACACGCCCTGAGAATCGATGCCTGTATGGATATGAGTACAGGAAACGTTGATGCTGATGATGTTATTTTCTTCAGCAATTTCCTTGAGACCTTCACGGATAAGTCTCACGTCAGCATTGGCAAGACCCATTGCGTCAACAGAAATGAAAACAACATTTCCTCTGCCTGAGCCGTCATTCATAATAATTGCTCTGGCCATGAGATCTTCCTCGTTGCCGTCATCATCCTTGTACATTCCGTTACCGTAAATATAAGGAACATAAGCACCCTTTGCGTACCACTTGTCACCGAAATTATCGGGAAGCACTGATGCCTTACCGTAGCCCAGGCTCCACACCTTTTCACCCTGTGGTTCATCAATAAAGGTGTCATTACCCTTATAGAAATTGCCGTAGGAGTCGATGTCGAATTTCTCGTAAGAGGTCACAGCAGCCGAATCCGGCATAAACATACTAAGAACCTTACCCAGAACGTCATTGATGAAGAAATTGCTTATCATATTGACAAATTTGGCAAGGCTTATCTGTGAATCTGCACCCTTAGCATTCTCTGCTCCACCCACATACTCTGTAATTGAGCTGTAAGAGATTTCCTCTTCAGCAGCAAAAGCACCAAAGGTAGGAATCATCATACAAAAACAAAGCACTATTGAGATGACTGCCATAAGTTTTCTTTTCATAATTGCATTCTCCTTTAAATAAACTTTAACATTATATAAATGATTCTATCACAATATTCAATAAAAATCTACAGTCAGCCTCAATATTAATTAAGCTTAAAAATTGGTTAAAATCAATAAAAACAAGCCTGCCGGAAATACCGACAGGCTTATAAATTTGATTATTCAACTGCTTCTTCTGCTACAGCTTCTTCAACTGCTTCCTCAACAGCCTCTTCAGCTTCTGCTGCGGGCTCGATGAGAGCGCGGATTGAAAGGCTTACGCGCTTCTTGTCGAAGTCGATTTCAGTAATCTTAACTGTAACCTCTTCACCGATGGAAAGAACTTCCTTGGGAGAAGCGATGTGGCGGTCAGCGATCTGTGAAATGTGGATAAGACCGTCGATGCCATCGATAACTGTTGCGAATGCGCCGAATGTTGTAAGACCAACAACCTTAGCAGTAACAACTGAATCAACGGGATAATCTCTCTTGAGGATTTCCCAGGGATTGTCTTCGATTCTCTTGTAGCCGAGAGAAATCTTTCTCTTTTCAGCGTCAAGAGCCTTAACGAATACCTTAACAGTATCGCCAACGCTTACAACCTCTGAAGGATGCTTGATTCTCTTCCATGAAAGCTCTGAGATATGTACCATACCGTCAACGCCGCCAAGGTCAACAAATGCACCGTAGTTTGTAAGTGACTTAACTGTACCTGTGAATTCCTGGCCTTCAGCAATGTCAGCCCAGAAAGCTTCTGTTGCGGCCTTGCGTTCTTCTCTGAGAACAGCACGGATTGAACCAACAACTCTCTTCTTCTGTTCGTCAAGGTCAATAAGTCTGAACTTAACTGTTGTCTTAACAAGCTGAGCAAGGTCTTCATCCTTTGCAAGGCCTGTCTGTGAAGCGGGGATAAATACTCTTGCGCCCATGGGGTAGCAGATTACACCGCCTCTTACTGCTTCTGCAACAACTGCTTCAACGATTTCATCGTTTTCCTTTGCTGCAACAATGTTTGACCATGAAGCTCTTCTGTCGTAAAGACGCTTTGAAAGCTTCATTGTACCTTCATTATCATTTGTCTTCATGATAATAAGGTTGAGCTCATCGCCAATCTTAAGCTCTTTTGCAGGATCAGCGGTGGGATCGTTACTGTATTCTTCAACGGGGATAAAACCGGCGTACTTTCTTCCGATGTCAACCTGAATCTCGTTGGGGGCAATGCCAACAACTATACCAACAACATTGGGGTTGTCACTTGTATCGTCAATGCTATCAACGGCTGCAAAGAACAGCTCCTGATCCTGTGTCTCCTTTGTAATTTTTGTGTCATTAAAGTTTTCGGTCATAATGACTTCAACCTCCTTTATTATACGTGCAGGTGTTGACGCACCCGCTGTTATACCAATTCTTTCGCATCCTGCAAAATCAATGCTTCTAAGCTCCTCAGGTCTTTCGATAAGATAGGTTCTGCAGTTCTTTTCACAGACATTCTTAAGCTTTACTGTGTTTGAGCTGAAAAGACCTCCGATTACGAGCATTACATCATTTCTCTTGGAAAGAAGCTCTGCTTCATCCTGTCGATTTTGGGTAGCTTTACATATTGTATCAAATGAAATTGAATTTGTACATACTTTTTCGAGAATTTTTCTACATTTTTTCCACTCTTTTACGGAAAAAGTTGTCTGAGCAACTATTATTATTTCCTTATCGGAAAAATTATTGTTTTCTTCGAGAATGCTGTTCAGCTCTTCTTCGTTTCTGAAAACAAAGGACAAGCCCTTGCAGTGGCTTCTGAAGCCGCATACCTCAGGGTGAGCCTCGTCACCTGCAATAAGCACAACATTATCCTCAAGTGAATTCTCTTTTACAATCTTATGAATCTTTATAACATAAGGACAGGTTGCATCGGTGTAGGGTACTCCCCTTTCCTCAAGCTCAGATATGACCTCTTTTGTCACACCGTGAGCACGGATAACAACCTCATAACCCTCGGGAGCTTCCCCGGGACCTGCAATTATCTTTGCTCCCTTCTGCTCAAGGTCTTCAATAACCTGAGGGTTGTGGATAATGGGCCCTAAGGTGCACACCTTTTTCCCTTCATCAAGCTTTTCATTCAATATCTTTACTGCTCTGTTCACACCGAAGCAGAAGCCGGCAGTTTTAGCTGTTTCAATTTTCATCAGTATGTGCCTTTCTGTACGCTTCGTTCCAAAGCTGCTTTATTTCATCCATAATGATTTTTGAAGCGTTTTTTGTTTCCTTCGATTTATTTATTCCCTCAAAGCCGAGCTTATCATTTTTTATGACCTTACCGAAAATCACAACCACCTTCGGACGAAAGCTTCTGCCCTCAGGCTCACGGTAAAGGCAACACGGAAGCACATCAGCTCCCGAAACTCTTGCAAGATAACCCACACCTGCAAGAGCGTCAACAGGAGAAACGCTTTCGCTGTTTCTTACTCTTCTGCCCTCAGGGAAAATCCCCAGTGCCCAATCCTTTCCAAGCACCTCAAGTGCATATCTCAGCGCCTTTCGGTCGGCTGAGCATCGCACAACGGGAAAAGCATTCATAAGAGTAAAAAGCTTTGACAGGTCCTTTCTTCTGAAAAGCTCACTTTTTGCCATATAGTGAATCCTTCTCGGACAGTTGGCAACAATAAAGGCAGGATCGGGTGTGCCGATATGGTTACAGGCAATAATCAGCTTGCCGCTTAAAGGAACATTCTCTCTGCCTATGCATTCCGAAGAATATATAACGTGAGAAAGAAGCTTGATTACGGGTTTTACAAAAATGTAGGTTTTATGCTCGGTAACCGAGGAATAATCAAAGTACAATCAGATCAACTCTCTATAACTTACTGTACTTATATGTTTTCCTTAATTGTTCTGATTATTAATTCAATTGACTGTTCAAGCTCATTTCCGCTTGTATCACATAAAATTGCGTCGTCAGCCTGCTTCAAGGGAGCAATTGCTCTGTGTGAGTCATCATAGTCACGCTTGATCATGTCTGCAAGAACTTCCTCATATGAAGCGTCCATTCCCTTTTCCTGAAGCTCCTTGAAGCGTCTTTCGGCTCTTGCTTCAGGTGAAGCTGTGAGGAAGATTTTTACATCTGCGTCGGGAAGCACAACTGTGCCGATGTCTCTGCCGTCCATAATGCAGTTATTGTTTCTGGCAAGATTTTTCTGCAAGTCAAAAAGATACTCTCTTACCTTGGGAACTGCTGAAACTCTTGAAGCTGCCATTGAAGCTTCGGGAGTGCGGATTGCAAGGGAAACATCCTCATCATTAAGGAACATCCTCTGCTCGCCGTCAATGAAGCGAAGCTCTACCTTAAGGTCGTCGGTAAGAGTTGCGATGACTGCTTCATCGTCCTGAATGTCAACGCCCTTTCTCATAGCATTGAGACCGACTGTTCTGTAAAGTGCGCCTGT
Organism: Acutalibacteraceae bacterium; assembly: GCA_045612205.1. Taxonomy (GTDB): domain Bacteria; phylum Bacillota; class Clostridia; order Oscillospirales; family Acutalibacteraceae; genus UBA6857. The sequence goes on along the minus strand of JAZKYQ010000080.1, from coordinate 6,896 downwards.
GTCGATATAGATATAGCCGAGCTCAGCTGCAGCCTTTCTTGAAATTGTGCTTTTACCTGCACCTGCAGGACCGTCAATTGCTACGTTGATAACTTTCATTTTTATTCTCCTCAGTATATTTTTTGCTTTTCTTACTTCTACTTACTACTTTCTTCACCTGCAAGTCTGCCTGTTGAAAAGGCAATCTGCAGATTATACCCGCCTGTGTATGCGTCAACATCGATTACCTCACCTGCAAAGTAAAGGCCCTTGCAGAGCTTTGACTCCATTGTTCTGGGATCAATTTCCTTTGTGCTTATACCGCCTGAGGTAACAATAGCTTCTTCGATAGGTCTGAAGCCGTTTACGGTAACCTTGAGATCCTTGAGAAGATTTACAAGGTCTCCTCTCTGCTCTCTTGTAATCTGATTAACCTTTGTTGAAGGTCTGATACCTGAAAGTTTTACGATTACGGGAACAATCTTTTTGGGAAGAAGGGCATCAAGAGCGTTGATGAAGTTCTTGTTAGCATTTTCGAGAAAATCGCGCTGAATTCTCTTATCAAGCTGCTCATAGGTAAGACCGGGCTTGAGATCTATGTGAACCTCGTACTTTCTCGGCTTCATATCACTCATATGAGCACTTGCGCTTAAGATTACGGGACCTGATACACCGTAATGGGTAAAGAGCATTTCACCGAAGTCCTTATACACTTCCTTGTATTTTTCACTGTCCATAACAGTAATTTCAATATTGCGAAGGGAAAGTCCCTGAAGATCCATACAGAAGCCTTCGTGACAGACAAGAGGTACAAGTGAAGGCTTGAGATCGGTTACTGTGTGGCCTGCCTGTTTTGCAAGGGTGTGGCCGTCACCTGTTGAGCCTGTGAGAGGATAAGAAACACCGCCCGTTGCAACAATTACGCTGTCAGCTTCATACTCCTCACCGCTTTCAAGCTTTACGCCTTTTATCTCACCGTCATTTATGATAAGCTCGGTAACTCTGCCCTTGATACGCTTTGCACCACTATCCTGACAAAAGGCATTCAGAGCATCAACAATATCAACTGCCTTGTCACTTTCGGGAAAAACTCTGTTACCTCTTTCAACCTTGAGTGATACGCCCATATCCTCAAAAAACTCCATTGTATCCATAGGCATAAATCTTGAAAAAGCACCGTACAGGAATCTGCCGTTTGTGGGCACAGCTCCGATAAGCTCATTTACCATTGTGCAGTTATTGGTAACATTGCAACGGCCTTTGCCTGTAATCATTACCTTTCTTGCAACCTTATCGTTACGCTCAATAACAAGAACATCCGCTCCTGCTTCTCCTGCAACGCCTGCCGCCATAAGTCCTGCCGCACCGGCACCGACAACAATAATTTTTTTACTCATTTTTTTATTCTCCGTAAATCATTAATCTAACTGAATATTATATAGTAAAACAGCTTTATTTTCAAGAGCCTGAAACAAAAAAATCAGGTGTTCTGATTGATCAGAACACCTGACAGGTTTTAATTTACAGTAAGATAATGAGGAACTGTGAAACAAGTACAACTGCGATAAGAGCGATGGGATAAGTTGCTGCGTAAGCTGCTGCAACGTCCTCTGTTCCTGCTGTCTGAATGAGAGTTCCGAGAGCGGGAGTTGATGTCATACCGCCTGTGATTGAACCGAGGTTGTTGAGAAGGCTGAGCTTGAGAACATACTTTGCAAAAAGGTAACCGATAATCATGGGAACGATTGTCATGATGATACCGTATACGAAGTACATAATGTCGAAGTTCTCAACGAACTCTGCACCGCCGGGGATACCTGCACCAACAAGGAAGAGTACAAGACCGAGCTCACGGAAGAGCTTGAGTGTGCTCTGTGCGGGCATTACATTAACCTTGCCGATTCTTGAGAAGTGACCGAGAACAAGGGAAACGAGAAGGCAACCGCCTGTTGTTGTAAGTGAGAAGCAAGTGCCTGAAAGACCTGCTGATGAAAGAGGGATCTTGATCTGACCGATAACAGTACCGAGGATTGCTGCAAGTGAGAATGCTGCGATACCCATATGGTCAATTTCAAAAAGCTTACCCTTGAAGCTCTTCTTTTCGCCTTCTTCCTTGATTACAAGCTTTGCACGTTCTTCTTCCATATTAGCCTTTGTGAGCTTGGGAATAAGCTGAACGAAAAGAACAACACCGATAACACCGAAGATGTAAGCGATACCGTGACCAACTGAAACAAGTGACTGGAATTCAGGAGCAACTGTAGCCTTTGCTGCTGAGAAAGCAGGAGTTGAGGTAAGTGAACCTGAAAGAAGACCAACGATCATAGCAACGAAGCCGTCCTGCTCTGTGATGCTGCTGCCGTAACCGATAACCTCACCAAGACCGATACAGCCTGCAGCAGCGAGACCGCCTGCAATAATTACTGTAAGTCCGAGAAGAACATAGGACTTGAAGTTTCTTTTGAAGTTGCCGAAGAACTTGGGGCCTGCGATGAAGCCTACTGATGTTACGAAAAGTACAAGACCGAGGCTTTCAACAAGGGAAAGACCGGGGTTGAAGTCATAGGGCTTTGATGAAGCGTCAAAGAGAAGCTCGCCGCTTTCGTTAACACCGAAGAAAAGTGCACCGAATAAAAGAGCGATGATAAATACGCCTGCATCACCGAGTGAAATGCCTTTGATTGTGATTCTGCCGAGAGCATAGCCTACAAGCAAAACAGCAAAAACAACGAAAAGCAAGGTTGAGATGTTGCTGATGGAGACTACTCCGCCGAGAAAACTCATTTTTTATTCCTCCGAAAATCTGATTTTAGGTTTTATTCAAACCTTAAAGATTTTACCATTGACGACAAAAAAAGTCAAAGTAAAAAGTGGACAAACTTAACAAATATAAAACCTCTGTTTTGTATATTGTTTACAGTTTCAATTGTTATTATTCAGATACTGTTCTGACTGAATTCCGGTATGAAATTATGCCCAGATGAGCCAGAGGAGAACATAACCTGTTACAACAGCTGCGATGGTAAAGGGAACACCGTACTTCATGAAGGTTGTGGACTTAACCTCGTAGCCTTCCTTACGAAGGATACCGATACCTGCAATGTTTGCTGAAGCACCGATGGGAGTAAGGTTACCACCGAGAGTTGCACCGCAGAGAAGACCGTAGTAAAGGATTGTGGGATTCTCAAGGCCAACGCTTGAAGCAATAACGGGAATGATTGAAAGCATTGTTGCTGTGTAGGGAATGTTATCGATAAATGCTGAAAGGATAACGGACATCCATACGATGATTGTGTAAACGATGAATACTGAGCCTGAGCCGAGTGAGCCGATTGCTGCACCGATAACATCGATAACACCTGCACTCTTAACACCGCCGATTACAACAAAAAGACCCGTGAGAAGCACGATAGTATAATAGTCGATTTCCTTGAATGCATTCTTGACGATTTCCTTGTTTTTCTTGATTAAGAGTTCACGAAGGACGCCTACAATAAAGAATGCGATACAGATGATACCGTTTGTGATGTCAGGCTTATAGAACTGACCGGGAGCAGCTGCATCCTTGTAAGGAATGAAGGAAACGATGATAAGTGAAAGAACTGTGCCAACAAGAAGGAATGTGGGGAACTTGTCCTCAACCTTTGTTCTGCCTTCAAATTCAATCTTATTGTTTTCCTTACGGAACATAAAGTAAATGATAAGAGCACTTGCAAGAGCACCTGCCTGAACAACGAAGAACATACCGATACGTCCGTCGTGAACAAAGAAGTCTGAGAAGTCAAGACCTGCGGACTTTGCAAGAAGGATTGAGGTTGTGTCACCTACGAGAGTTGCAGCACCCTGAAGGTTTGATGAAACTGCAATACAGATGATTGAGGGAACAGGTGAAATGCCTACCTTTTTGCAGAAAGCAAGGGCAACAGGAGCAATCATAAGTACGGTTGCAACGTTGTCAACAAAGGCAGAAACGATACCTGCGAAAAGTGAAAGTGCGATAACAACCCACTTCATATTGGGCATTTTTGAGATAAGCACGTCACTCATAAGCTGGGGCATTTTTGATTCGATGAAGAGGAAAACAGTACCCATTGTACCGGCAATCATCATGATAACGTTCCAGTCGATTTCCGAAAGAGCGTCCTTGATGCCGTAAGCAAAGGTGCTGTCACCCACTGCAAAGAAGCCTTCGCCGAAAAGAGTGGGATTAGTTGCTGAAATAACACCGAGAATTACGAAGATGATAGCTGATGTTACTGTGATGTGCGGTCTGATTTTCTGGAACGCAAGCATAAGAATGTAAGTGATTGCGAAGATAACCAGAGCTGTGATTGTGATTGGACTCATTTTTGATGCTCCTTTTTTAATTTTTTTGGTCTGTGCAAAAAAAGACAGAACCCTCAAGGAATTCTGTCAAATTCATTCTTACCGTTACCTTTTTAATAAAAGGTTCAGGACATAATAAATTACAATTCTAAACAAATAACCCGTGTATTCACGCATTATGACAGACTCCACCACTCATTAGAATTGCGAAGAGATTATACAACACCAAAGGGTAAAAGTCAACATAAAACGACAAGAATTTGCACAAGTTATTTTGATTTGGTTTTTGTGATAAAAATAAACAAATACAAAAGAAAATACTGTTAAAAGTGACAAGTTAAAATTTGGATTTTTGTTGAAAATTTACGGCAATCTGTACCCTGCTTCAAGGTAAATTCTGTACCAATCCTCTCTTGAAAGAGTGATATCAGAAGCCTCGGCAACGGCCTTTATTCTTTCGGGATTTGTGCTTCCGACAATGGGCTGCATCTTATCGGGAAGCCTCATAAGCCAGGCAATTGCCATACCTGTATCTGTTGTGTCATACTTTTCAGCAAGCTGCTTAAGAAGCCTGTGAAGGCCCTTGTACTTTTCGTTTGTAAGAAATGAGCCTTCAATAAAGCCGAACTGTAAGGGTGACCAGGGCTGAACCGTAATACCGTTAACACGGCAGTAATCCCGAAGATAACCGTCATAATTGACACCGTCACTGTTAGGGAGGTTTACGTTTGCACCGCTTGAAACCATATTGGCGTTTGTGATGCTAAGCTGCATCTGATTGAAAAGAAGCGGCTGTTTAACGCTCTTTTTAAGAAGCTCAATCTGCATCGGACTGTGGTTTGACACACCGAAATACTTTACCTTACCGCTTTTTTCAAGCTCGTCAAAGGCTTCTGCCACCTCATCGGGCTGCATAAGTAAATCCGGACGGTGAAGAAGAAGAGTATCAACTCCGTCGAGACCTAATCTTTTAAGTGAGCCGTCAACGGCTGAAATGATGTGCTCCTTTGAAAAGTCATACATATCCTTACGGATACCGCATTTTGTCTGAACGAAAATTTTATCCTTAAGGCCGGGATTACGCTTAAGTGCCTTACCGAAAACCTCTTCACACCTTCCCCCACCGTAAATATCAGCGTGGTCAAAATAATTGATTCCGTTTTCAACGGCAAGGTTGATATAATTGTCTGCCTCTTTGTCGCTCATATCGGAAATTCTCATACAACCGAGGGCGACCTGAGAAATTTCGGTTTTGTTACCGAAGGGTTTTATGTATTTCATCGTTATTCTCCTTTTTTATTTTACTGACATCTCCACATATAATAACACAACCCCACCAACATCGCAAGATGCTGATGGGGTTATTTTTTATTGCTCGCCGCATGGCATCACTTTTCTTAAAAGAAAAGTAATCAAAAGAACTTTACATTTTAGTTCTTGCTTGCAAGATATTCTTCTCTGCCGAGCTCGTAAAGGTTGTTACCTTCTGAGTCGATGATAACCATAAGAGGCATATCTTCAACATAAAGCTCACGGAGAGCTTCTGCACCGAGATCTTCATAAGCGATAAGCTTTGCTGACTTGATGCACTTTGCAAGGAGTGCGCCTGCACCACCGATTGCACCGAAGTAAACGCCACCGAATTCCTTCATAGCGTCAACAACCTCGGGAAGTCTTGCACCCTTACCGATCATACCTCTTGCGCCAACTGACATCATTGTGGGAGCATAAGCATCCATACGACCGCTGGTTGTGGGGCCTGCTGAACCGATAACTGTACCGGGCTTTGCGGGTGTGGGGCCAACATAGTAAATTGTTGCATTCATAGGATCGATGGGAAGCTCTTCACCTGCTGCAAGAGCCTCGCACATTCTCTTGTGACCTGCGTCTCTTGAAGTGTAGATGATACCTGTAAGGTATACTCTGTCGCCAGCCTTAAGGCTTCTTGCGATTTCTTCTGTAAGGGGTAATGTAATTTTCTTTTCCATTTTAGATTACCTCCGACTTGTGACGTGTTACATGGCAGTTGATGTTGATTGCGCAAGGCATACCTGCAATGTGAGTGGGAAGAGTTTCGATGTTAAGACCGATAGCTGTGGTCATACCGCCGAAGCCCTGAGGTCCGATACCGAGAGCGTTGATCTTTTCAAGCATTTCCTTTTCAAGATCAGCATAGAAGGGATCGGGATTTTCTGAATCGATGGGTCTCATAAGAGCCTTCTTTGCAAGAAGAGCAGCCTTATCAAATGTACCGCCGATGCCTACACCGACAACGATGGGAGGACAGGGGTTGGGACCTGCTGTTTCAACAGCTTCGATGATGAAATCCTTGATGCCCTGAAGGCCTGCTGAAGGCTTGAACATACGGATCTGGCTCATATTTTCGCTACCGAATCCCTTGGGACCAACAGTAATCTTGAGCTGATCACCGGGAACGATCTCTGTGTAAATCATTGCAGGAGTGTTGTCACCTGTGTTACCACGTCTTACGGGGTCACCAACAACGCTCTTACGAAGATAGCCGTTTGTGTAGCCTCTTCTTACACCTTCGTCAACAGCCTCAGCGAGGTTGCCGCCTACAAGATGTACAT
>JAZKYQ010000079.1:0-4794 GCA_045612205.1 Acutalibacteraceae bacterium | reverse complement strand
GTCGTTAACTTAACGACATTGCAGTGATATATCTGCTTCGCAGATGTGATATTTGCCTTACGGCAAGTGATATTTTGCTGTCGCAAAGTGAAATTTTTGCCCATAACGGGCAAAAGTTAAGGGTCTGCGACGCATTCTAATGCCCTCTGTCAGTCTTCGACTGACATCTCCCACGGGAGTTTTTTGTTTAAAACCTTAAGTTAATGACATTGCCTGAAAGGGGAGGTGGCAGACCGAATGGTCTGACGGAGGGGTTCCTGACTACTTACTACTTATAAAAAGCCACAGCGTCTGCCAATCTCGCCTTGACCTTATCTTCGCCGAGAAGGCTCATAATTGCGTAAAGGTCGGGAGTATTTCTTCTGCCTGTAACGGCAATTCTGATTACTGTTGAAAGGTCGCCTACGTGACCCTTGAAGGCGTTGGGATTCTTTTTATACTCCTTGACATTGGGGGTGTAACCTAAAGGCTCGCAAAGGGCCTTCATGCGGTCAAACCACTGCTGCTTGTCGTCGGAATGGTTATATTCATTGATGTAAGCTTCAAGAATTTCGACTGCCATTTCCTTTGTGATGTTTTCGGGAAGATCGTAATTCTTTTCGTAGATTTCATCAAAGAGATAGCTGATGTAAGACTTAACCTCGCTGAAGCAGGCAATGTCCTTACGGGGCTTGGGATTTTCACGGTCAATGTTGAGGATGTTTACTGAGTATTCCTCATCCTTTGTGAGAAGACCGTAAAGCTCTTCGTCGTAGTCCTTTGCCCAGGCAGCTGTGTAGTCATAAACCTTCTTTGCAGGCATAAGAGAAATGATGTTCTTACTTACGTCGTTAAGCTTGACCATATCGAAAAGAGCACCTGAAACGCTCATCTTCTTGAGGTTGAAGGGGAAGGAGTCGATGTCTGCATCCTTGTTTGTCTTTCTCCAGTCCTCGAAGTTGGAGTTCATAAGAGTCATAATGTACTCGTTAACACTCTCCTTGGGATAGCCCTGTTCAACATAAAATGTAACTGCTGCTTCGGGGTCCTTACGCTTAGAAAGCTTACGCTTACCGCCGTTTTCCTCCTTCATAATGGGAGCAACGTGAGCGTACTTGGGAACTTTGAAGCCGAGGCATTTGAAAAGCTGAAGGTGAATAGGACAGCTTGACATCCATTCGTCACCGCGGACAACGTGAGTTGTTCTCATAAGATGATCGTCAACTGCGTGTGCGAAGTGATATGTGGGGATTCCGTCGGACTTGAGAAGAACAACATCCTGCACATTTTCGGGCATTTCGATTTTTCCCTTGATCATATCGTCAAAGAAGCATTTCTTTTCCGCATCTCCGGGACTTCTCAAGCGGAGTGTCCAGAGCTTACCTTCTGCGATATTCTTTTCGATATCAGCGAGTGTGAGATTACGGCACTTTGCATAGGGTCCCCAATAGCCCTTCTGAGGCTCGTTTTCCTGCTTTGCACGGATTTCATCAAGAGCCTCTGCACTGCAGAAGCAGGGATAGGCAAGACCTTCGGAAACAAGCTGCTTTGCATAAACATGGTAGATGTCCTTACGCTTGCTCTGGTAGTAGGGGCCGTAGTTACCCTTTTCAATTTCTTCGCCAACAACACCTTCATCGGCAACAACATCAAAAGCCTCAAGTCCCTTGAGCATTACCTCAATAGCGCCTTCAACCTTACGCTTCTGGTCGGTGTCCTCAACACGTACAAAGAAGATACCGTCAGTTACCTTTGCGGTCTTGTAAGCAACCATACCTGCAAAGAGGTTGCCGAAATGAAGGAAGCCTGTGGGAGAGGGAGCAAGACGAGTTACTCTTGCGCCTTCCTTGAGGTTTCTCGGCGGAAACATCTCTTCCATATCGGCAGGGGTCTTTGTTATATTAGGAAATAAAAGCTCGGCGAGCTTAAGATTATCGTTCATTTTAATCCTCCTGACAAATTGGCATAATAACAGATTATAATTCAGTATATTATCTCAAATTTTGAAGAAAAATTCAAGTAGTTAGGAGAAAAAAACGGCTTTTATGCCGTTTTTTTCAGTAGTTAGTAGTAAGTAGTAAGGAACAGCAATAACAAGACTTACCGTGTCCGCAGAAAGGAACAACACAACAAAAAAAGCACCTCCGAAAAAGTGCTTTTAGTTTAATCGATTTTTTTAGGACAGTATTTTTTCATCAGCTCTGTGGTTTTCTTAGTTTTAGTAATTTCTCCATTCATGAAAAAATGTTTTTTTCTTTCTTCAAGATAACAAAAATCATAATATTCCCGAGTGATATATAAACGTGTTAATACTTCCAGCGACTTCCTAACACTCAATACACTTGTCCACATTATAGATTCTTCAAGCCCGAAGAAATATTTTATAACTACTCTTTCCTGCGAAAAAATATAGCTTGTTGGAGTCATAAACATAATCGCAAGAGACATAATCGCAATAACAAGAATAAGTCCACCTATAGCTTTATCAAAGCAAAACGAGAATAAACCAACAGGAAAACAAATAATAAACGTAGCGAAAAATCCGAATATACGTTTGTCTATAGCCTTTTCTTCCGTAAGGATGCAATCTTCTCTTTTAGCTTCAATCTTTCTGTTCTTTCTTTCCAGCTTATAAAGCCACTCAAAAGCATCATCAAGCTGAAGGCTTATCTCCTCACAGATTTCTTCTGCCGCAAGCTCATCAAAAGCCTGAAGAAGCTTCCACTCATCCGATGGATTAAAGGTGTCCTTTTCCTTTTCGGGAACATCATGATAAAATCCGCCCGGCATTCTGTAAACATCTCTGTAGTAAAACCAACCGTCAAACATTCCTTTAAGGCGGTATCTTTCATTTGTACAGGCAACTTCAACCTTATCTTCATCAACAGTTGCAGTAAGGTCTGCAAGATTTGTTACACTGCTGTTCGGAAAAACAGCCGAAACCTCAACGGTGAATGAACCTCCGTACTTGTTTGTCTGAAAATCAATCAACTCGATACAATCCTCTTTTTTTCTTTTGAAATGAGGATATTTTCCCGTAAAGCCTTGAAACTGCAGATCCTTAATAACAGTATTTTTCAAAGCCTTAAGCATTATATCTCTGTCGGACATTTTATCACCGCCTATATTCTTTTTTCATTCTATCAACTTAACATGAATTTGTCAAGGTTACATTGCGGACACAGCAAGCAGGAGCAAGCCCCTGCCCTACAATTATAATTGCGAATTGTGAATTTGCGAATTATGAATTTACAGGGAGACCACATGAGGGGGTCTCCCCTACATCCTTACTGCTTTTTGCACCACGCCGTGACGCAAAAAAATCCACCCGCAATAAAATTGCGAGTGGGATTTTCTTATTCAAGTATCATTAAACGAGCTCAATGATGCACATTTCAGCTGCGTCACCACGACGGGGACCTGTTTTAATGATACGGCAGTAACCGCCGTTTACGTCCTTGTACTTGGGGCTGATTTCGTCGAAGAGCTTCTTAACAACATCTTCCTTTGTGATGTATGCAAGAGCCTGACGCTTGTTGTGAAGTGAGTCAACCTTACCGAGAGTAATCATTTTCTCAGCCATTGCACGAACTTCCTTTGCCCTTGTAACGGTGGTTTCAATTTTGCCATTCTCTAAGAGATAAGTTACCATTCCTCTGAGCATAGCGTTTCTGTGGTCGCTTGTTCTTCCGAGCTTTCTGGTACCTGCCATTTGAAATCACTCCTTTACTGTAGAAAGTTAATTATTCGTCTTCGCTGCGAAGATCAAGACCGAATGAATGAAGCTTATTGATAACTTCATCAAGGGACTTCTTACCAAGGTTACGAACCTTCATCATATCGTCCTCAGTCTTATTTGTAAGATCTTCAACATTGTTGATGCCTGCACGCTTCAAGCAGTTGAATGAGCGCACTGACAAGTCAAGTTCCTCAATAGTCATCTCGAGAATCTTTTCCTTGGTGTCTTCACCCTTATCAACCATTATCTCTGTGTCGTATGCCTCACCTGAGAGGTCGCCGAACAAAGCGAGATGTTCGTTGAGAAACTTGGCACCGAGTGAAACAGCTTCTGTGGCTGTTATTGTACCGTTTGTCCACACTTCAAGTGTGAGCTTGTCAAAGCCAATTTCTTGGCCGACACGAATGTCGTCAATAGTATAATTTGCCTTGAGAATCGGAGTGTAGATTGAGTCAATTGCAATCACACCGATAACAGGCTGCATGAGCTTTTTGTTCTGCTCAGCCGATACATATCCACGACCCTTGTTAACAGTGAGTTCCATATTGATGTGAGCGTCCTTGTCAAGGGTGCAGATGTGGTACTCAGGATTGATAATTTCAACTTCTGAATCACACTTGATGTCACCTGCGAGCACTTCGCCTTCGCCGCTTGCATCAATGTAAACTGTCTTGGGGCCTTCACCGTGAATCTTGAGGATAACGTTCTTGAGGTTAAGGATGATTTCTGTAACATCCTCTTTCACACCGGGAATGGTGGAAAACTCATGAAGAACGCCGTCAATCTTAACACTGGTGATTGCGTAGCCGGGAAGTGATGAGAGAAGAATTCTTCTCAGGCTGTTGCCGAGTGTCACGCCGTAGCCACGCTCCAACGGTTCAACGACAATCTTACCGTAAGTACCGTCGGCTGCTAATTCTGCAGTTTCGATTCTGGGCTTTTCAATGCCTATCATGCAAAACCCTCCTTATTCTATTGTGGATGTGTTTACGGATTATTCCGTGCTATTACTTAGAATAGAATTCGACGATGAGGTGTTCTTCAACGGGAGCGTTGATCTGATCACGCTCGGGAAG
>JAZKYQ010000078.1:0-7264 GCA_045612205.1 Acutalibacteraceae bacterium | reverse complement strand
CGGTATTTCACATCCAACTTGCAGTCCCGCCTGCGCTCCCTTTACACCCAGTAATTCCGGACAACGCTTGCCACCTACGTATTACCGCGGCTGCTGGCACGTAGTTAGCCGTGGCTTCCTCCTTGGCTACCGTCATTATCTTCACCAAAGACAGAGGTTTACAATCCGAAAACCGTCTTCCCTCACGCGGCGTTGCTGCATCAGGCTTTCGCCCATTGTGCAATATTCCCCACTGCTGCCTCCCGTAGGAGTCTGGGCCGTGTCTCAGTCCCAATGTGGCCGATCAACCTCTCAGTCCGGCTACTGATCGTCGACTTGGTGAGCCGTTACCTCACCAACTATCTAATCAGACGCGAGTCCATCTTTCAGCGCCTCAGCTTTGGTAACAGAATCATGCGATTCCGTCACATTATGCGGTATTAGCAGTCGTTTCCAACTGTTATCCCCCTCTGAAAGGCAGGTTACTCACGCGTTACTCACCCGTCCGCCACTAAGTCATAAAAGCTTCACCCCGAAGGGATCCACTTAAATGCTTCGTTCGACTTGCATGTGTTAGGCACGCCGCCAGCGTTCGTCCTGAGCCAGGATCAAACTCTCTAAAAATTGTATTGTAACACTTTCGTGTTAAAATCATTTTCAGAGCTTTGTTCGCTCATTCGTCATTGCTGACGTTATCTTTTATACTTCGCTAATTTAGCTTCCGTATTACTGTTTGAAAAGTACTTTTTAAAACTCTTCGTTGATAGTATCTTGTACTATCGTATCTCGGGTTCCTTTTCTTATCTCGTTGTTTAATTTTCAAGGTCCAATTCGCTGCTCTTCCGAGACAGCTCAAAGAGTATATCACATATCTCTTCGTTTGTCAAGACTTTTTTCAAACTTTTTCAAGTTTTTTTCAAGCCCTTCTTTTCGCTTCCTTCGAGTTGTTTCTGAGCTGTCCTCTCGTTCCCCTCGCAGAATGCTTGCATATATTATCACCTCTTTTTGTTTTTGTCAACAGTTTTTTACAAACTTTTTTGTACTTTTTTACCAATACCTCTCACTTTCTGTATACCCACCCGGGTGTGTTTGTGTCCCCTCGTTTACCATGCACTATATCTTGGGGTTGACGCCGTTTTTTGGCTTTTTTGTCTATATGAGGTGGTGGTGTTTTCGACCTCTTCCATCTATACTTAGTCGCTTTAAATGATTAAACAAAATCATCACCCCTAAATGAGTGATGATTTTGTTTGTTACATAATTACATATTATCAACTTTAATTATTCCGTTTTCATAATCTACCTTTATTTCGATGCCACCGAAACTTTTGGAAAAATAATATCTGAATGAATCCTTTTCAATTATCAAATCATCTTCTGTAAGCATTCTTACTCCACCGACTGTTCCGGGAGGAATCAACAATCCGAAATTTTTCTGCGTGGTATCGAGCCAACGGTACTCTCCGTTATATTTGATGATGACTATTTTACCTACCGTCTTAATATCGGCTCCCAATTCCCTGAATATTGCAAGCACAGGTAATTCTGCATTTCTGTCATCATAATTTATTCTGACATAGGTACTTTCGGTAATCTCCTTGCCATTTACAATCAGGGTACAGTTGTTTTCTCCGTCAGCTTTGGGAGCTTCTCTATGAATTGTGTTACACAAAGAGCATTCAAGACCAAGTGAACCATAAACAGAGCCTACTATACTATGTAGCAGATCCTTTATGAAATAAACATAATATTCAACCATCGTTGGTTCTTCATTTCCGACCGCCGAAGCAGGCATACATACTGTAAAAATCATAATGAACGTAATAGTCAAAACTAATAATTTTTTCATCTTATTTCCCCTCTTTCCATAATTTATTAATTCAATTATACTACCCCCCCGAAAAAAATCAAGTATCTGTAAATAACAAGACCTTACAGCTTTCGTTCACTGTAAGGTCTTTATATATTATAGTATATGCTTATTCTGCTGAAAGAGCATCAAGTGACTGCTTCTTGAGGTAAGCATTGATGAAGCCGTCGATGTCACCGTCCATAACAGCATTGATGTTACCCATTTCAAAGCCTGTTCTGTGGTCCTTTGCAAGAGTGTAAGGCATAAACACATAGGAACGAATCTGACTGCCCCAACCGATTTCCTTCTGCTCACCCTTGATATCCTCAATCTTATCAAGATGTTCTCTTTCCTTGATTTCGATAAGCTTGGACTTAAGCATTCTCATACACACTTCTCTGTTCTGATGCTGGCTTCTTTCAACCTGACAGGAAACAACAATACCTGTGGGCTCATGGATAAGACGAACCGCTGATGAGGTCTTGTTAACCTTCTGTCCGCCCGCACCTGAAGCACGGTAAACCTCCATCTTGATATCCTCTTCACGGATTTCAACTTCAACAGTATCATCGATTTCCGGCATAACCTCAAGAGAAGCAAAGGAAGTATGACGGCGTCCTGATGAGTCGAAGGGTGAAACACGGACAAGACGGTGAACACCCATTTCACTCTTAAGGTAACCGTAAGCGTTTTCGCCTTCGATAACAACTGTAGCTGACTTAAGGCCTGCTTCGTCACCGTCAAGGAAGTCAACGGTTGTAAACTTGAAGCCGTGCTTGGTTGCCCACTGACCGTACATTCTGAAAAGCATCTGACACCAATCCTGAGCTTCTGTACCGCCCGCACCTGCGTGGAAGTTAAGAATAGCATTGTTGTTGTCATATTCACCTGAAAGAAGAGTTGCGAGAGTCTGCTTGTCAAGCTCCTCCTCAACAGCCTTTACGCTGTTTTCGCATTCTTCAAGAAGATCGAGGTCACCCTCTTCGTCGGAAAGCTCAATCATAACAAGAGCATCCTCAAAAGCAGTGTTGAGATCCTCGTAAGCTTTGATTTTGTTTTTAAGTGCGGCAATTCTCTGAAGCACCTTCTGAGAATTTGCAAGGTCGCCCCAGAAATCCTCTGCTGCGGTCTGTTCTTCGAGTGTAGCAACTTCCTTTGCCATTTCCTCAAGACCGAGGGCAGATGCAAGCTCTTTCATGGGCTTTTCACTTTCAAGAAGTCTTAATCTTAATTCTTCAAACTGAACCATCTGTTTTTATCCTTTCAACTAATTAAGCTAATTTTTATGTTTGCAGTGCAAAATATCACTAAATAAATTTATCCTTTTACATTATACACATTTATTTGTAAAGGGCAACACCTTTGAAGAAAAAAGTTTTTTCTTACGATTATTTTTAAACAGTTGCAATAAGATAATAAAAGTAGTATTATCTATAATATTAATATAAAAAGGAGTATATCATGAATTATACAGGAAATATATGTCCCGGATGTCAGCAGGCCTTCAAAGATGATGACGACATCGTAGTGTGCCCCGAATGCGGTACACCTCAGCACAGAGAATGCTATGAAAAAGATAACTGCTGTGTGAACAGTCATCTGCATTCCGACGATTACAAATGGCAGGGCATCGAAGCACCGAAGCACAAAACAGCGACACCCAAAGCAGAAGCTATCCCCTGTCCTAACTGCGGAATCGATAATCCTAAGGGAAGCCAGGTCTGCAGAAACTGCGGAATGAAATTCACCCTTTTCGGAATGAACGTTGTAGATGCTATTGATGCTGAAAACAGAAGAAATCAGAATCCGAACAAGGATATCCCCGATTACAAGGCGCCCTTTACCCTTGGTGAAGGTGAAGGCTTTGACCTTCAGCCGTCACAGGAGATAAACACAACAGCCGAACAGGTGGAAAACCTTCTTACAGACATTCTCACAGGTCAGACTGAAGAAGCACAGCCCGAGGACGGCAGACTCAACCTCGGCGGACCCTTCCCTCTTACTGATGAAATTGACGGAGTAAGAATCAACACCATAGGAAACTTCATCGGCTCAAATGCTCTTTCCTATATTTCAAAATTCAGAAAGATGCAGGCAGGCAAAAAAATCAGCTTCAACTTTGCATCCTTCTTCTTTGCACCCTATTGGTTCTTCTACCGCAAGCTTTATAAGCCCGGCATTGTATTCATGACAGCTTTCCTTACTCTTGCTATTCTTGCAATGCCTTCTTATATGAAGGTGATGGAGATTTTAAACCAGATTGCATCACTTGCTTCAATTGAAAATCTCACAGACGCACAGCTTAATCAGCTCAACACTTTGATGGACTCAATGAACGCAGCAATGCCTTCAATGATTGTTTTCTCAATTATAATAATTGCAGTTCGCATAGTATGCGGATTCCTTGCAAACCATATTTATAAAAAACATGTTATCGAAAACGCAGGAAAAGCAGAAAGACTTCCTGATAAAAAATCCGCAATGGCTCACATTGTCAAAAACGGCGGAGCATCAATTCTCATTGCAATGGCATCCTTCTTTGCAAACGAGCTGATATCAACTCTTGTCTCATATATCTTGCAATAACAAAAACAGCAGGTAACTTCTTGAATGAAATTACCTGCTGTTGCTTTTTATTTTTCCTCGTCAAGGCCCTTGAATTCGACCAAGGTAGTATAAGCTTCAAATTTGAGAACAAGCTCATGTGAAAGCTTCATTACTGCCGCCTTATTCTCGGAAAAGTCCATTGCGGAAATATTTGTTTCAAAAAATCCGATAACGCTGCCGAAATTATCCTGTGCCTCCTGTGAAGTTGCACAGTCAAAAAGCCTTGATGCAAAGACGGAGCAAAGCTCCTTGAGCTTGCCTGTCTGTTCTGATGAATGGTTGCTCAGATAAAGGAAATACTTAAGAAGCACATCAGGTGTCATTATCTGCTTTCCCTTATCTATTATATAGCTGAGACCTGCGTGATCGTAGGAAATGCTCTTCGGAACCTCAACCTCAAGGTCTCCGATGTATTTAAGAAAGCTTACAAAAGCCTTTTCATCTCCGAGAAGATGCTTTTCAACCTCCACACCGGTATATTCGCTGACTGCCGCGGCAAGCTGAGTAACACCGCCTGTCTGAAGGTGATAATCCATACTGCCTTCAACCTCATTGGCCTTACATACCGAAGCCGGATCCATGAAAAAGACCTTTAGCTTTTGCGTTGTGCTGTCAACCTCTGCAAGCATAAGCAGATGGATTTTATTGTTCTCATCGTCAAGGCAGAAAAGAATATTCGTGTGAAGATCCTTTGCAATAATGAATTCCGTTGTCATTTCTGTTGTCGAGGTCACCTCTTCATCCTCTGCCTGAGCTGTAGTGACCACCTCATCGCCTTTGACCGATTCAAGAACGATCATACCCACAGAAAGCGATGCGACCAATGCAACGATTGCTATAAACGCCTTTAATATAACCGGCTTACCCGGCTCTGAAATATTACTTATTCTATCAGCGGCCTCTTTAAAGAAATTCTTTATATCAATAAAGAGCTCACTGTCAAAAAACTCTTTCATATATATCCTCCGAAAACGGACCTGACTTTAAAAAATAAAAAAATCAGCACCTGCTGACTTTATAATCCGATTGATGCAATTATTTTACCACAAAGACCGTATCAAGTCAATCGGAAAAATCCACCATTAGGCAAAAAAGTTTTTGTGTAATTTTCACTCAAACAAAAAAGCTGTCGGTCACACAAAGTAGCCGACAGCTTATCAGTTATGTCTTATTTGATTTCAAAGGTGTATGTATAGCCTTCAAGAGGTTCACCTGCTGCAAAGTCTCTTGCTGTGAATACAACGCTGTCGTCATAAACCTCAACGTATGTGCCGAGACCCTTCTGAGCAAAGGGACCGTAGTCATTGTCCTTACCGAAAGCGGGAAGGTTAACTGAGTAAACACCCTTTTCTTCGTCGAATACTTCAAGTGACTTTTCATAAACACCGTCGTGAAGGTGACCGTTGAGATAGAACACGTTGCTGTGCTTCATAAGAACTTCCTTAACAGCTGCTGAATCCTCACCGAGGTCACCGTTCTTCCATACCTCGGGAAGACCGTGTGTGTTTGCAAGAGGCTGGTGGCAGATTACGAATGCAGGCTTGCCGTTTGCTTCTGCAAGCTTTTCATCAAGGAACTTAAGCTGTTCGTCTGAAATAACAGCCTTTTCAAACTGCCATTCATCTGAGCCCATAACAACGAAAGTATAGCCGTTGATTTCATATGAGTAGTAGGGCTTGTCAATTTCCATGTTGAGATATTCTGAAGCCTTTTCACCGATGAAGTTTGTCTGATACTCGTAAGCAAGACGGATATCGTGGTTACCTGTTGCAAGAAGAACAGCCTTCTTGCTGATTTCGCTCTTGTCAAGAGCTGCCCATGTAACATCATAGGAAGGGCCATCACCCATTTCTGAGATATCACCTGCGATGATAAGAGCATCGAATTCGTCCTCTGCATTGTCGATATCCTGAAGACCGCACTCAAGAAGATAGGGCTGGAAGGCAGTATCTCTTACATGTGTGTCAGCAAGAGCAACAAAGGCGAGTCTGCAGTTTTCTGCATCCTGGAATTTGATAGCATTGTCTGTTGAGGGCTCTGAAAGACCACCGAAAAGACCTGTGAATGTAAAGATGATTGTCAGGATATTGCTGATAACAGCAATAACTGAACCGAGTACTGAAGAAATCATATTTTTTCCTCCTTAAAGTTATTCAGATACAGTAATCATAAAACAAAGAAAACAAAAAGTCAAGCAATAAAAAGAATTAAACGAATTTTTTCCTTCCTTGCCGTGCCAAAAGTATATTTATATTCTTTGCGGACAAAATAACGTTGTATTATAATAAAGAAAAGGTGACAGTTATGGAAAACACTATAAATCTTTTAAAGGAATGCGATGCAGGAACAAAAACTGCAGTCAACTCAATCAAGGAGGTCCTTGACAACATTAAAAGCGAAGAGCTTCTTTCACTTCTTACCGAAGCCCTTCACGAGCACGAGGACATCGGCAACGAAATTGCAGATATGCTCAGAGAAAACGGCGGTCACGGAAAGGATCCCAACCCTATGGCAAGAGTGATGTCCTGGATGAAAATCAACTTCAAGCTTCTTGAAAAGGGTGACGACAAAACAATTGCCGCCCTTATGGTTGACGGATGCAATATGGGTGTAAAGCAGTTAAGCACTTACCTCAACGAATATGAGGATGCAGACGACAAATCGAAGCGCCTTGCAAAAAGACTTATCAATTCCGAAGAGAAGCTTGCAAAAGATCTGAAAAATTATCTTTGATAAAAAAGTCGAAACTCTTGATTTTAATTCTTCTTTGAGGTATAATTATTTGTACCTCGCTGATATAGCTCAGTTGGTAGAGCAACGCATTCG
>JAZKYQ010000077.1:0-12425 GCA_045612205.1 Acutalibacteraceae bacterium | reverse complement strand
TATCACCGGAAAAATCATAACCCCAGATGCTGTCAAGAAGCTGTTCTCTGCTGAAAACTCTTCCGGGGGCATCGAGGAATTTTTTAAGGATGCTGTATTCCTTGAGAGTTAACTCAATTTCTTTTCCCTCAAGGCGTACCTCGTGAGCATCATCGTTGAATGAAAGCTCACTGAACTGCTTTTCTCTGTTTGCCTTTGCTCCTGCAACTCGTCTTAAAAGAGCCTCGACTCTCTTGACAAGAATGGTGGGGCTGAAGGGCTTTGTGACATAATCGTCGATACCGCATTCATAACCTGTCAGCTCGTCAAATTCTTCGCTTCGTGCAGTGAGCATAATTACGGGAACATCGGATCTTTCTCTGATTTTTCTGCACACCTCCCAACCGTTGAGGCCGGGCATCATAATGTCAAGGATAATAAGGTCGATACTGTCACGGTTTTTAAGGAAAAGCTCATAAGCGTTATCGCCGTCCTCGGCTTCGATAACATCATATCCGTCTTTTTTCAGAAAGTCGCTGACGAGTTTGCGGATTCTTGCTTCGTCATCGGCAACAATGATTTTCTGCATAAGTGTTTCTCCTTTTACACATTTTCTCATTTTTTTCATTATATCACAGTAAAACTTTCATTACAAGGAGTTTGTACACAATTTGTTAAAAATCTCTCGTTTTATTTACCTTTGTCACTTATGTATCACTGTGTTAATTAATGCCCTTTCTATTGACACAAGGCGTATTATAGTATAAAATAATATAATAAAATAAATTAGGGAGAGAATGTTATGATTATCACAAACAACGATAATGTTTTCCATCTTCAGACAGCGAAGACAAGCTATATTTTCAGAGTGCTTCCCAGCGGACACCTTGAAACTCTTTATTATGGCAAAAAAATCAGAAATGCACCTTCCTTTAAACATATTTACGATAAGCACGCACAGGGCTTTCCTAACGGTACTGCATACAGTCAGGAGGATACAACCCTTTCTCTTGATCACATTGCTCTTGAATATTCAACCTACGGCAAGGGTGATTACCGTAAGCCTGCTATGCAGCTTTTAAGCCACGATGACATTTACACAACTGACTTCAAATTCAAGGTTGCAGGTGTCACAAAGGCAAAGCCTGACCTTCAGGGACTTCCCTCAAGCTACGGTGACAGCGAAACTCTTACTGTCGTTCTTGCTGATGATTTTCTCGGCGCAGAGCTTCACCTTCTTTACACTGTTTTTGAAGAGTGTAACGTTATTACAAGAAGCGCAAGACTTATCAACAAGAGCAAGAATCCCATCAAAATCCGTTCAATTATGAGTATGCAGCTTGACCTTCCCAAGGGTAACTATACAATGCTCACCTTTGACGGTGCATGGACAAGAGAGCGCTACAAGCACGAGCACGAGCTCAACAGCGGTGTTTGCGAGGTAGGCTCAATTATCGGCTTCTCATCAAACAGACACAACCCCTTCTTTGCTGTTAAGCGTGACGACTGCAACGAGGACACAGGTGAGTGCTTCGGCTTTAACCTTGTTTATTCAGGTAACCACATTGCAAGGGCTGAGGTTGGTTCTCACGGCATTGTAAGAATTCAGAACGGTATCAATCCCTTTGAATTTGAATGGCTTCTTTCTGAGGGCGAATATTTTGATTCTCCCGAAAGCGTTATGACCTTCAGTGCAGAGGGTCTCAACGGTATGAGTCAGAATATGCACACCTTCGTTAAGGAGCATATCGTAAGAGGCTATTGGAAGCATAAGGAGCGTCCCATTCTTGTTAACAACTGGGAAGCAACATATTTTGACTTTAATGAAAAGAAAATCCTTTCCATCGCTGCAGCCGCAAAGGATATCGGCGCAGAAATGTTTGTTCTTGATGACGGCTGGTTCGGAAAGCGTAACAACGATAAGGCAGGTCTCGGTGACTGGACTGTTAATAAAAAGAAGCTCCCGAGCGGTATTGACGGACTTAGCAAGAAAATCAACGATATGGGTCTTAAGTTCGGTCTTTGGGTTGAGCCTGAAATGGTAAATCCCGACTCCGACCTTTACCGTGCTCACCCCGATTGGGCAGTTACAACAGATAAGTATGAGCCTTCACAGGGCAGAAACCAGCTCATTCTTGACCTTACAAGAGATGATGTTGTTGAGTATCTTATCAATACAATGACTGATGTTTTCCGTTACGGAAACATCGAATACATCAAGTGGGACTGCAACCGTCACTTTACCGATATCTTCTCAAGAAGAAAAGGTGCAAGAAGCGGTGAATTCTTCCACAGATACATTATGGGTCTTTACAAAATCTGGGATGCTCTCACAGGTAAATTCCCCGAAATGCTCTTTGAAGCCTGCTCCTCAGGCGGTAACCGCTTTGACCTTGCAACCTTCTGTTATATGCCTCAGTGCTGGACAAGTGACAATACTGATGCTCTTGACAGACAGTATATTCAGTCAGGTACATCCTACGGTTATCCTCAGTCAGTAATGACAATGCACGTTGCCTGTGAGGTAAGCTTCAACGACTTCCGTGCATCAAGCATTGAGCATCGCTTCAATGTTGCTGCCTTCGGTCTTTTAGGCTATGAGCTTGACGTTACAAAGCTTACAAAGTTTGAGCGTGTTGCAGTTAAAAAGCAGATTGAATATTATAAGAAGCACCGTAAGCTCCTTCAGTTCGGAGAATATAGCAGAATTGGTGACGTTTTCAAAAACGGTAATATCTGCATCTGGGAAATCACAAGCAAGGACAAGACAGAGTCAATGCTCGGCTATTTTGTAAACCGAATTTCACCCAACAGCACTGCTGATATCATCCGCTTCACAGGCCTTGATGAAGACTTTGATTACAAGATGAAGAACCGTCCTCAGCTTATCAACTTAAAGAGCTTCGGCGGACTTATCAACGCTCTTCCCATTGACATTAAGACTGAGGAAAGCAAGCTTTATGATGCAGTCTGTGATATTGTAAGACTTCCCATTGAAAAGGAAGATTACATCATCGGTGGTGATTCGCTTATGGCATCAGGCTTCAAGCCTGTTCAGCCCGGCTTCAATCCTCTTACTGCAAGAATCATATTCGACAACGACTCACGTATGTACTATCTAAAAAAAGAGGGTTAAGATGAGTAAAAAAATATATAAGACTTATATATTCGAGGATGGTCCCGAGTGGGAAAAGGTTGACTGCGGAAGTCTTGAATTTTCCAACTGGGACAGTGAGGTTCATTATAATACATTTTTTAAAATGTGCTTTGTAAAAAACAAGGGTATTTTCCTTCAGATGAAAACTGATGAAACACAGCTTCGTAAGGTTAACACAAAAAGAGACGAAAACATATGGGAGGACAGCTGTATGGAGTTTTTCCTCTGTCCGTTTTCTCACAGAGAAGAGTATCTCAACTTTGAGATGAATCCCAACGGAGCTTACCTTTGCCAGTTCGGAAAGGGCAAAACAGACAGAGTCTTTCTCAGCAGTCTTACCGATGCCGAGGCTGAGGTTAAAACAGAGATGACAGCGGACGGCTGGTCTCTTGAGCTTTGTGTGCCCGAAAATCTTATCAGCGAAGCCTTCGGTGAGGAATTCAGAGTGAAGGAATGTACACTTAAGGGGAATTTTTACAAGTGCGGTGATCTGACCGAAAAGCCTCATTATGACTCCTTTAACAAAATGTCGACCCTGCCTCCCGGATTTCATAATCCGGAATGCTTTGCAGATATTACAGTCATTGAAAGGTAAAATAAGATGGAATTAAATAAAGAAATAATTGAGGTCTGCCACATATTCGGCATTGAAGGTGAGCCTGTCAGCATTGAGGTTATGCACGACGGTCACATCAATACAACCGATGTAGCGATTTTTAAAGAAAACGGTGAAATAAAGAAGTATCTTGTTCAGGGAATCAACACTCATGTTTTCAAGAATCCCGATAAGCTTATGGATAACATTGTAGGTGTTACAAGCTTTTTAAGGGAGAAGATTGAAGAAAACGGCGGAAATCCCGATCGTGAAACTCTCAGCTTCATTCCCGCAAATGATGGCAAATATTACTATTACCACAATAACAAGTGTTGGAGAGTCTATCACTTCATTGATGACTCCTACACTATCAATATCATCAAGAATCCTTCAGTTTTCGAAAACGCAGGAAGAAGCTTCGGTCTTTTCCAGAAGAACCTCAGCGGTTATCCTATGGAAAGCCTTTACGAAACAATCAAGGATTTTCACAACACTCCTAAGCGTCTTGAAAATCTCAAGGCTTCAATTGAAGCTGATGTAAAGGGCAGAGTTGCGGATGTTCAGGAAGAAATCGATTTTGCGCTTGCCAGAGCAGCGGATACAATGATTGTTCTCAAGCTTTACAGAGACGGTCTTATTCCCTTGAGGGTTACTCATAACGACACAAAGCTCAACAACATTCTTTTTGACAAGAATACAAACGAAAGCATTTGTGTTATTGACCTTGATACAATTATGCCGGGCTTCTCTCTTTACGACTTCGGTGATGCTATCCGTTTCGGCGGTAACACAGCATCCGAGGATGAAAAGGATCTTGACAAGGTGCAGATTTCTCTTGAGCTTTTTGAAAGCTTCACAAGAGGCTTCCTTTCAACCTGCGCAACAGCGCTCACAAGAGCGGAGGTCAAGTATCTCGCTTTCTCAGCAAAGCTTATGACCTATGAATGCGGTATCAGATTCCTTGCTGACTATCTTGACGGTGATGTTTACTTCAAGACCGCTTATGCTGACCATAATCTTGTAAGAGCAAGAAATCAGTTCAAGCTCGTTTATGAAATCGAACAGCATCTTGACGAGATGAACGAGATTGTTGACAGAATCTATAAGGAATATGTGTAATTGAATATAAAGCTATTAATAGGTTCATGGGATTGCTCGTGAACCTATTTGTTGCATATGCATAAATTTCATCTGTGTTTTACCTATTTTTTATTAAAAGTATTTATTTTATGCTTGCGAAGTGCTATAATATAAATGTGATAAGTAAAATTCTTTATCAGCAGCTTGTCGATAGATTTTTCTTTCACATTTAACTGAAAAGGAGGCAGACAATATGAAAATTACAGTTATCGGCAGAAAATGCACACCGAGAGAGTCCTTTAAGGACAGGGCAGAAAAGAGACTTAAGAAAATTGAAAAATTCTTCGGCTCAGACGCAGAAGCAAAAATAACTGCAACAGTCGAAAAGAATGAGCAGATTGTTGAAGTTACAATTTTCCACGACGGTTACATTTTCCGTTCTCAGGAAAGGGCGCAGAATATGAATGATGCTCTTGACCGTTGCGCTGATTCACTTGTCCGTCAGATCAGAAAGAACAAGACAAAGGTTGAAAAGAAGCTTCGTCAGGGTGCTTTTGAGGCATATGACGCAATTGATTCCTTTGAGCCTGAGGACGATTATGATATTGTCCGTTCAAAGGAAATTACTCTCAAGCCGCAGAGCGTTGAAGAGGCAATACTTCAGATGAACCTTCTTGATCATCAGTTTTATGTTTTCCTTAACAGCGCTAATGAAAAAATATGTGTTGTTTATGCAAGAAAAGACGGCGGTTACGGACTTATTATCCCTGATACCGATTGATTTAATTGAATTTTTATGATATAATTTTACCCGTCGGTCAGTCCGACGGGTTTGATTATATAACAGAAAGTGAGATTTCTAATGAAAATAAATTTTGTAATACCATGCCTTCTCGGCCTTGAAAAGCTTATTGCTGACGAGCTTAAGGCTCTCGGAGCTGAAAACGTTATTTCGGAAAACGGCAGAGTTCTCTTTTCAGGTGACGAGCATATTCTTGCAAGGGCCAACATCTGTTGCCGTTACGCTGAAAGAATTCAGATTCTTGTAGGCTCCTTTGAAGCAAGAAGCTTTGAAGAGCTCTTTCAGGGAACAAAGGCACTTCCCTGGGAGGAGTGGATCGGTGCTTACGACGCCTTCCCTGTAAAGGGTTATTCTCTTAACTCAACTCTTTTCAGCGTAAGTGACTGTCAGTCAATTATCAAAAAGGCTGTTGTTGAAAGACTCAAGTCAAAGTATAACATCTCATGGTTTGAGGAAACAGGTCCTCTTCATCAGATTCAGTTCTCCATTATGAAGGACAAGGTAAGCCTTCTTATTGATACATCAGGCTACGGCCTTCACAAGAGAGGTTACCGACTTGAAGCAAACGGAGCCCCCATCAAGGAAACCCTTGCAGCTTCACTTTGTTGCCTTTCAAGACTCAGACCTTACCACACTCTTTATGATCCCATGTGCGGCAGCGGTACAATTCTCATTGAAGGTGCTATGATGGTAAATAACATCGCTCCCGGTGTAAACAGACATTTCACCGCTGAAAGATGGGATATTATCCCTGAAAGCGTATGGAACGAGGAAAGAGACAGAGCAAGAAGTCTTGCACTTACTGATTCTCAGTTTGTGGCTTACGGTTCTGATATTGACCAGAGAAGCCTTGAGCTTGCTCTTGCCAATGCAAAAAGAGCAGGCGTTGATAAGTACATAACCTTTGAAAAGGCTGATATGAGAGACTTTGCATCTAAGAGTGAAAAGGGAATAGTTATCTGTAATCCGCCTTACGGTGTAAGACTTCTCGAGCTTAAGGATGCCGAAGAAATTTATAAGGCTATGGGTAAGGTTTTCCGTCAGGAAAGAGGCTGGGCATATAACATCATCAGCCCCTCTGAGGATTTCGAGGTCTTCTTCGGAAGAAAGGCAGACAAGCGCCGTAAGCTTTATAACGGTATGATCAAGTGTCAGCTTTATATGTATTTTAAGTAATCAGCAGTCAGAGGAGCCCTATGGGCTTTTGATGCAGAATATAAACATGAAAAGAGGATGTAAAACGAGAGCTTTTACATCCTCAATTTTTTTCAATTGTACCACGGTAAATCACGGTCGGAATCAACCTTCGTTACATTGAATCCTTTGCTTTTCAGAAGGGGAATTGCTTTTTCTTCCGTTTGCTCAACGCTTGCATATCCGTCAAAGTCAATTACAGTCTTATCCTTGAGAAGAATAACATAAGAAGCCCTTTCAAGTCTGTCACCGTAGGGATTATATCTTGCATTGATATAGTAAACGCTGTCTATTTCATCGTAGATGTAGTCGTAATGCTGTGAGATAAATTCTCCTCTCGGACAGCTTATTCTGTCTTCATAAAATCTTAAATCTGTACCGATAATTGCTACTGCAAAGAAGATTGAAACAGCAATTGAAGCACCGAATACAATCGGTGAAATAATCTTCAACCACTTTGGGATCAAAATTTTAATTAATTCTTTTCGCTGCTCCTTGCTTATCTTTCTGTTAGGCATATACGCAAAAAAGCTTATTGCTCCGAAAATCGCACACAGTCCTGCAGGCACCGTTGCAACATGCCAGGGCGCACCGAAAACAAACAAAGCATCGCTGGAGACTGCGTTATTATACAAAATGAAAGCAACAGAGAAAACGATTGTTGCAGGTATGTAGACAGCAAAAAATGCTTTGACATAAGACGAAAATCTGCCGAGACTGTTATAAAGCTCTTGGGAGTTGCTTTGTTCGGATATAAACCTTGGCTTTTCTCCTTCATCAGAAGTGAGTCTTTCCAGAAGCAGTTTTTCATAATCGAAAAGATAACCCTTTTCGTTTTGCTTTTTGTAAAATCTGATTGCTTTGGCTGTGTTTCCTCTGAGCAGATCAGCGTAGCCTGAAGCAGTTGAAAAACGCATAAGCAGCAGCTTGTCTCTGTTTTTCTGAAGCCTGATGAAGAAGTTGTGGTCCGGCTCTTTCGGGTCTTCAACCTTGCAGGAATCGAGATCCTTTTCTTTAAGCTTGTAAAAGGCCTTGTAGGACGTAAACAGCTTTTCTTTTATTTCACTGTCATTAGCGGCAAGCTCTTCGATTTCCTCAAGAGAAGAATCAATTATTGCCGTGAGCTCTTTAAAAGATGTTTCCAGCCTTGCAGTGCTTTCAATAGCGGAAAAGTAACAACGGTTGAGATTCTTTTCCTTGAGATAGGGGAGTATGTCAATAAGGTGATAGTGAATATCACTGTTTTTATGAAGATAAATAATACAGTAAAGTGAGCTTGGCGGATTCAAAGAGCTTTCTTTTTCAATATATCTGAATTCGATTTTCAAAAGAGAAAGCTCAATAAAATAACTGTATAATTTATCTGAACCGTAGTGATTATGATAAAGTACATTTTCTTTGCTTTCTGCGTAATAAGAGCAAAGTGAAATGAATTTTTCAGTCAGTTCGTTCATTTTTTCTTCCTCCTTAAATAGCGGAGATTTTTTATTCTGTTATAATTTTAACATTGTAAAAAATAAAAGTCAAATTAAAGTTATAACAGACACTTACATAATATTTTTAATGCTGAGCTTTTCATTTTCAACAATTTCTGAAAGCATAAGCTCACACTCGTGAAGTCTTTCAAGTGCGTGTTCGGTGTTTCCGTCATCAAGGTGTGCTTTTATCATGGCAAAGCTGATGCTCATTTCTTCGATTTTGTCAGCATCAACAATAAAGCTGTAAAGGGTTTCTGTTTTGCTCCAGCGGGCTTCTGCACGGTTTATGAGATTGTGCAGATTTATCTCGTCTCTCTTTTTGATTGCATCGGAAATTTCAACTAACTCATTGCGCATTTCGATTGCTCGTTTTTCCACCTTGACGCTGCTTAAGGTGCATATGATAACAGATAAAATAATAAGAGTAAGGGCGATATAAAGGCGCTTCAATTTTTCTTCTCCTTTCGGATAATATTGATATTTCCGTTTCTGTCAGCGGTCATAACGAAAACCTCCTCAGCGGTAAGGTTCATTCTTGTCAGTATTTTGTCAAGCTTTTCACTTGTCATTGCGCAAAGCCTGAAATCCTTGTCAATAATCTTTCCGTCACTTATGATAAGACAGGGCAGGGTAGTGCTCTTTTTAGGCAGCTTAAGATCTCCGTAGGTTACGGGGTTGAAATCATCCTTGAGCATAACACTTATTGAACCGTTTGTTTCAATATAGGCATATTTTACCTGTGAAATATCAAAAACATCCTTGAGTCTCAGAGATTCCATAAGGTCATCAATGCTGTAACGAAGCTGACTGATTTTATTTTGTAAAAGCTTGCCGTCCTTTATAACAAGAGCGCTGGTGCCCTGAGTCAGAGTGCGGAAGGCGTTTGATTTGATTGCAAGAATTGAAAAGATTATTTCAAGCCCCACAATCACAAAAACAAGTACAATACATGTGAAAAGAGAAATATCCTTGTTCTGTAACGGCATGGATGCAATTTCCGAAAGCAGAAAGGTAGTAACAAGCTCTGTAGGCTGAAGCTCTCCTATCTGCCTTTTACCCATAAGTCTCACGCTGACAATGACGGTTATATATACAATGATACCTCGAAGCATAACATTTATCAAAAAAATCACCTCGCTTTAGTCTTGACATATATTAACAGGAAAATCATTATTTGAAAATTTAATTAAAGTCTGTGAAAAAAATCAGTTTTATGTTATAATAAAAAAGAGGTGATGAATGTGAAAAAGGAATTTTCACCCCGTTCGGGTATTATTCTTGCCCTTATCGGTCTTGTGATGACCTTTTTCGGTTATTTTAAAGGAGAAGCATCAACCGTGCTTGTAAAGGCAATAAGAATATGTCTGGAGTGTATAGGAATTGGATAAGAAAAATAAATTCAGAAAAACAGATAAGTCCAGACTGACGGTACAGCTTTTATGGACTATTTTCACTAACAGCTTTCTTAAGGGCTTTGCAGAAGGTAAAATATATACGGGCACTTCAAAAAGCTTCTGTCTGCCGGGACTTAACTGTTACTCGTGCCCTGGTGCTCTCGGTGCTTGTCCCATAGGTGCAATGCAGGCTGTGATCGGCTCAGAGCATAAAATTACATTTTACGTTTCGGGATTTCTTATTTTTATCGGAGCTCTTTTCGGAAGGCTTGTCTGCGGATGGCTTTGTCCCTTCGGCCTTGTTCAGGATCTGCTCAATAAAATCCCTTTTCCGAAAAAAATCAAGACCTTTAAAGGGGATAAGCTACTGCGTCTTTTAAAGTATGCTGTTTTGCTTGTTTTTGTGATAATTTTACCGCTTTTTGCTCTTGATGATTACGGAACAAGCATTCCCTGGTTTTGTAAATATATCTGCCCGTCGGGTATGCTTTTCGGTGGTGTACCTCTTGCGGCAGTCAATGAGGGCATCAGGGAATCGGCAGGCTTTCTTTTCGCTTATAAAGGTGTAATTCTCGCTTTGACAATAATTTTGTCAATTATAATTTACAGACCCTTCTGTAAGTATGTTTGCCCTTTGGGCGCCATATATGCTCTGTTTAACAAGGTTTCACCGCTACGAATAAGAAACAACGAAGAAAAATGTATAGGCTGTAAAAAGTGCGAAAAAGCATGCAAAATGAACATCGATGTTCTTTTTGATCTGAATTCTCCCGAATGCATCCGTTGCGGTCTTTGTGTGAAAAATTGTCCGACGGAAAGCCTCAGTATGAGATTTTCTCTTGAAAAAGCAGGCTCAGTGGGAGAAATGTCGCAAAAAGAAGAAAAAATAAAGTAAAAACTTTATAAAAAAATCAAAAATACCATTGTGTTATTAAAAAAAATGATATATAATTAATCTGTAAATTTATTTTGTGTTCGGAGGTTTCGTTATGAGCGATCAGACAATACAATTCAGACTTAAAGCTGAAACACCCGAGGATATGAAGGAAGTTCTTTCCCAGGTTTATGAAGCACTTACAGAAAAGGGATACAATCCCGTTAATCAGATAGTCGGCTACATTCTTTCCGAAGATCCGACTTACATCACTACGTATAAAAATGCACGTAGCCTTATAAGAAGAATCGACCGCGATGAGCTTTTACAGGAGCTTGTCAAGAGCTATCTCAGATAATTTGGAGGAAAATCAAACCATGGCAGCAAAAAAGAAGGCAGAATTTCTTACCTATAAAGACAAGCCCCTTGTAAGAAAGGGTAACACTCTTTATTACGGAAATATGAGCGACAAGTTCGTTATTATGTTCCAGATCCTTTCCACAAAGGATGTTGACGGCGTTGAAGTTGCAGATCGTGTGTCTGTTCAGCTTATCAACACTGACCCTGATGTAAGACCTCATGACAGAATTGCACAGAAGACCGAAAAGAAGGGTCTTTATAATGCAATGGATATCGGCAAGATCTGGCTTGAAAGAGCTCTTGCTCAGTAAAATTAAAAGAAAAGAGGCGGTATTATTTACCGCCTCACTTTATATGACCGCTCATGGCGCAGCTGGATAACGCAGCAGATTCCGATTCTGAAGAACGGGGGTTCGAATCCCTCTGGGCGGGCCAAAAAAATCGACAAGTTTCGACTTGTCGGATTTTTTTATCCAAGCCGACAGGCTTGGCATATCATCACGCGTTAGCGTGTATATCATCAACACGGCTTTGCCGTGTTGTATCTCACCACACCGTAGGTGTGTATTTTTGTCGGCTTGATGATATACAAAACTTCGTTTTGATGATATGCAATTCCTGCGGAATTGATGATATACAATGCTACGCATTGATTTTGACTAAACTTTATAGTATAATCATTGAAAAGGAAGTGATTATATGTCACCTAATTATTTGCTTATTTATTCTGAACAGTTAGCAACTGATATTGAGTTGCTATGTCAAAATATAAAAGCACCGTCAAACACTATTTTTCAAATCCGTAAAAGTTCGAGTAGTGTATATGCTAATATTCGTGAAGCAAATTACGGTCAAAGCAAAGCTGATATGCTTTCTAAATTTGAGATTTCATTGAAAGAATGCAGTGAAACAGAAGGCTGGTTAAAACTCCTTTTCAATACTGGTATAATTGATGAAGAAACATTCAAAAAACACAGAAATCTTTGCGGTAGAATAAGAAGAATGTTGGTTTCAAGTTGCAAAACATTGAAAGAAAGCATAAGTAAATAAATGGGGTTAAATTATGAAAGATAAAGTTGTATTATTTATAAAAGCTTTTGTAGTTATTTTTTTCTGTTTTACTCTTTGTAATGTTTCTGGGCTTATCATTGAAGTGTTTGTTTATGATGCAAGCGTCTCGTTTAGTGATGTTAAGGATTTGCCGTTTTTGCTTTACAGTTTATTCTCTGCAGTTTTATCTTTAGTTTTTACTGCTTTCATAAACAGATTTAAAAAATAACATAATAGTCCAATATTAATGTGTTGCTATTTTAAGCTGTAAACACAAAAAATAACGGCACCTTTTGGTGCTGTTATTTTTTTTGACGCGGATAGGAATACAGAGGAATTCGAATAAGGAGGGAGCGAAGCGGAAGAAAATGCTCCGGGGGAGCATTTTCACCGACGGGGCAACGAGCAAAGTGAGGCGATAGTGCGACAGCACGGGACAAAAAATACAGTGAAAGATGTTAC